>NZ_BAABGN010000012.1:0-491734 GCF_039541595.1 Georgenia halophila | reverse complement strand
ACGATGACGCGCAGGCCACGGCCGGTGAGGTCGCGTTCGAGGAGCCCGAGCTGACCTGGGCGGGGCCGTTGGAGGTCGATGAGGAGGTCACGTTGACCTACTCGGTGACCGTGACGGCCGAGGGTGATCGCCACCTGGTCAACGTGGTGACCACCGACGGGCAGTGTGTCCCGGCCCAGGGTCAGGACGAGGCGTGCACCACCGAGCACCTCAACGGTGCCTACGTGTACTCCAAGACCTCCGACCCGGAGTCCGGGTCGCAGGTCGGTCAGGGTGACGTGGTCACCTACACGGTGGTCGTGGAGCAGGTCGGTACCGCCGGGGTCGAGGACGCCATCGTGGTCGATGACCTCTCCGGGGTGTTCTCGGTGGCGGACTGGAACGGTGACGCGTCCGCGTCCTCCGGCACGCTCGAGCGGGCCGGGGACCAGCTGACCTGGACCGGTGACCTCGAGGTCGACCAGGTCGTGACCCTCACGTACTCGGTGACCGTGGGTGATGAGCCCGACGCCACCATGGACAACGTGGTGACCAGCCCGGACGAGCGTGGCAGCTGTGTCCCGGCCGCGGACGGCAACCCCGGCTGCGCGACCGAGCACCACACGGCCTCCGCCCCGTTGATCCCGGGCCTGCCGAACACCGGTGCCCCGGTCTCGCTGGCCACCGTCCTGGGCGCGATGCTCCTCGTCGGTGTCGGCGGAGGATTCATGGGCCTCAGCCGGCGGCGCCGGCTGGCCGCTGGGACCACCACACCGGGGATGAGGCTCGAGGACCTGCTCTAACCCCACCCCGCACACGGCCCCTCGAGTCCTGACCGGTTCCCCCAGACCGACCAAGACTCGAGGGGCCGACCCACGCCCACGCCCCGGACACCAGGCCCGAGACACCGACGCCCGCGGCACCGACGCCCACAACACCGACGCCGACCGACGGTGACGAGCCGAATAGTCATTGCCGCACCACCGAACGGCTGCCGCACTACACTCCCGGCAGGGGGGAACCTGGATGACGTTGGCGTCAACACGGCAATCGATAGCGCGTCGGCTCGGCGCGCCCACATCCGCTCGGATTCCTCGAACACCAGCACGGGTCGTGGATCGCGAGTGGCTCCTGCGCCGGCTGGACCGGCTGGCGCCGCTCACGGTGATTCGTGGCCTCCCCGGCATGGGCAAGACCACCCTTGCCGCGACCTGGGCGGCACGCCAGCGCGCGCAAGGCGCGCATGTGGTGTGGCTGAATGCCCGATCGGCGCGCGCCTCCAGGGGCGATGTCTTCGCCGAGCTTCTGCGCAACGCGCTGGTCGAGGGCGGCCTGGTCACTGCCGCGGCGCTGCGCCTGGAATCGACCGGTTCCGGCGAATGGGGAGCCCAGCTCGCCGAGGACCTGTCCGACCACGTCCAGCAACTCGTGCTGGTTATCGACGACGCCGACCCCCTCACCGATCCCGCGACCGCCGCCGGGCTGTGCCTTCTGCTGTCCCAGCTGCCCACGGTGCACATCCTGGTGTGCGCACGCACGTTCCACCCGATCGAGGAAGAGGCCGAGGTCCACGAGCTGCCCATGACGGTGCTGACGGGGCGGGACCTGAGCGTCACCGTGGGCGAGCTGCCCACGTTCGCCGCTTCCTGGGGGCACGAGCTCAGCCACGCCCGGGCCCTCGAGCTGCACGGCGCCGTCGGCGGCTGGCTCGCCGCCGCCAAGTTGGTCCTCGATCGCACCCCGCCGACCGCGGCGTCGTTCGCCAGCGACGTCGCGCTGCACCTCTTGCGCGAGGCGGTACTGCCGCAGATCGTCGACGACGGCGTCGCGGAGGTCGCGATGTGTCTGGCAGTCGCCGAGGAGATCACCGAGGACCTCGTTCGCACGTTGTTGGTCGACGATCCCTACACCCAGGGCCTGCTGGGGAACCACACGCCGGCTTCCCTGCTCGTCCGGCTCGAGCGGCACGGTCTGCTCGAGGAGGCCCCGATGCGGCCGGATGCCCGGGCCTGGCGGTTTCCGGTTCTCGTGGGTCGCCTCCTGGCCGACACCCTCGCCGGTCGGCACCCGGAGAGGGTCGCCCACGTGCACCGCGCGATCGCGCGCATGCTCGTGACCGACGCTCGGGCGGGTGCCCAGAAAGCCGTGCTCCGGCACGCCCGGGCGGGCGAGGACTGGCCGCTCCTGGCGCGTCAGTGGACGGCACGAAGCCTCCAGCTGGTCGTCGCCCATCCTGACGCGGCGGTCGCCGCCTACGCCGATCCACCCCGGACCGCCGTCGAGGAGCATCCGATACTCGGCCTGGCCGCCGCCACGATGACAGGCTTACGCCCCCATGTCGACGACAGGACTCGTGCGGGCCACCTCGGGGCCCAGCTGCGCCACCTGGGCGCGATGCACGCGGTGCGGCGGTTCCGGACACATGACGAACAGTCGCTGGCGGTCGCGGCGGCGATGGCCGCGCACCGCGTCGACGGCGATCCGTTCGCTGCGCTGAGGCTCGCGCAGGATTTCACGAACCGCGTCGACGCCGAGGGTTCGATCCTCCCGACGATCAGTGCAGGCAACGCCGCGTTGCTCGACGCGCAGTGGGCGCTCACCGCCTTGCTGGCTGACGACACGCCTACCGCCCTGGAACGAGCGACGCGCAGCTACCACGCCGCCACGGGCGAGGGGATGGACCTCGTGGCCGGCATGGCGACAGCGCACCTGTCTCTGATACACGCCACCTTGGGCAGCACCGGTGACGCGCGGTTCTGGCTCGGTGTGCACGAGGGCCTCGCCACGCAACCCGTGTGGCTCGACCATCTCGTGTCGGTGCCCGCGCACATCGCCCGGGCGTTGCTACACCTCGACGAGCTCGATGACGCGGCAGCTGGTCGCGAGCTCGCCTTGGCCGGGGACGGCACCGACGCCGTCGAGGTGTGGCCCTTCATCGCCTACGCGAGTGCGCGCGAGGCGCTCGTTCTCGACGACCCGGTCCCGGCCCTCGCACGGCTCGAGCACCTCGGCACCGTCCATCCCCGCATCGAGCCGCGAGGGACGGCACGATGGATCCTGGACCGGTGCTCCGCGGAGCTCATGCTCGCGCAAGGCGAGCTCAACAGGGCGCAGCGGCTCATCGCCGGCGCCGTCACCGGTCCCGGCGCGGTGGCATCAGCGGTCCCCCGTGCCCGGCTCGCCCTGATCGCCGGAGAGTACGCCCTCTCGCACAGCATCGTCTCCCAGAACCTGTGGGACCGGCGTTGCGTCCCGCGTGACCGGGCCGAGCTGCTCATGATCCAAGCAGCCGCCGCGGTGGCGATGGACGACAGGTCCGCCGCGGCTGAGGCGTTCACCCGAGGGCACAGGCTCGCCAGGCACATCGGCACACTGGTTCCGTTGACGACCCTCCCGCGCCGTACCCGCGACCGGCTCCTCCAGCTCACCGATATCGACCTGGACGCCGACGTGCGCCGCCGCATCGACGCACGCCCGGACGTATATCCGGAGTCGGGCAAGCTTGTGACGCTCTCCCCGCGCGAGGCGGTCGTGCTCGATCAGATGGTCCACCACGACACCGTCGCCGAGATCGCCAGGGCCCTGACGGTGTCGGTCAACACTGTGAAGAAGCAGACCATCGCGATCTACGCCAAGCTCGGTGTCCACGACCGCGCCTCGGCGCTGCTTCAGGCGTACGGGCTCGGGCTGCTACCCGGGCGCGCCGAGCCCGGCGTCCGCTCGCACGACGCGGTCTGACCCGTCCGCGCCCGCCTGCGGCTGCGCACCGTCCGGGTGTCTGCGGCCCGGCACGACGAAGGGCCCGGCGAGAAAACGCCAGGCCCTTGTCAGTGGAGGTGTCGCGTCAGCTGGTGCTGCCCGGGCCCTTCGTGTCGCTGGAGCCCGCCGTGCCGGTCGTGCCCGTCGTGCCGGTGGAACCCGTCGTGCCGGTGGAGCCGGAGGTGCCAGTACCCGCAGCACCGGGCGCCCTCCTGGCGGCGTCGCCCTCGGCCTCCTCGGCCTTCTCTGCCACCGTCTCGGCGGCATCGGCAGTGGTGTCCGCCGTCTTGGCGGTGGTCTCGGCGGCGTTGTCGCCGGCCTTCGCCTTCGCCTCGCTGGTCTTCTCCCTGACCGTCTCGCTCACCTTGCCGGCGACCTCGGAGGTCCTTTCCTTGGCGGTGGCAGCGGCGGCCGAGAGCTTCGCCGTCGGGCTCGAGCCGGACGTCCCCGGCGCGGGCGCCGTGGAGTCGTCCCAGTACTCCTCGGCCCACGGGTCGTCCACCGGCTGGCTGCGGCGCCACAGCAGGTAACCGGCGCCGGCCGCCACGGTCCCGACGACGACCCAGCCGAACGTCTTGGCGACCGGGCGGCCCTTCTTCGGCGGAGTGGCCAGCGCCTTCTTGGCGGCTGCGCCGGCCTTCCCGGCCTTGGCCCCGACGCCGCTCGCGCCGGACGAGGCCTCGGCGGCGTCCTGCATGGCCTTCTGGATGCGGGGGAGATAGTCGTCGACCAGGCGCTCGTACGCGTCGTCCACTGCCGGGCGAACCCTCTCGGTGGCCTCTTCGATCTTCGGCGCCGTGGCGGACACGGTCTTGCGCCATGCCTTGTCGACGCGGGGAGCAGCCCAGTCGACTGCCGCCTCGACCCGAGGGGTAGCCCAGTCCTTGCCGTGGTCGGCGAACTCGGAAGCCTGATGCCCGAGGTGGCTTGCCTGCTGCGCGGCGACGGCCGCCTGCTGCTGCGCGATCGCTCCGAGCTCGGCCGCTTGCTTGCGCACCCTCTCCGCCTCGATGATCTTGCGCTTGCGCGACATGTGCTCTCCCTGGTCGTCGAAGGACAGTCCGGCAGCGACCGGAGGTGGTACCGCCAGTGCTACAGGGTCCCATCTTGCACGGTTTGCGGCCCGATTGCTTGTGGGTGCCCGGATTTTCTGCCATGAGGATCGTCGTGCGGGGTCTGGGACTGGCTCGCGAGCGGTGCTCCGGGGCCCCGAGGGTCGCCCGGGTGCCACAGTCGTGGACCGTCGTGCGAGGATCGGTCTATGGAAGCCACGCTGCACACGACTGTCGGTGACATCACTGTCGAGCTGTATCCGAACCACGCGCCGAAGACGGTCGCGAACTTCACCGAGCTCGCCACGGGCGCGCGTACCTGGACGGACCCGGCCACCGGGGAGGAGACCGACAGGCCGCTCTACGACGGGGTGATCTTCCACCGCGTCATCCCGAACTTCATGATTCAGGGCGGCGACCCCCTCGGACAGGGCACCGGCGGACCCGGCTACCAGTTCGACGACGAGATCCACCCCGAGCTGGACTTCAGCGAGCCTTACGTGCTCGCCATGGCGAACGCCGGCAAGATCGCGGGCCGGGGCACCAACGGATCTCAGTTCTTCATCACCACGGGTGCCACCACCTGGCTCCAGGGCAAGCACACCATCTTCGGCAAGGTCACCAACCCGGCCTCTCGCGCCGTCGTCGACACGATCAACACCACGCCGACGGACCGACGAGACCGGCCCACCGAGGACATCACCATCACTTCGGTGTCCGTCACCGAGTAAGCGCGGATGACGTACCAGACCGGGGAGTCCGGGTCCCCGCAGATGCCCGTCTGCCCGCGCCACCCGGACCGTATCTCCTACGTCCGGTGCCAGCGCTGCGGGCGACCCGCCTGCCCCGAGTGCCAGCGGCCGGCGGCGGTCGGTGTGCAGTGCGTCGACTGTGTCCGGGAGGCCCAGGCGTCGGTGCGTCCGACCCAGACGGTTCTCGGCGGGCGGTACCGATCCGGCCGGCCAGTCGTGACGATCACGATCATCGCCCTCTGCGTGCTCGTCTACCTCACCCAGCGCTTCACGCCGGACGTGCTGCAGCAGCTGGCGTTCGCACCGAGCAGCGGTGACGAGGAACCGTGGCGGTTTCTCACCGCGGCGTTCCTGCACGCCGGCTGGCTCCACCTGGCGGTCAACATGTACGCCCTGTGGATCGTCGGAAGCGTCCTCGAGCCGGCGCTCGGGCGATGGCGCTTCGTGGCGATGTTTCTGCTGTCCGCCCTCGGCGGCTCGACGGCGGTGCTGCTGCTGGCGGACCCTGCCGGACTCTCGTGGGTAACGTCCGTGGTCGGCGCCTCCGGCGCCGTCTTCGGTCTCTTCGCCGCGATCTTCCTCGTGCTCCGACGCTTCGGTCGGGACGCCACGCAGATCCTGGTTTTGTTCGCCATCAACTTCGCCATCGGGTTCATCTATCCGGGCATCTCCTGGCAGGCACACCTCGGCGGTGCCGTGGTGGGCGCGTTGCTCGGGCTGGCGTACGTCTACGCGCCCAAGGAGCGACGTACCACCCTGAGCGTGGCGGGCACCGCCTCGATGGCAATGTTGCTGCTCGTGCTCGTCGCGCTCCGGTACGCAACCGTCTGACCGCCACTGCCACCGCCAGAAGGCATGGTCACAACGGTGTAACTTTCCACGGCTGTGTACACACCTGTGGAAAAGCCCGCGCGTGGACATCCACAGATGTGGGCAACCATGTGGAGAACTACAGCCTTGTCATTTAGCCCCGGACGACCGAGCGTCAGTTACGAAACCGCAGGTCAGCACGCTGGCCGACGCCGCTCGCGCCTGGCGGGACCGTCCGGCGGGCGCGCTGGCGCGGCGCGCAAAAACCTCTGTCCAGAGATGTGGAAACAGCGCTGCGGTGCCTTCAGCGCCAGCGGAGCGTCATGAAGAAACCGACGAGCATCACGCCGAACCCGATCGCGAGGTTCCAGTTGCCCAGGCCCGGGACCGGGGCGTCCCCCCGCATCAGGTAGGTCAGCACGACGCAGATCAGGCCGATCACCATGAGGGTGACCATCGTCGGGGCCCACCAACGCGGACTCGGCGGCGGGGGCGCGTCCGACCGCTCACGCCTGGCGGCCGGGTCGTCGTTGCCGGACTGGCCGGCCCGGGTCGCGGAAGGGCGGTCCTTGCCCTTCTGGGCCGCATTCTTACGCTTCTTGGACTCGGGCATCCACCTTCTCCTCACACGGGCTCGCGTGCCTGCCGGACCGCCCCGTCGCACACGGAACGGGTCTGACCGGCCGTGCGCTGACCTGCCGGTGACCTAGCGTAGTGTCGCACGCAGGCCGCCACGGCCGGGTCCACGGCCGCGAGCCGGGAGGAGAAACGTGAGCTCGACCGCTCCCGAGACCGGTGAGCGCCGTCGGATGCCGAGACGGATCTCGGTCGGCACCGGCGTGGTCGGACTGCTCGCAGGGCTCCTGTTCGCCACGAACGCCTCCGTCTTCGCGGGTGACAGCTTGCGCCAGCCCCAGAACCTCGAAGGCCTCGCGCGTGCCGAGACCGAACGGCTGGAGGAGATCGAGGCCGAGAACGCCGCGCTGCGCGAGCAGATCGCCGAGCTGACCGCCGGCGAGGAGCCGGTGAGCGACGGGCCGGCGGGTAGCGACGTGCCGGCGGCGGCCGTGGGGCTCGAGGCCGTTCACGGGCCGGGCCTCGAGGTCCAGCTCTGGGACGCCCCGCCCATCCCTGAAGACGACCAGGGTGCGTTCGCGCCCGACGCGCTCGTCGTGCACCAGCAGGACATCGAGGCGGTCATGAACGCGTTGTGGGCCGGCGGGGCCGAGGCCATGTCCATCCAGGGCCACCGGGTGGTGTCCACCACCGGTGTCCGGTGCGTCGGCAACGTGCTGCACATCGCCGGACGCACGTACTCCCCGCCGTACGTCATCCGGGCGATCGGGGACCAGGACTCCCTGCAACGTGGCCTGGATGCCGCCGCCGGTGTTCAGGTCTACCTGCAGTACGTCGAGGCAGTGGGCCTCGGATGGTCCGTGACCGAGGAGGAGGACATCGAGCTGCCCGCCTACACCGGACCGCTCGCCCTCCAGCACGCCGAGGTCCTCGCGGATCGCAACTGAGGGAAGTCCCCGCCGAGCGAGCCCGGCTGCTCGATGGTCCGGGGAGAGAAGGCTGCGACATCCCCGTCGTGCCCGGCGGTGCAAGAATGTCAGGACCGTCCGCCGTCGGCACACACCAGCACCGTGGGAGCACCCTCATGACCCGGATCCTCGTGGTCGACAACTACGACAGCTTCGTCTACACGATCGTCGGCTACCTCCAGCAGCTGGGGGCCGAGACGACCGTGGTGCGCAACGACGCCATCCCGCGCGACCTCGAAGGCTTCGACGGCGTCCTGGTCTCGCCCGGTCCCGGTACGCCGAAGGGTGCGGGCGGAACGATCCGGCTCATCGAGGCGTGTGCGGACCAGTCCAGGCCCATGCTCGGCGTGTGCCTCGGCCACCAGGCGCTCGGCGAGGTCTTCGGCGGTGTCGTCACGCACGCGCCGGAGCTCATGCATGGCAAGACGTCACAGGTCACCCATCGTGGCGCCGGTGTCCTCGCCGGCCTCGACACGCCCTTCACGGCCACCCGGTACCACTCCCTCGCCGTCGTGCGTGACACCGTCCCCGACGAGCTGGCGATCACCGCTGAGACCTCGGAGGGGATCGTCATGGGGCTGCAGCACCGGACCCTGCCGCTCCACGGCGTCCAGTTCCACCCGGAGGCGGTGCTCACCGAGGGCGGTCACCGTCTGCTTGCCAACTGGCTCGCCGCCACGGGCGACGGCGACGCCCTGGCCCGCTCGGAAGGTCTAGCGCCGCTGGTTCGGCGGTGAGCGGCTGAGGCCCGCCCCGCCCGCAGGGAGGGCTACTCGCAACACCGAGGGCTACAGCTCGGCCGGTAGCCCTCGGCGTTTCGAGTAGCCCTCGGTGGGATCTACCGGAAGCGTGGGCGGTCAGCCGCCACCGCCACCGCCACCATCGCCGGTGTTGTCACCGCCTCCATTGTTGTTACCGCCTCCATTGTTGCCACCGCCGCCGTCGTCGGTGGTCTCCGTGTCCGTCGGCTCGTCGGTCGGTTCGTCGGTGGGCTCGTCTGTCGGTTCGTCGGTCGGGTCCTCCGGCGGCGCGACGGCGATGGTGAGCGTGACGGTCGTACCGCGTTCGATGATGCCCGGCGGGTGGGACTGCTCGAGCACCGTCCCGGGCTCGAAGTCGCCCGACTCCTGCTCCTGCGTGCTGGAGTTCAGGTCGAGGCTCTCGAGCTGCGCGAGCGCCTCTTCCTCGGGCATACCGGTGAGGTCGGGAAGCTGGACGGTCTCGCCCACGATCGTCAGGGTGACGTCGGTGCCCGGCTCGACCGCCTCACCGACCGGTGGGCTGGCCGCCATCACCGTTCCCGGCTCGAGGTCGGGGGCCTCGCCCGTCTCCTCACCGCCGAAGTTCAGCCCGGCCTCGTCGAGTGCGGCTCGGGCCTGCTCCTGGCTCATGCCGATCATGTCCGGGACCTGGACGGTCTCGGGACCCGAGGAGAACACGAGCTGCACCGTCGTGCCTTCCTCCACGCGCTGCCCGACCGGCGGGTCGGAGGAGAGGAACAGGCCCTCCTCGACCTCGTCGGAGGGCCGTGGATCCTGGATCGAGGCCTGCAGACCCGCTGAATCGAGTTCCTGGCGGGCGTCCACCTGGTCCATCCCGGTCATGTCCGGGACGGTGACCATCGCGGGCTCGGTCGGCGGCTCCTCCGTCTGGTTGAGCACGAGGTAGGTGATGCCCGCGGCCGCCGCCAGCCCGAGCAGCGCCAGCAGCCAGATCCACCACCGAGAGCGCCGGTCCTCCTCCGCGGGCGCTTCCGCGGCAGCGGCAGCACCCGAGGCGGGCATCGTGCCGGTGGCGGTGGCGCCCTGCCCGCCGGAGAGCACGGTCGTCGGCGCCGCCGCGGCGGCGACCCAGGCCGCGGCGGCCGGGGCCTCGACCTGCCCGCCTCGGACGGCGGCGAGCAGGTCGCTGCGCATGTGGGCGGCGTCGGTGTAGCGGTCGTCGCGGTCCTTGGCGAGCGATTTGAGGACCACCCGGTCGAGGACCTCCGGTACATCGGGGGTGATCATCGACGGCGTCCGCGGCGTCTCGCGCACGTGCTGATAGGCGACGGCGACGGCGGAGTCGCCCGAGAACGGGGGCTGGCCGGTCAACAGCTCGAACAGCAGGCAGCCGGTCGAGTAGAGGTCCGATCGGGCGTCGACCACCTCGCCGCGCGCCTGCTCGGGGGACAGGTACTGCGCGGTGCCGATGACGGCGTGGGTCTGCGTCATCGTCGCCGCCGAGTCGGCCATCGCGCGGGCGATGCCGAAGTCCATCACCTTCACCTGGCCGGTGGGGCTCAGCATGATGTTGCCCGGCTTGATGTCCCGGTGGACGATGCCCTCGCGGTGGGAGTACTCCAGCGCCGAGAGCACGCCGACGACGATCTCCGCCGCCTCGTCGATCGGTACGGGGTCGCCGCCGGCGAGCAGGTCGCGCACCGTGTGGCCCTCGACGTACTCCATGACGATGAAGGGCACGGCGATCTTGTTCCCGTGCGGGTCGGCGACGGCCTCCTCGCCGGTGTCGTACACCGCGACGATCGAGGGGTGGTTCAGGGCTGCCGACGACTGCGCCTCGCGGCGGAACCGGGCCTGGAAGGTGGCGTCGCGCGCGAGGTCCGAACGGAGCACCTTGATGGCGACGGTCCGCGACAGGCGGCTGTCGTAGCCGATGTGCACCTCGGCCATGCCGCCGCGGCCGATGAGCTCGCCGACCTCGTAGCGCCCCCCAAGAACACGGGGTATCTCGTCAGCCACTACTTGTCCTAACGGTGCTGGGAATCATGGGCGAGCTGTGCGCGGGCGGTGGAGGAGGGCTCGCGCTCCGGGCGGCGCTGTCCAGGTTACCCAGGCCCGCTCCGGCGAGGACGGCCGTCAGCACCAGGAGGACGGTGAGGACGACCGCCATCGAGACCAGCCAGACGCGGTCCGCGGACAGCTCCCGCCAGGTGGGGACGCGCCAGCCGGTCACCGATTCCCTGGCCCGCTGAAGGGCGACCGCGGTCGTCGACGGGCCGACGTGCGCCCGGACCGGTCGTGCCGGCCGGACCCGCGCGGGCGTTCGAGCCCCAGCGACGGAGGTGCGCACCGATGCTGGGGTCCTCCGCCGGCCGCTGCTGTGCCGCGAGGTCGTGGTGGGAAGGGCGAGGTGCTGGACCACCGAGCCGGTGCGCTCGATCACTGAACCGGTGAGCCTGGGCGTCGGGCGGGTGGCCAGGTGGCGTCGTCCCGGTGCGGCCGACCGCCGTGTCGTCGTCACGAGTGCCGGCCGGGACGTGCCCGCGGCCTGCGACTCGCCCGCCGACTCGAGCTCGTCCGCCGGCTGGTGCTCGGGTGTGAACTCTTGCTCGGTTCCGGCCAGCGAGTTCTCCAGCTCCCGTGCGCAGGCGAGTGCCGAGGCGGGGCGGTCAGCCGGGTGCTTCTCGAGCATGCGGGTAACGACGGCCGCGAGCCCGGGCGGGACGGCGTCGGGCAGTGCCGGGACCGGCTGGTTGACGTGCGCGACGGCGACATCGACCTGCGTCCGGCCGGTGAAAGGCCGTTCGCCCACCAGGCACTCGTAGGCGAGCACACCGAGGGCGTACACGTCGCCGACGGCGGTGGCCGGGTGGCCCGTGGCCTGCTCCGGCGGCAGGTAGTGCGCGGTCCCCATCACCATGCCGGCCGAGGTCATCGGAGCCTGGTTCGCGGCAAGGGAGATGCCGAAGTCGGTGAGCTTGACCTCGCCGTCGCCGGTGATGATGACGTTGGCCGGCTTGACGTCCCGGTGGACGATCCCGGCCGTGTGGGCAGCGTGGAGCCCGCGGCATGCCTGCACCAGGATCGGCACGAGATCCTCCGCCGGCACGGTCCCCGCGCAGCGCAGACGGTCGGCGAGCGTCTCGCCGCAGACGAGCTCCATCACGAGGTACCCCGAGCCACGCTCCTCACCGTGGTCGAGCAGCCTGGCCAGGTTGGGATGCTGCAGGCCGGCCGTGTTGCGGGCCTCGGTGCGCAACCGTGCGAGGAAGAGCTCGTCGCCGGTCAGCTCGGGACGCAGCACCTTCACCGCCACGGTGCGGCCGAGCCGCCGGTCCAGCGCCTGCCAGACCTCTCCCATTCCTCCGACGGCGATGCGGTCGGTGAGCTCGTAGCGGCTGCCGAGGACCACGCCGGCGCGTGGCCTCGGCGCCGCACCGGCGCCGGTACGAGACCGCCGCGCGGGCCGCGTGGAGGATGGAACGGTCACTGCAGCACCGCCTCCATGACCTCACGGGCGATCGGGCCGGCCGTGGCCCCGCCGTCGCCGCCGTTCTCCACAAGCACCGCGACGGCGACCTCCGGCGTCGACCCCTCGGCGGCATCGGCGAAGCCGAGGAACCACGAGTGCGGCTCCACCTCGGCGGAGATCTCGGCCGTGCCCGTCTTCCCGGCCACCTCTACCCCGGGGATCTGAGCCTCGGTTCCGGTGCCGTTCGCGACCACCTCGCGCATCATCCCGGTCAGCGCGTCAGCGGTCTCGGAGGAGACCGACTGCCGCAGCGCGCGCGGCTGGGTGACCGAGACCTCCTCCAGGTCGGCAGTGAGCTCGCGCGCCACGAGGTGCGGATGCATCTGGACGCCGTCGTTGGCGACGGCGGCGGCGACCATGGCCATCTGCAGCGGCGTGACACGGACGCTCGCCTGGCCGATGCCGCTCATCGCGAGCTCCGGGGGTGTGGGTTCCTCGGGGAACCGCGACGGAGTGACCTCCATCGGGATCTCCAGCTCCTCGCCGAAGCCGAACGCCTGCGCCTGGGCGCGCAGCGCGTCGTCGCCGAGGTCCATGGAGAGCTGGCCGAACGTGGTGTTGCAGGACTGTCGGAAGGCCTGGAGCAGGGTGACCTCGCCGGATCCGTCGCCGCAGGGCAGCTGCCCGGGGTTCTGGATGATGTGGTCGGTCTGCGGCAGGTCGAGCTCTGTGGGGCCCGGCACCATCGTGTCGGGCGAGTAGTCACCGTTCTCGAGGGCCGCCGCCGCAGTGATGACCTTGAACGTCGAGCCCGGCGCGTACTGGTCGCCGGCGATGGCGCGGTTCACCAGCGGTTCTCCGGAGTCCGGGCCGGTGTATGCCTCCCAGGCCTCGTCGGCCTCCTCCCGGCTGTGCGAAGCCAGGGCGTTCGGGTCGAAGCTGGGGCTGGACACCATGCCGAGAATGGCACCGGTGCTGGGGTCGAGCGCGACGACGGCGCCGGACCGGTCGCCCAGCCCCTCGGCGGCGGCCTGCTGCGCCGCCGGGTCGATCGTCAGCTGGACGGCACCGCCCTGTGGCTGCCGGCCGGTCACGAGCGTCTGGATGCGCTCGAGCAGCAGCGAGCTCGAGGTCCCGTTGAGCACGTCGTTCTTGGCCCGTTCCAGACCCGTCAGCCGGTTGTGGGCGGTGGAGAAGTAGCCGGTGACGTGAGCGTAGAGCTCACCTTCGGGGTAGACGCGCTGATAGCCGTAGTTGTCGTCGACCGGGACGGAGCTCGCGACGGCCTCACCGGCCACGATGATGGGTCCCCGGTCGCGGCCGTACTCGCGGTAGATGGTGCGGACATTGCGGGGGTGGGCGTTCAGCGTGTCGGCCTGGAAGAACTGCACGGACGTCGCGGCGATCATGAGCGCGAGGAACATGGCGACGACGACGACGGCGAGGCGGCGGATCGGTGGGTTCACAGCGTCACCACCTGCGTCTCGTCGTCGCTGCCGGCTGCGGGTCCGCGGCCGGGCGGACCGGCCGGGCGGTCGTCCGGCGCACCGTCGTCCACGAGCGGCGGAGCCGGCCGCCGCGCCGAGTCCGAGATACGCAGCAGCAGGGCCACGATGATCCAGTTCGACACCAGCGACGACCCGCCCAGGGCGAGGAACGGCGTCGTCAGGCCCGTGACGGGGATCAGCCGGGTGATGCCGCCGACGACGACGAAGACCTGGAACGCCATCACGAACGCCATCCCGCAGGCGAAGAGCTTGCCGAAGCCGTCACGGACGCCGATGGCCGCCCGCAGGCCGCGCTGAGCCAGGATGAGGTACAGGATCAAGATGGCGAGCAGACCGGTCAGGCCGAGCTCCTCGCCGAGCGCGGCGACGATGAAGTCCGAGTTCGCGTACGGGATCGTCGTCGGGTAGCCGTAGCCCCAGCCCGTACCCGTCAGGCCGCCGGAGGCCAGGCCGAAGAGGCCGCTGACGAGCTGTCCCGAGCCGCCCGGGTCGCGGCCCAGGATCTCGGGGTCGAACGGGGTCAGCCAGGCGTCGAAGCGCGCCGCGACGTGGCCGAACAGAGACGCCGCCAGCACCGCTCCGCCGGCGAAGAGGCCGAGGCCGATGAGGATCCAGCTGAGCCGCTCGGTGGCGACGTAGAGCATGGCCACGAACATGCCGAAGAACAGCAAAGAGGTCCCGAGGTCCCGCTCCCCGACCAGGATCACGATCGAGGCGCCCCAGGCGAGCAGGATCGGGCCGAGGTCACGCACCCTCGGCAGCTGCAGACCGAGGACCTTTCGGCCGGCGAGGGCCAGGGTGTCGCGCTCGGTGACGAGGTAGCCGGCGAAGAAGACCGCCAGGACGATCTTGGCCAGCTCGGCCGGCTGGAAGGACATCGGCCCGATGCTGATCCAGATCCGGGCGCCGTTGACGGACACCCCCAGGAACGGCACCAGCGGCAGCGCGACGAGGGCGAGTCCGGCCACCATGGCCGTGTACGTGTAGCGGCGCAGCACCCGGTGGTCGCTGATCAACCATAGGGTCGCGACGGCGGCCGCCACCCCGACGAAGGTCCACATCAGCTGCTGGTCGGCCTGCCCGGTGTCCCCGCTCGACCCGGTGGCCAGGTCGATGCGGTAGATCATCGTCAGCCCGATGCCGTTGAGCGCGACGACGATCGGCAGGATGGCCGGGTCCGCGTACGGCGCCTTCCACCGCACCAGCAGGTGCGCCACCAGGGCGAGCGCGGCCAGCCCGCCGGCGCGCGTGGCCAGGTTGGCGGGCAGCTCGCCGGTGACGGCCAGGGAGACCTCGGCGTACGCCCCGACGGCGATGAGGAGCGCCAGGGCGAGCAGGCCGAGCTCGGCCGCCCGGCCGGTCCGGGCGCGTGCCTGGGTGACGATGGCCATCAGCTCGGCTCCGTCGTCGGCTCGGCTCCGTCGTCGGCGGGGCCGGTGGTCGCCGTGCCCGAGGGCGCGTCAGGAGTCCGGGTGGGCGTCGGTGTCGGTTCCGGCTCGACGGTCGCGTCGCGCAGCGTGTCCACGACGTCCTCGGCGCCGGCGAGGGAGCGGCGGGTGATGGGGCTCTCCAGCCGGTCCTGGGCGACGGGCGTGAGCGCGTCGACCCGCAGATCGCTCCGCTCGTGCAGCTCGGCGAGCCGGACCGGCCCGAGCTCCTGCGGGATCCCGCGGTAGACGGCGACGTAGTCCCCGTACGGGGCGACGAAGTACTGAGTCTGGGTCCAGCTGTACCCGGCGTACCCGAGTCCGGTCAGCGCACCGAGGACGAGCAGCGCGGCGACCAGGCGACCGATCCACCGCCGCGCCGCGGAGGGCCGCGGCCTGTCGACCTCGTCCTCCTCCGTGCCGCCGGCGGTGGGCGGAGAGGTGGTCAGCGCGGCGGCGCGTGCGGCGGCACTGTTGCCGCCCCGAGACGCCCGGAGACGCGCGTCGGCCGCGGCGCCCACCACCTGAGGCGTGGTGTCGGCGGCGATGGGTCCGTCCTCGTCGTCGACCACGTCGGTGACGACGCAGGTGACGTTGTCGGGTGCGCCGGCCCGCAGGGACAGCTCGATGAGCTCCTCCGCGCACGCGGCGGGGTCCTCGACGGCGGTCAGCGTCTCGGTGATGGTCTCGTGCGAGACGAAGCCGAAGAGACCGTCGGAGGCAAGGAGCCAGCGGTCTCCAGGGACGGCCTCGCGCAGCGACTCGTCGAGCTGCACGTCGCCCTCGTTGTCACCGAGCGCCCGCAGGATGACGTTGCGCTGCGGGTGCCGCTCGGCCTCCTCGGCGGTGAGGCGCCCGGTGGAGACCAGGTACTGCACGAAGGTGTGGTCCTCGGTGACCTGGGTGAGGTCGCCGTCACGCAGCAGGTAGGCGCGGGAGTCGCCGATGTGGACCATGGCGAGCTTGTTGCCGGCCCGCAGGATCGCGATGCAGGTGGTGCCGAGTCCCGCGAGGTCGGGATCGGCGTCGGACCGTGCGACGAGCTCGGCGTGGGCGGCCTCGATGGCGGAGCGCAGGAGGTCCAGCAGGTCGTCGGCGCCATGGGCGTCGTCGAGCTCGGCCAGGTGGGCGACGGCGACGGAGGAGGCGATGTCGCCGCCCGCGGGTCCGCCCATGCCGTCGGCGAGTACGAGGAGGTGCGGACCGGCGTACCCGGAGTCCTGGTTGACCGATCGCACGAGGCCGACGTCGGAGCGGGCCGCGAAGCGCAGCTGGACCGTCACGGGGTCACCGCCGGAGCTCGATGACGGTCTGCCCGATGCGTACCGGTGTGCCGGGCGGGACCTGGACCGGTCCGGCGATACGTTCGGGGCCGACCACGGTGCCGTTCGTCGATCCGAGGTCCTCGACCCACCAGCCGTCGTCCTTGGGGAAGAAGCGGGCGTGCCGGTTCGAGGAGTAGTCGTCGTCGAGGACGAGCGTGCAGCCGGGCGATCGCCCGACCAGCACCGCGGAGGGGCCGAGCGGAATGGTCGTGCCGGCCAGCGGTCCCTGGGTGACGACGAGCCTGGTCGGTTCGTTCCGCGCCGGGCGGGCGTTCTGCGGGGCCCGATTGCCGCGGTTGCGCCGGCCGCGGCCGCGCGCGGTGACTCGTGTCCCGAAGAGATCCTTGCGGAGCACGTTGAGCGCGGCAAGGACGAACAGCCAGAGCAGGACCAGGAATCCGACGCGCAGCAGGGTGACGACGAGCTCGCTCAACGGCTCACCTGCTTCTCGCCTCGTCGCCGGAGGGATCGGTGCCCGTCCAGAACTTGATGCGGGTGCGTCCGAGCGTGATGGTGTTGCCGTCCACGAGGGTCGCGGCGTCGATGCGGTGGCCCTCGACGAACGTGCCGTTCGTGGAGCCGAGGTCGGTGGCGATGACGCCGGCCGGCGTCACCTTGATCTCCAGGTGGCGGCGCGAGACACCAGTGTCGTCGACGACGACGTCCGCCTCGCTGCCGCGGCCGACCACGGTGACGGGCCCGGTGAGGAGATAGCGCTCGCCGTCGATGTCGATGATGGGATGACGGCTGGAGGGATCGGTCGAGGTCGCCGGGGCGACCGCGCCGCGGCGGGTGGCGGATCGGACGTTGAACCGGCCCGTGGACAGGTCCTCGTGCTCGACGAAGCTGACCTCGACACGTCCGACGAAGGAGTAGCGCTGCGAGGAGGCGTGTTCGGTGGCGGCGTCGGACATCTCGTCCGCGAGGGCATCGGCGCCGAACGCGTTGATCTGCTCCAGATCGGCGGTGGAGAGCTCGACGACGAACTCGTTCGGGACGACGGTGCGCTCGCGGGAGACCGCAGCGGCACGGTCATCAATCTCCCGCCGGATGGCGGAGGCGATCTCGACGGGCTTGACCTCGCTGCGGAAGGCTTTGGCGAACGCCGCACTGACGAAGCGCTCCACCCCCTTCTCGAAGCGGTCGAGGACACCCATCGAGTACTCCTTCCCGGGCCGGTGCCCGGATCGTGTCCGACTTGTGCCGGCTCGTGCGCCGGGTGTGCAGTCCGGCCGTCAGCTCCGGACTCGGGGCGTCCGGTCTCGCCACCGGCGTGGGCGTGCCACGGCCCGGCCCCTCGATCGTAACGAGACAGGACCTGTTCGTCCGGATGTACACCCTGATGAGCGCGGCGGAGACCAAGAAATGACGGGATTGTTGCGGGGCGGGGACGGCTCGGTCTCCGCAGCGCGCGCAGTCCGCGCCCTGCTGAGGGTCGACGAGCAACGCATGCCGCGGCGATCGCGCACGCCCATCCCACCGTGGCGCTCGCGCCTGCGGCCGGCCGACCGGACGTCCAGATCACAGTTCGACGTCTCCAGATACTGGACGCGGAGACGTCGTTCACGATACATATTGGCCCGTTAGCGTCATCGCCCCGCCGGACAGCGTGGGCCGAGCAGGGGGTTGTCGTGACGGAAGACGTTCGAAGCACTGCACGCCGCGGTCAGCGCGGAACGTCGAAGCGGCAGGTGGCCCGGTGGCGGCGGGGCGGTACGACAGCACATGGCGCGCGCCGCGGCGTGGCGTCGTTAATGCTGTTCTCGTTGGTCGCGTCCCTGCTCGCGGCCGTCGCCACCGTGGCCGCGCCGGCCCCGGCGGCGGCGGAGGAGACGCCGGGCACGAGCCTCGTGCGCTCGCCGAACACCTTCTACGCCTACGTCGGTGCGGGAGAGAACCTCGACCTGTTGTTCACCAAGGTCATGCGTCCCTCGATCGGTGATCAGGATGTCCTCGTCAGCTACAACGGACCCGGCGGCGAAAGCGACAGCTGCACGATCGCGATGAACACCCTCTTGAGCTGCGGCTTCACCGATCTGACCTCGACCGTCCCGGGCGTGTGGACGATCGACTTCCAGGTGGTGGGTGCGGCAGCGTCGACCAGCTACTTCGACTGGGACATCAGCGTCCAGAACGGCACCGCCGATGTCCCCGGTCGGGTGTGGTCGTCGAACTATCAGATGGCTCAGATGGGCGCGAGGGACGGCGAAAGCACCGACTTCGATCTCTTCTACCTGAGCCGTGAAGGTTTCCTCTACCAGGCCAGCTACACCGAGTACAACGGCGTGGACTCCAGCTTCAACTCCGACGCCGCCGGCAACACCCTCGCCGGCACGTGCACCTCGGCCTACCTGAGCTACCAGGACGGCGGCGACTACGGCCAGGGTGACCAGTACGACACCCCCGGCAACTGCGGCGATCCCTACAAGATCTTCTTCGAGCGGCCGGCGGCGGACATGCCGCCGACCGCAACCTGGCCCGACGGCACGACCCGCTGGCTCAACCCGCCGGTGACGGAGCCGAGCCTGAACGACCTCACCTTCGCGCAGCCCTCGCCGACCGACCGCAGCGGCACCTTCACCGTCGACGTCGCCAACTTCAGCGGTCAGATGGAGGTCCAGATCGACGTCGACGGCAACGGCAGCTATGGCGACCCGGTGGACGTCACGCTCCCGCTCGGCGTCGTCAACGGGGACGGCACCGTCAACTGGAACGGCCTCGACGGCGAGGGCAATCCCGTGCCGTACAGCACCGACCTGACCGCCCGGGCAGTGATCGATCAGGTGGGCGAGATCCACTTCGTCGGCTTCGACGTGGAACGCCGCGGCGGGCTCGAGGTCACCGCTCTCAACGGCCCAGAGACGGGCTCGCAGACCATCTACTGGGACGACACCGAGCTGCGGACCGAGGACCGGGCCTGCGTCACCCCGGACCTCGACGGCACCATGGGCGTGTCCAGCACCGGCGGTGTCCACGGCTGGGACTGCAGCGACAACACCAACGACGGCGTCGGCGGCAGCTGGGGCGACACCCGCCGCATCGACGACTGGACGTACCACGCCATCGACGAGACGCTCGCGCTCGACCTGCCCGGCCTGCCGGAGCTGGAGATCGAGAAGTCGTCGACGGCGACTGCTGAGTCGCGGATCGGTGACACGGTGGAGTACACGGTCGAGGTGACGAACAACGGGCCGGGTGACTACACGGCCGAGGAGCCGGCGCGGATCCAGGACGATCTCTCCGGTGTGCTGGACGACGCGACCTATGGCGGTGACGTGCGGGCCTCGAGCGGGACCGTGGCGTTCGATGAGCCGCGGTTGATGTGGGAGGGCCCGCTGGCCTCGGGTGATTCGGTCACGATCACGTACAGCGTGGAGCTGACCGGTGCCGGGGATCTGGAGGTCGACAACGTGGCCTTCCAGACGTTCTGTGCGGTGGATGACCCGGAGTGCGTGCCGCCGGTTCCGCAGGATTGTGTGGACGGCACGGATCCGGCGACGGGTCTGCCGTGTGACGTGGTGGGCTATGAGCTGCCGCGGCTCGCGGTGACGAAGTCGGCGGATGCGACCGAGATCCCCGCCGTGGGTGAGACGGTGAGTTACACGGTCACGGCGGAGAACACGGGTACGGCTGCCTTCACGGCCACCCGGCCGGCCGTGGTGATTGATGACCTGTCCGAGGTTCTGGACGACGCCACGGTCGACACCGACACGTTGGCCGCGGACCTGGGCGCGGACCCCTCGTTCGCGGAGCCGTTGATCTCCTGGGCCGGAGAGCTCGCCCCTGGTGAGGTGGTCACCATCAGCTATGACGTGACCTACACCGGGGAGGGTGACACGGAGCTGATCAACGTGGCGTTCGGGCCGCAGTGCGGGGTCGATGATCCGGAGTGCACGACGCCTCCGCCGGCTCCGGACTGTGACCCGGCCGACGAGAACGGCGTGGACCCGGTCACGGGTGAGCCGTGCGGGCGGGTGAGCATCCCGGGTGCGCTGCTGGACGTGACCAAGGACGCCGAGCCGGACAAGGGCACCACCGTGCTCGCGGGTGAGGAGGTCACGTACACGCTGACCTTCACCAACTCCGGCACCGCGACGGCTGCGGTCGAGGGTTGGACCGACGACCTCACCGGCGTGGTGGACGACGCCAGAGTCGTCGGCGGGCCGACCGTCTCGGACCCGGCCCTGTCGGTCACGACCGGCGATGGTGGTCTCGGTATCGACGGGACCGTCCCGGCTGGGGAGAGCTACACCGTGACCTACACGGTGCAGGTCCGGCCGGACGGGGAGCGTGGGGATGACATGCTCGCCAACTTCGTCCTGCCTCCGGGGGTGACCGATCCGCCGGCCGAGTGCGCCGACGAGGACCCGCTGTGCACGTACCACCCGGTGCCGGTGATGTCGGACTCGAAGGCGGTCGACCCGGTCACGGGGACCACGGTCCAGGCGGGTCAGGAGCTGACCTACACGCTGTCCTTCACCAACGAGGGCAACGGGCAGGGCCCGGTGGACCGGGTCGATGACCTGACCCACATCCTGGACGACGCCCAGATCGTCGCCGAACCGACCGCCTCGGACGACTCGTTGACGGCCTCGGAGGTCGCGGACGGCAGGTTCTCCATCACCGGCACCGTCGGTGGTGGGGAGACGGTCACGGTCACCTACACCGTGCGGGTCAACGACCCGGGCGAGCTCGGTGATGCGGTCCTGGCGAACTTCCTGCTCGACCCCGAGGAGGAGACTCCCGAGGAGCCGGTCTGTGACGCGGAGCCCGGCCAGGACGCGGACTGCACCGCGAACCCGGTCAGCGACATCGCCGTGGTCAAGTCGGCCGACCCCGAGTCGGGCACCGAGCTCGAGGACGGTCAGGAGGTGACCTACACCGTCTCCTTCACCAACACCGGTGCCGGTGACGGCGAGATCGACTACACCGACCACATGGCCGGAGTCCTCGACGACGCCCGCGTCGTCGAGGAGCCGCAGGCCTCGGACGAGGCCCTGAGCGTCGAGTCCGGTGACGACAGCTACACCGTCACCGGCGCCCTCGCCGGTGGCGCGGCCGTCACGGTGACCTACACCGTCGAGGTTCTCGACTGGGCCGACCAGGGCGACCACCACCTGGGCAACTTCATCACCGTCACCGGTGACGAGGCGCCCGAGGAGTGTGCCGAGGACAGCCCGCTGTGCACCGCGCACCCCGTGGTCGAGCCGCCCGCGGCCGGTGGCGACGACGGCACCGACGACGAGGACGAGGGGCTCGGTCGACTGCCCGACACCGGTACCACCGTCGCGGGCTTGGCCCTGATCGCAGCCCTGCTGATCACCGGCGGCGCGGCGCTGACCGCACGACGCGGCACAGCCCGCCCGCAGCACTGACCCGTGGGCGCACCCGGGACCGGCTCACAGCCGGTCCCGGGAGCGGGTCGGCAACACGCCACAACCACAGTCGGGCTGCGTGTCCGGGATCACGTCCATTCCGCACGACGCCCGTCGATCGGTACGGGGGTGCGTGGTAGCGTTTCATCTGCTGTTTCGGCAGCATGCGCGAGTGGCGGAATAGGCAGACGCGCACGGTTCAGGTCCGTGTGCCCGAAAGGGCGTGGGGGTTCAACTCCCCCCTCGCGCACCACTGAAGAACGGGCGTCATCCTCCGGGATGGCGCCCGTTCTGCGCTCACCCGAGGGCGAAGGCGACCACATCCCAGGGAGACTCGTAAGTTTGGCACGGGTGAGGGAAGCGCGACGTTCGCATGCATGGCAGCCGATCAGCGTGGTGCAGACCATCGCGCATCGGGTGGCGCGCCGTCGGGTCTTCTCGTATGCGTCGGTGTCTGGGCACTCTGGGCGAGAATCCCAATCGGAAGGCCTCGACCCCTATCTGACGACCGACGCGCCGACCGCAACTGTCAGCGACCACACCATGGATTGTGAAGAGCCACATTCCTAGACTGACCGCGTGACGGATCCCGCCGTGGTGTGCGCAGCGCGACGCGTCTCGGGGGTAACCGAAGGGTGCTGTACGACGCGATGACCGGGCACCAGGAGTGGCCGATCCTAGCGCGGCCTGAAGTGGGCGAACGCATGATCGCGACGTTACGCGCGGGCGTCAACGCGCTGATCGTCGGCGACCCTGGCGTTGGCAAGTCCGTCCTCGCCGCCTCCGCGCGTGATGACCTCGACGAGGCACACGAAACGACGGTGGTCCTGCGCACGCCGTCCCCGACCGTGGCGACGCCCTGGCAGGTGTTCGCGCCCCTGATTGGAACTCCCGCCGACCCCGGCGGTGACGCGGTGGGGCGTATCTCTGCGCTCGCCAAGGTAGCCCTGGCCGAGCTCGAGGGTGACCCGACCATTCACATCGAGGACGTGCACGACCTCGACGACCCCAGTGCGGTGATCCTCGCCGAGCTCGTGCAGAACGGTGATGCTCGGCTGATCGCCACCTGCCGTCGGCTTCCCGGCCCGCCAGTGGCCTTCCATGCGCTGTTCCGCGATGACCTGCTCGCCCAGATCGACGTGCGTGGGCTCGACGTGGAGGACGTCGAGAAGCTGCTGATCCGGGTGCTCGGGGGGCCGGTGTCACGCGACACCTCGCAGCACTTGGCGAGCATCACCCAAGGGAACCCCCTTTACCTGCGTGAGTTGGTGCGCTCACTGCGCGATACCGACGCGCTCGCCTTCGTTGACGGCGCGTGGCTGTGGCGGGACCCCGGAATCGTCGGCACACGCATCGGGGACCTGATCCGTGCCGAGCTCTCCGCTCTGGGGGAAGCCGAGCGGGACGTGGTCGATCTACTGGCCTTGGCCGGGCCGACGACGCTCGATGTGCTCGGTGACGTCGTGACCGATGACGCCATCGAAGCGACGAGGCTGCGGGGTCTGGTCGTCATCGAGCCGTCGTTCCGTCAGGGAACACCGGAGGCCCGGCTCGTCCACCCGATCCACACCGAGATGATCCGCGGAACGCTGCTGCCCGGGCGGCGTCGGGAGTTGTTCCATCGTCTTCCCGCGGCCGCTCAGGGCTCCCGGGCCACGGCGCATCCTGCGGCGTTGTTCTCGACGGTGGACTGGGCGCTCACCTGCGGCGTGGAGCCCGCGCGGAGCCACCTCCTGGAGGCGGTGCACGCGGCGACGATGTTGGCCGATCCGAAGTTGGTCGCGCGGCTCGCCGAGGCTGCGCTCGACCAGTTGCCCTGCGACGACCCACGGGTGATCGACGTGTTGCTTGCCAGGGCGGCGTCGCGGCGCTATGCGGGTGACGCCGCGGGTGCGCGTGACGACCTCGATCGAGCCGACGACCTACTCGACCCGCGGGTCGGCGATGATGCCCGTCGGTCGGCGCATGCGCGGATCCGAGCGGACCTCGCGCAGTACGGCGATGACGACCTGGACGGCGCGTTGGAGACCCTCGCGTCCGCGGAGTTCTCGGATCCGGCGTGGGACGAGACCCGTCGGGTGGACGCCCTCACCCGGCTCGCCTACGCAGGGAGGTACGCCGACTGTCTCGATGAGCTCGACGAGCGGGAGCGCACGACTACGGATCCGACGATGCGTGCGGTCATGATGGGTTCGCTGGTCCTCGGGCTCGGTCAGTCCGGACGCCTGGAGCGCGCGGTGGCACTGGCGGACGAGTCATTACGAACCTGGCGGGTGGATGCGCTGACGGCGCCGTGGCTGTTGGGTGAGGTGACGGCGGCCCGCTTCTTCGCGGGGATCTGGTCCGGCGAGGTCGAGCCACCGCGACGTCGACGTATCGCCGAAGTCGATCCGTACGCGCAACTCGACCCGTCGGTCGCTCAACTCGGTGAGGGGCGTTACAGCCTCGCGCGCGGCGAGTGGTCGAATGCCGCCGCCCATTTTCGCGGAGCGCTCGCACGGTACGCGGTGCGAGATCCCTCGGGTTTTACGGCGACGGCATGGGCGGGGCTGGCGGTCGCTGCGGCGGCACTCGGCGAGGTCTCGGACGCGCGCGAAGCCATCGGGCACTTCGAACGCACCCACTCACGGGCGTCGAAGGTGATCGCAACCGACAACGACGTGAACATCGCCCTTGCGACGCTCGCTCTGGGGGAGTCGGACGCCGCCGAACGAGCCGGCGATCTCGCGGCGCGCAGTGAGAAGGAAGGGCTCTGGTGGGGCGTTGCGCGGGCTCGGCACCTGCGGCTCGTGGCGCTCACGCGCCACGGTGCGGACGCCGACGCCCAGGTCGAGTTGGACGGTCTGGAGGCCTCCGTCGGTCACGTGGACGGGCCGGTTCCTGGGTTGCTGGTCGATCACGCGAGGGCGCTCCTCGATGGTGATGCGCTACTCGCTGCGCGGCTGTCCGGACGGCTGATGGAACGCGGTGTGTGGGTGCCTGCCGAAGTGGCCGCTCCGATCGAACTCACCGGCCGTCAACGCGAGATCGTCGGATTGGTCGCGTCCGGTCTGACCAATCGCGAGATCGCTGAGCGTTTGACGGTGTCGCCGCGCACAGTCGATGCGCACGTGCGGCAGATCTTCGAGCGGGTCAGCGTGAACTCGCGGTCTGCGTTGTCGGCGTGGTGGTCCGGCGCCGGGTCTTGACCTCGTTCGACCGCGGGGCACGGCCGCGGATGGGGGTGGATTCCGCGACCGTGCCCCGTGGTTGGTCCTCGTGCTGCTCGCTGGTGCTACTCGGTGGGCTGTCGTTGACGGCGGGCTGCGAGAGTGAGTCCGGTCCCGAGGAGGGTGAGGAGGAGCGCCCCGACGACGAATGTCGTGGTGAGTCCGGTGCCAGTGAGGGGGAGGACTGAAACATGGGCGCCCCCGTTCGAGGCGCCCCCGTTCGAGGCGCCCCCGTTCGAGGCGCCCCCGTTGGCGCCGCCTGACGCGTTCGTCCCGTTCGTGCCGTTCGTCCCGTTCGTCCCGTTCGTGCTGTTCGTGCCGGAGGGGTCGGCGGCGGTTGGTTCGGTCACGGTGATGGTGAGGACCTCCGACTCCGATGCTGTGGTGTTTGGGCCGCCTTGGTAGCGCGCCCGTACCTGGTGGGTGCCAACCTCAAGCTCGGTCGTCGACAAGGTGGCGGTGCCGGAGTCGAGCTCGGTGGGCGACCCGACGTCCTGGCCGTCGAGGACGAACTGAACGTCGCCGGCAGGGTGGAGACGGCTGGTGGGGTCCAGCGCGACCGCCGCTGCGAGTTCGACTTCCTCACCGTGTTCGATGACGTGGGGCGCGGTCAGTGTGGTGGTGGATGCGGCCGGCGTTACCTCGAAGGCGACGGGCGCGGTTTCGCCGCCGTGGATGGTCGGGTCGAGACCGGTGTAGACGGCGCGCAGTTCGTGGGGTCCGGTCTCAAGGTCCTCGACCGTGAGGGTGGCGGTGCCGCTGTCGGCGCCGGCGTTGTCCTGGTTGTTCTCGTCACTCGCGTCGCCGCTGTCGGCGTCACCGCGCGCCGCCTCGGGCGTCGGTTCGACGGCGGCGGTGCCGAGGAGTTCATCGTCGTCGTAGTACTCGACCTCGCCGCCGATCTGGGTGCGAGCGGGACCTTCGATCGACACATCGGTAGTGAGCGTGACGGGTTGGCCGTATGTGCTGCGCCCGTTCTCGGGTGCGACGGTGAAGTCCAGCGTCGCGTCGGCGGGCAGCACCGAGAGAGGGAACTCGTTGCTGGTTGACCCGGTCTGGAACTCGTTCCCGGAGTACTCGGCCGTGAGGACATGGTCGCCGACGTCGAGGTCGGGGAGGGTGAACTCGATGGTTCCGCCGTCGGTGGCGGTGACCGGGTCGCCGCTTTCGACGCCGTCGACGAAGAACTGCACGGTCCCCTCGTCGGGCGCGTCACCGGGCGCGAGGGTGGAAACAGCCGCGGTGATGGTGGCGTCCTGGCCGATCCGGATCGACTGGTCGCCATCGAGCGCCGTCGCGGACGCGGCCTGGGAGACGTTCACCTCGACGATACTGCTCCGCGACGTGAGGAAGTCGATGGTTTCTCTGCGACCATCGCATGTAGGACCACGCTCTCCGGCGCACCGTTCCAGGTCTGAGTACCAGGTCAAGTACGACCAGGTGCCGAGCCGGTCCGCAACAGCGGTTGTCTCCGCAGCACCGCCGGCCAGGGGTAGTTTCGATATCTCATCCACCTCGAAGCCCGACCACCGCATGAACGCGAGGTACCCGTCCACGGTTCCTGCTGCTGGGGCGACGGGCAGCACCGTGCTGGTCAGGGCGAGTTCCTGGCCGTAGACGACTTCCGTCTGATCACTCTCGAGGGCCGGCTCTGTAACGCCCGGATCGATCGTGATCTCCCCCGTGGCCCTCGCCCACGTGTACCTGCTGTCGCCCGGGTAGAACATCATGGTGTACGAGAACTCGGTGCTGCCCATGCCGGACAGATCCTCGAACGTCGCGGTCCCGTCCACCACGGGTTCGGTATAGGTCACTCCGTGACCGCCGGTGTGGGCTTCGAGTTGGACCACGCCGTTGCCACCAGCTGGCGCGACCTGGGCGGCCAGAGAGAACGTCTGGCCCGTCCTCAGTCTGGTGGAGGGCTCGATCACTTCGAGCTCCGTGATGTACGTCGTGTACCGGATCGAGACGTAGCCGTCGCCGCCCGCGGAATTGAAGCTTTTGGCGAACTCGTTCGCGTCGTAGTAGGAGCCTCCGCCTCCGCCGCCTTGCCCGGAGGCGTAGTTCAGGTCGTAGCCGTCTTGGCCTCCGCCGCCGTAGTCACGGTAACCGCCTCCGCCTCCGCCTCCGGCCCCTGCCTCGTAGTTGGAGTTGGGCGACAAGCCTCCCCCTCCCTGGCCGCGGTCCTGCGGCTCTTCGGGCGTGGCGTCGGTGACGTCGTGGCCACGGCCCCCGTGCTCGTCGCCGCCGCCGGAGCCGCTGCCGCCGCGCCCGGGCCAGCCGGCGGGGCCTCCGTGGCCACCGCCCTCGCCAAAGCTGTCTTTGGACCCTTGGCCGCCGCCTCCTCCACCGCCACCCGCGGCGAGGACGACCTTGCCGTTGATGAGGATGGCGCTGGCGCCACCGCCCCCGCCCCCGCCGAAGCCACCGTCTCCTTCCTCGCCGCAGAACTCCATTCCGTAGTCGCTATAGCATTCGTCGCGGAGGCCACCGCTGGTACCGCCCCGGCCGCCAGAACGGAACCCGCCGCCGGCGCTTCCACCGACGGCGCCTTGGGCTGCCTCGCCGGCCTCGCCCGCATAGATCGTCAGCGTGTCACCGGCTTCGACCGGGATGGTGCCGGTGAGTTTCGCGCCGGCGCCGCCCAGTCCGTTGTTGATCTGCGAGACGGAGTCATCCGTCACGTCGTTCACGAGGCCGTACCAGTGCTGTGCATAGCCCCCACCGGCCCCGCCGGCGACCGTCACCTGGATCTCCGTCACTCGTTCGGGAACCGTCCACGTCGCACCGCTGAGTGCCTGGGCGGGGCCGTACCGGAGGCTCTCTTCGACTTCCGCCGCCTGCGCTGGCGACCCGAGCGCGACGGACGAGGCGACCAAGCCGGCGGCTGCGAGGGCGCATGCCGTTGCGGTAGCAGCGACCTTGCCGCCGAACGAGCGCAGGGAACGGGGGGCGTGCGACATCGTGTGATCTCCGGTGGACGCGTGGCGGGCGTGGCGCGGGCGCGCCACATCTGGTCACGCTAGCGAGACGGCGCACTCCCGGCATCGGCAATCGCTACCTACACGGGTCGTTCTTGCAGGCGTGGAGGTAGTGGATCGAGCAGAGAAGACCGCCCGGCCATCGTGCCGGCTTCGTCGGATCGGATGGGAACTGGCTCGCCGCCATGGTCTTTCCAGATCTTCGCGGCGAAGGTATCTTCTCAACCATGTCGCGACGTCTGCAGGAGCCCGCCTTTCTGATCATGTCGGCGCTCACCCGCGAGCCGCTGCACGGATACGGCATCGTCCGAGCGGTCGGCGAGCTGTCCGGCGGCGAGGTCACCCTGCGAATCGGGACGCTCTACGGAGCGTTGGACCGGCTTACCGAACGTGGATGGATCGAGGTCGACCACGAGGAGGTCGTCGACTCTCGACTTCGCCGGTACTACCGACTGACCGATGCGGGAGCTCAGGTCCTCGCCCACGAGGCGCGCGTGCTGGAGCGCCGCGCCGAGCGGGCGCTGGACCTTCTTGGGCGCCACCGGCCGGGAGTTGCGAGGGGGATCGCATGAGCACGGACCGGCTACTGCTCGAATATCGCTACCGACGCCTGGTCCGCACTTTCCCGCCGTCCTATCGCGCGGCGAAGGGCGAGGAGATCGTCTCGGCCCTCATGGACGGGGCCGACCGTGGGCAGCAACGTCCAAGGGTGCGGGACTCGGCCAACATCCTCGCGGCCGCTGCGGGGCGGTGGTCGCGTGACCTCCTCCGCTCGCCGGCAGACGCACGGG
Source organism: Georgenia halophila (assembly GCF_039541595.1). Lineage (NCBI taxonomy): Bacteria > Bacillati > Actinomycetota > Actinomycetes > Allobogoriellales > Allobogoriellaceae > Georgenia > Georgenia halophila. Next base: position 463,028 of record NZ_BAABGN010000012.1, on the reverse strand, counting down.
CGGACACCGGTGGAGTGCTGGTCTGGATCCTGCCGTTCCTCCTGCTGTATCCCGCCACGAAGGCGGTTGTCCATGCCGTGCTGACTGCTGTCTACGGCGGTTCATTCCCGGCTGAGCAGGTGCTCGTCACGATCGTGTGGGGACTGTGGGCCTTCGGACTGGCCGCGCTGGTCCTCAATCGCCGGCGCGCTGCACTCACCGTCCTCGGCTCCTCGGCCGTGGCGATGGCAGTCGTGCTGGCGAGCCTCGTCGCCTACGGAAGCAGTCTCGACCTGATACAAGAGGCCGGGTGGTTCGTCTGCCAGCTGGTGTCGCTGAGATCGATCGCTGCGCGGCAGGACGAGCCGACTCGCGGATGGCGGTTGCTGGCGTCGGGCGTCGGGACCGTGGCGATGACGGCCTCGTTGGTGTCGATCACAGTCTGGTACAAGGACAATCTGTCGCTCCTATGGAGCGTCGGCGGACTTCTGCTCGTCGTGATCGCCGTCTCTCTTCTTCGTGGCAGGTACCGGTACGCCGTCCCGCCGGTGGCCGCTGTCGTCGCGGCGATCTGGGTGGGGCGGTTCGGAGTCGGCACGGCGCCGAGTCGCTCGCATCTGATGCACACGGCCTTCCCGGAGCTCATCCTCCCGTTCGTCATCGCTCCGCTCGCGGTGTATCTCGGCGCTGCCGTGCTGGCGTCCGTCGGCCGCGAGGACGGACCGTGGGTGCGGGCCAGGTCGTGAGGGGAAGCTGGACCGGTGACAGTCTTCAGGTATGACGTGGAGGTTCTGCACCTGCTCGTCTCGCCCGAGCACGCCTACTTCGGCAGGCCCCGCGACGGTGCCGCCGACGTGCCCACGACGGACGCCGACCACGTCGAGCTGGTCGCCGGCAAGGGGATCGTCGGGGACCGCTTCTTCGGCAAGGCCGCACACTTGGACGCCGCGGTGACCCTGTTCGCCGTGGAGGCCCTCGAGGCCATCGCCGCTGACCTCGGCGCAGGTCCCTTCGACCCGCTCCGCACACGGCGCAACGTGACCCTCAGAGGCGCCCACCTGGCTCCGCTGCTGGGTCACGAGCTCGAGCTGGAGTCGGGCGGCGGTTCCGTACGGCTGCGTGCCGGGCGGCCCGCCAATCCCTGTGCCTGGATGGACCGAGTCCTCGCTCCGGGCGCCCACGTCGCGATGCGGGGGCGAGGGGGCGTGCGATGCCAGGTGCTGTCCGACGGCCTGCTCCATCGCGGCCTGGCTGTGCTGGTCAGCCCGGTGCCGCTCGAGCCCGAGCGTGCCGGTGAGGCCGCGGTGCGACCGCCGTCGCGGCTTCCGTAGCGCCGCTCGGGGGATCCCCAGTCCGTGACGACTCAGTCCGTGACGACGTCGACCGGGTGCCCCTGCTCTGCCGAGGCGTAGGCGGCCGCCACGAGCTTGGTGGTCCGTACGCCCACGGCGCCGTCCGGCTGCGGCGCGCGGCCGGTCCGCAAGGCGTCGACGAACTCGGCGAGGAGCTTGCCGTCCAGGTCCGTGCCGTACGGAAGCCAGAGCGGGGCGCTGCGCGGCTGGGAGAAGCCGTCGACGCGCTGGGCGAAGGCGTCCATGTCCGCGACGCCGTCGGAGCCGACCACCTGGATCGTCAGGCCGCCCCAGGTGGGGAAGTCGTCCGGCTTGGACCAGCTGCAGTCGATGGTCACGACGACTCCGCCGGCGTACTCGATGGAGACGAGTCCGCCGGTCTCGGCGCCGGCACGGTCGGCGTGCAGGATGTGGTTCGTCTGCGCGTAGACGCTGCGGGCCGGGGCGCCGTCGAGCAGGGCATCCATCAGGTCGGCGACGTGCACCGTGTGGTCCGTCATCGCCCCGCCGCCGGCAAGCCCGGGGTCGGCGAACCACGCGCGCCCGCCCGGCAGCTTGCCGTTGTTGGTGCCGGTCACCGCGCACACGGTGCCGAGCGTCCCGCCGTCGACCGCCTCGCGCAGCGCCGCGAACGCGGGGGAGAACCGCACCGGGAACGCCACCATGAGATGGACGCCGGCCGCCTCGCACGCCGCCACCAGCGCCTCGGCGTCGGGCACCGAGGTGGCGAGCGGCTTCTCGCACAGCACATGCGCCCCGGCGGCGGCCACCTGCTCGACGTAGCCGCGGTGCCGAGCGTTCTCCGAGCAGACGACGACACCGTCCGGATGCCAGGTGAGGAGCTCCTCCAATGTCTCGACGTAGTCGGCGCCGAGCTCGCCGGCCAGCGAGGCGCCGCCGCTCTCGCCGGGACGGTCGCCGTGGTCCGGATCCGTGGTGAGCACCTCGATGCCGGGCATGGCGAGGAGGTTGGTGACGTACCCGACCGCGTGCGTGTGCGCGAACGAGGCGACGCCGATCCGCAGCGGCCGGCCGCTCACCGGCGTACCGCGCGGGATGGTGCTCCGGGGCGAAGTGGTCACGAGGCGTGCTCCAGGATCGTTGCCAGCTCGACGGCGTCACCGGTGCCCAGCGACACGTTCGCCGCCTCCGCGATGCGCACCGCCTCGAGGCCGTCGCGTGCACTCACGCGCGAGGTCTGCTCGCCACGCACGGCGGCGAGCAGCTCCCGCAGCTGGGTCAGGTACGGGCTCTCGTCGAACGACGTCCCGGGCAGCAGCCCGCGGCCCTCGCCGGCGGCGCCGCCGTCGAGCCGGAGCGGGGCGTGCTCGGCCGAGTCGTGTCGGACGAACCCGTCGGAGCCGGCGACCTCGAACGTGGTGCGGAACGCGGTGCCCGGCGCCGCCCACGTGCCGGTCACGTAGCTCAGCGCCCCGGAGGCATGCGTGAGCGCGACCTGTGCACTGATCACACCGAGCCGGTCGGCCTGGTCCGGCGTCGAAGCCTGCCGCGCGAAGACCCGCACGACCTCACCGGCGGTCCACCGGGCGAAGTCCAGGTCGTGGATCATCTGGTCCATCACGATCCCGCCGGACAGGTGCGGGTCGGCGAACCACGGCTTGACCGGCCGAGACCCGATCCTGGTGAACCGCTGCACCGCCACGTCACCGACACCGCCGGCCGCCACGTGGTCGCGCATCGCGGCATAAGCGGGGAAGAACCGCACTACGTGGGCGGGATAGAACCCGACGGCGGCCGTCGCGGCCTGGTCCACCAGCTCGGCCGCCTCGGCGGCGGTGACCGCCAGCGGCTTCTCGCAGATGACGTCCAGGCCTGCGGCGAACGCGGCACCCGCCACCTCGCCGTGGGTGTACGTCGGGGTGGTGATGTCGACCAGGTCGGCGCCGTCGAACGCCTCCTCGCGGGTGGTGACCGGGGTGCCGCCGCCGTGCGCGGACACCAGGTTCTCGGCGTCGCCGTGCGAGTACACCCGCACGTCGGCGCCGAGCGCCAGCCACGCGTCGATGTGGACGCTCGCGATCCCACCCGCGCCGATCAACGCGACGCGGGGGACGTCGTCTGTGCTCACTGAGCCGCTCGCTTCCTGGTCGAGGTCCGGCCGGTGGGGGGTGTCGCCGGTCGGAGTCAGGTCGTCCGCTCCGAGCCTCGGCTCCGGGATGCGGACCGGCACGCTGCCCGAGCGGATCGACTCCGTGCCGCACACCCCGGTGGCGACGGCGGCCCGGGCATCCAGGGCCGAGGTGCGTGGCGTCGCCTCACCGCGGAGCGCCGCGCAGAACTCGGCGACGATCAACGCGTCCGCGCCGCCGTGGCCGTCGATGCCGGCGGAGACCGGCACGGTCAGGTGACCGGCGCCGTCATAGTCCGTGCGGCGGTTCCAGACCCGGATCTCGCCACCGTCGAGATCGCCGAAGTTCTCCAGCCGGCCCGCGGTGCCGATCACCGTGTAGTTGCGCCAGTAGTCGGGCGTGAAGTGGCACTGCGTGTAGCTGGCGAGCACCCCGTTGCCCAGGTGCATCTGCAGCATCGAGGTGTCCTCGACGTCGACCACCGGGTTGAGGTCGCGCTGCGAGGTCGGGGGCCAGTTGTCGTAGGAGAACCAGTCGCGCATGCGCCGGTCGGAGTTGTCGCGGCGATCGGTGATGTCGCCGTAGACCTGGAGCGCACCCATGCCGGTGACGAGGTCGGTGTGCCCGCCGCCCAGCCAGTGGATGACGTCGATGTCGTGGGCGCCCTTCTGGAGCAGGAGGCCCGTGGCGCGGGAGGCGTCGGCGTGCCAGTCCTTGAAGTAGTAGTCGCCCCCGTGGCCGACGAAGTGCCGGCACCAGACGGTCTTGACCGTGCCGATCGCGCCGTCGTCGATCAGCCGCTTCATCTCGGTCACGATCGGCATGTGTCGCATGTTGTGGCCCGGGACCAGCAGCGTGCCGGAGCGTGCCTGGGCGGCCAGGATGGCGTCGCAGTCGTTCAGCGTCGTCGCCATCGGCTTCTCGAGGTAGACCGGCACACCGGCCTCGAGGAACGGGACGGCGACGGACGCGTGGGCGTCGTCGGGCGTGAGCACGAAGACCCCGTCCAGGCCGGCATCCAGCAGCTCGCGGTGGTCGGCCACGACGGCGACGCCGTCGCCGTACAGCTCGTGGGCCTGCTCCCGCGCCCGCTCGGCCGGGTCGGCCGCGGCGACGATCCGTGCCCCGGCCGCCGGTGCGTACGTGGCCAGCTGCGCCCGGGCGCCCACGCCGACGACGCCGAGGCGCAGCTCGTCCGCCCTCATCCCGTCACCTCCGGGGACCCGGACGAGCAGGGCGTGGACCACCAGCGGCCACAGCAGTCAGGTGCGCCGGTCAGCAGCGCGCTGAGGGCGGGCGCCGTGCGCAGGAGGGGCAACATGATGGTCCAGTAGATCCGGAAGAGGCCCGTGCCGTCCACCGGCGCTGCGAGCCCTGACCCCCGACGGCGCCACGGGCTCGCCGGGTCGGTGGAAGGATTGTGCGCACTCGCGAGTGTGGCGAGGAGGGAGTGGCGCGTGGACACGGAGGTCGACATCGGCGCCGCCCGGGCGGCTTTCGCCCAGCGCCGGTGGACGGAGGCTCGGGCCGGGTTCCGCCAAGGTGGCGACCTCGGACCCGACGACGCGGCAGCCCTCGCCGAGGCGTCGTGGTGGCTGGGCCTGATGGACGAGAGCCTGCGCCTCCAGGAGGAGCTCCACCGGCGGCATCTCTCGGCGGGCGAGGCCACGTCTGCGGCCTTGGACGCGGTCTTGCTCGGCTTCCACGAGGCGCTGCGCGGTGACGCCGTCGTCGGGTCGGCGTGGTTGGCGCGGGCACGTCGCCTGCTGGCGGACCATCCGCGCGCCCGCGAGCGCGGATACCTGTGCGTGGTCGAGGCCGATGCGTCCCTCGGCGAGGGCGACCTGCAGACGGCAGCCACCCTCGCGACGGAGGCGCAGCAGATCGCCCAGCTCCACGACGACACGACCCTGAGCGCGCTCGGCCGGTTCGCCGAGGGACTGGTCACGGTGCACCGGGGGGACCGCGGACCGGGACTCGCGCTCCTCGACGAGGCGATGCTGCCGGTCATCTCCGGGGACGTCGACGACGGCTGGGCGGGCAAGCTCTACTGCCAGATGATGGACGTCTGCCACGACCTCGCCGACGTGCGGCGGGCACGACGGTGGAGCGACACCACTGAGCGGTGGTGCCGTGAGTTCGACAAGGCCGTGATGTTCTCCGGCATCTGCAGGATCCACCGCGTGCAGCTGCTCGGTGCCCAGGGCCGCTGGGAGGCGGCGCTGGCCCAGGCGAAGCGCGCGTGCGGCGAGCTCACCGGCATCAACGTGGCCGTCGTCGCCGAGGCGCACTACCTCCTCGGCGAGCTGCACCGGCTCCGGGACGAGCATTCCGCAGCGGCCGCGGCCTACGCCGCCGCCCTCGACCTCGGACGCAGCCCGCAGCCCGGCCTGGCTCTGCTGCAGCTGCGGACGGACCGTGCCTCCGTGGCTCGCAAGGGGCTGGACACCGCCCTGTACGCGGCGGCCGGGCAACCGCTGCGGCGGGCTCCGCTCCTGGCCGCGGGCATCGAGGTCGCGCTGACCCGTGCCGACGTGGCGGCCGCGAGCACGTTCGCGGACGAGCTGGAGCAGATCGCGACGACCTACGCCGGCCCGGGTTGGCTGGCCGCTTCCGCGCACTGGCGTGGAGCTGTGCTGCTGGCTCGGGACCGGCCGAGGGAGGCGCTGGTCCTGCTCGACGAGGCCGAGCACCGCTGGCGGGACCTCGAGACACCGCACGAGGTGGCTCGGGCGCGGATCTGCACCGCGCGGGCCTTGGCCACCCTCGGTGACCACGACGGCGCCACGCGGCTCCTCGACCTGGCCGAGGAGACGCTCACGGGTCTGGGTGCACGCGCCGCGCTCGACGACGTCGCCCGCCTGCGGGGCCGGCACCGGGACGTCCTCACCTCCCGGGAGACCGAGGTCCTGGCGGCCGTCGCCACGGGCGCCACCAACCGTGAGATCGCCGACCGGCTCGTCATCAGCGAGCGGACCGTCGGCCGGCATCTCGCGAACATCTACACGAAGACGGACACGGCCACCCGGACCGCCGCGTTGGCCTGGGCGCGTGACCGGGGCCTGCTCTGAGCTGCCGCGCAGGACGGCCCGGGCGAGCGAGGCCGGGACAGGACGGCCTTGCCCGGACGAGATGCATGATTCGGCCCATGTGGGAGGCGCCTTCTCGCTCCTAGCGTCACAGGGGTCCGGCGACCTCCGGACCGACGCGAGAAGATCGGAGATCTTGCCATGACCACCACGACCCCTTCCGCGGCGCCGGCGTCAGCCCCGGATGGCCGCCACGCGAGCCCGCAGGCCCCTCCCGAGGAGATCGAGGCCTTCGCCGGCCGGATGTTCGATGTCCTCAGCCAGGCGTCGACGGCGTTGATGATCAGCATCGGCCACCGGACCGGACTGTTCGACACGCTGACCAGCCTCCCGCCCTCCACCAGCACGCAGATCGCTGAGGCGGCCGGGCTGCAGGAGCGCTACGTGCGCGAGTGGCTGGGTGCGATGACGGTGGCGCGGATCGTCACGCACGAGCACGGCACCGACCGGTTCAGCCTGCCGGACGCGCACGCCGCCGTCCTTGCCCGGGCCGCCGGGCCGGACAACCTCTCGGCGATCATGCAGTTCATCCCGTTGCTCTCCCAGGTCGAGGACGCGGTGATCCACAGCTTTCGCCAGGGCGGGGGAGTGCCGTACTCGGCGTACACGAGGTTCCACGAGCTGATGTCCGAGCTGAGCAGCGCCTCACACGACGCGGCGCTGGTCGAGGCCATCGTGCCCCTGGAGCCCGGGCTGACGCGCCGGCTCACCGATGGGATTCGCGTGGCGGACATCGGGTGCGGTCGCGGTCACTCTCTCAACCTCCTCGCCAGCGCCTTCCCGGGCAGCGCGTTCATCGGCTACGACTTCGCCGACGAGGCGATCGATGCCGCCCGCGCGGAGGCGGCCGAGTGGGGCCTGGAGAACGCGTCCTTCGAGGTGCGGGACGTCACGGACCTGACGGGCACCGGCGCATTCGACCTGATCACCGCCTTCGACGCCATCCACGACCAGGCGCACCCGGCGACGGTGCTCGGTCAGGTCGCGGCGCACCTGGCGCCGGACGGCATCTTCCTCATGGGCGACATGCGAGCTTCCAGCAATCTGGAGGACAACCTGGCGATCCCGTGGTCCCCGTTCCTCTACACCGTCTCGACGATGCATTGCATGACCGTGTCGCTCGGGCTCGACGGCGCCGGGCTGGGAACGGTGTGGGGCGAGCAGCTCGCGCTGCGGATGCTGGCGGATGTCGGCCTCACGGACGTGCGCGTGGAGCAGGTGGAAGGCGACTTCATCAACAGCTACTACGTCGCCCGTCGCTGAGTCGCCGGCACGACACGTGCGGGTCAGCGGAGCAGGCAGAACTCGTTGCCCTCCGGGTCGCCGAGCACGACGAGCTCGCCCCGGTCCGCCTGAACCTGGGCCCCCAGGCTCAGGAGACGTGCCAGCTCGGCGTCGGCGTCATCGGCGGCAAGGTCGAGGTGGACGCGGTTCTTCACGGTCTTCGGCTCCGGCACGCGCTGGAACCACAGGCACGGGCGGCCGCCGTCTACCCGCTCCAGCAGCACCGTCGGGTCGTCCTCGACGTCGGTGACGCCCATGGCCGCGAGGCGCGCGACCTCTTCGTCGTCGTACGGCGCGATGCGGTACCCCTCGAGGACCTCGGTCCAGAAGCGCGCCAGCGCTGCGGGGTGGTGGCAGTCGACGACGATGTCCCTCAGCTGTGCCATGGGACGATCGTGCCGGGACCCGTCCGGAGCGGCACCACCTTTGTGCATTGGCCGCCACGGGCGCCGGCGCGAGAGGCTGTGACCGTGGCGATGAACGAGAGCGGTCCGGGGACCGTCAGGCACTCCCGGCCGGTCCACACCGGCGTCATCCTGCTGCTCGCAGCCACGTTCCTGTCGATCGGGAACTTCGCGTCCCTGATGTCGGTGATCCCGCTGTGGGCCTCGCACGGTGGCGCCGGCAGCAGCGGCGTCGGCGCCACGACCGGCGTCATGCTCGCCGCCACCGTCGTCACCCAGCTCAACATGGTGTGGCTCTTCCGGCTGCTCAGCCTGCGGCAGATGCTGGCGGTCGGTGCCCTTGTCCTCGCCGTCGCCACGCCCGCCTACGTCCTCACGGACGCCCTGGCGCCCCTCGTGGCGATCTCGGCCGTCCGCGGCATCGGTTTCGCCTTCGTCGTGGTCGCCGGGGTGGCGCTGGCCGCCGAGCTCGCCCCGGCGGGCAAGGTCGCCACGGCCGCCGGCTGGTACGGCGTGGCCGCCGGCCTGCCGAACGTGTTCCTGATGCCAGCGGGCGTGTGGCTCGCCCAGACCTGGGGGTTCGCGCCGGTGTTCCTGTGCGCGGCCGGCATGGCACTGCTGGCCGTGCCGCTGCTGCTGTCGCTCCCCGAGCACGGTCGGCAAGCACGCCGGACGGGTCCCCGTGGGTGGGTCGACCGGCGGGCGTTCACCGCCGCCGGCGTCTTCCTCGTCACGGCCGCCACCCTCGGCACCGTGGCGACTTTCCTGCCCGTCGCGCTTCCCGAGTCGCCGATGCCGTCCATCGCCCTGTTCGTGCTGTCGGTCGTCATGGTGGCCACGCGGCTCGGTGCCGGAGCCCTGGCCGACCGGCACGGTCCCGGGAGGCTCGTCGCGCCGTCGGCGATCGTCTGCGCCGTCGGCGCGGCCGGCATGGCGGCCACGGTGTCCGACGGCGGACCGGCGCTGCTTGTCGCCGCGGCCGTCTTCGGGGCCGGTTTCGGCGCCGCGCAGAACGACTCGTTCGTCGTCGTCCTGCGCCACCTCGGGCCCGGGCGCTCCGGCACGGCCAGCACCATCTGGAACATCGCCTACGACGGCGGCATGGGGGTGGGCCCCTTCGCCGTCGGCCTGGCTCTGACCCTCACCGGGTACCCCGGCGCGTTCCTGGCCCTCGCGGTCGCCCTGGCACTCGCGGCCGCCGTCGGGTATGCCGTCGGCGGACCCCGCATGGGCATGGGTGTCCGCGAAACGCCACAGCTGTGACCGGTGTGGGCCTCTTACGTGCCCTTCGCAGCCGATCGATCCTGGCGCGAGCAATCGCTGGCTCCGTTGACGACTCTCCGCGCCTCGACGACCACTGAGCGACGCCAGTACTACCGCTTGCCGTCCTCGTAGCCCTTCAGTGCGAGTCCGAGCCCGAAGAAGGTCGGTGCCCACTGCCCCACAAAGATTCCCCACCGGTCCGCGCGGGCCAACGATGCGTCCTCCTTCTTCCTGCTCGTAACCCATGACAGGAACGACAGACCGATAGAGGCCACAGCGGCGGTGTAGGCGTGCTCACTGCGCACACCCATGTCTGACATCTTCTTGACGAGCATGATGATCCCTTCTCAGTCGGGTCCGGACATCTGATTGTCACCGCGTACGCCCCGAGGCGCATCACGGGCGGTACCAGGTGTCGAGCGGTCCGAGTCGGGCCTACCTTGCGAGATGCTCGCCCGAGCAGCCGTTGCACGAGTCACTTGCGGTGCGGCCGGCTCTGGCGTTGCCCTGGTTCCCGTTGAGTGACTACTCAGGCCACCTCCGTTCACTGGGCCGGTCATCCCGATCGGCTCAGTTCCGGCGCGCGTACCGCCACATCGTCAGGGGCCCGAACACGGCCACGAGCACGGCGGCGGCGATCAGCGCCGTCACGGTCGCGCCGGCGTCCGGGGTGCCCGCCATGAGCCCGCGCACGGCGGTGACGAGGTCCGAGACGGGGTTGACGTCGACGAACGTCTGCAGCCAGGACGGCATCGTGGTGGGGTCCACGAAGATGTTGCTGCCGAACGTCACCGGCATGAGGATCATCATGCTGGCGCCCATCAGGGCGTTGGCCGTGCGCACCAGCAGGCTGAGGAAGGTCCAGATCCAGCCGAGCGCGAAGGCGAAGACCAGCACCAGCGCCACGCCCGCGACCACACCGCTGACGCCGCCGGCCGGACGGAAGCCCAGGACCAGGCCCAGGGTGATCATGATCGTGGCCGCGATGGTGAAGCGGACGGCGTCCCCGAGCAGCATGCCGACCAGCGCCGACGGCTTCCAGATCGGCAGGGAGCGGAAGCGGTCGAACACGCCCTTCTCGATGTCGGTGTTGAGCGTGATGCCCGTGTACATCGTGATCATCAGCAGGCTCTGCACGAGGATCCCCGGCAGCAGGAACTGGATGTAGTCCTCCACCGAGCCGGCCAGCGCGCCCCCGAAGAGGAAGGTGAACAGCAGCGTCATCATGATCGGGAAGATCGTGACGTCGAAGAGCTGCTCGGGCACGTGCTTGATCTTCAGCATCGCCCGCCACCCGAACGTCAGCGAGGTCCGTAGGCCGCTGGGACGCGTGAGATCCGGACGCCTGCCCAGCGCGGACTCCACCGCGCTCCCCGGGACGCTCGCGGCCCGACCGTTGCCCTCGGCGGCGGTCGTGACGGCCGTGTCGCCTGCCGTCTCCGGCGGTGTCTCCGTCGGTGTCCTCCCGAACTCGTCGACGCTCATGCCGCCTCTCCATCCGCTGGGTCGTCCGTGCTCTCCGGGTCCTCGGTCGCCGGCCGGCCCGTCAGCGCGAGGAAGACCTCGTCGAGGCTTGGCTGACCGAGCGAGAACTTCTCCACCTCGATCCCCGCGGCGCCGATCGCCTCGAGCGCCTTCGCGCCCTCTGCCGCGCCGGTGACCCTGGCCGCCAGCGCGAACGGGTCGCTGCCGGTCTCCACCTCGGCGTCCAGCACCCGGGTGAGCAGCTCGCTCGCGCGTCCCACGTCGGCCCGCTCGATGAACCGGACGTGCAGCGTGCCGCTCCCGACCTCGGACTTCAGGCGTCCTGGCGCGCCCTCGGCCACGATGCGCCCGTGGTCGATGACGGAGATCCGGTCCGCGAGCTGGTCCGCCTCCTCGAGGTACTGGGTCGTCAGCATCACGGTGGTGCCGGCGTCGACCATCGCGCGCACGATGTCCCACACCTGGTTCCGGCTGCGCGGGTCCAGCCCGGTCGTCGGTTCGTCGAGGAAGATCAGCTCGGGCGGGTTGAGGATGCTGGCCGCGATGTCGATCCGGCGCCGCATGCCGCCCGAGTACTTCTTCACCTGACGGTCGGCGGCGTCCGATAGCTCGAACGCGGCGAGCAGCTCCTCGGCCCGGCCTCGGGCGCCCGAGCGGGAGAAGCCCAGCAGCCGGGAGAGGAGCACCAGGTTCTCCTCGCCGGTGAGGTCCTCGTCCACGGAGGCGAACTGCCCCGTCAGGGACACCTTGCCGCGGACCTCGTCCGCCTCGCTCACCACGTCGTGCCCGAGCACCCGGGCGGATCCGCCGTCGGGCCGTAGCAGCGTGGCGAGCACCCGGATGGTGGTGGTCTTGCCCGCCCCGTTGGGGCCGAGGAAGCCGTGCACGCCGCCGGGCTCGACCACCAGGTCGATGCCGTCGACGGCGCGGGTACTGCCGAACTTCTTGACGAGACCCGAGGTCTCGATGGCCGGCACAGTCATGCGACGAGCCCTTCCTTCCGTTATGTTCCTAGATGGAACACCGCTGCCGCGGGCGAGTCAAGAGATTTGCCGGCCGGGCCGGAGCGCGGACGGCAGGAAGGAGCGGCCGTGACGAAGGCGCGGCTGACGCCGACCTCGTACGCCCTGCTGGGGCTCATGACCTTCAAGGAGGCCGCGGACGGCGTCACCGGTTACGAGCTCAAGCAGCTCGCCGACCTCACGCTCCGCTTCTACTGGGTGGCGCCCGCCATGAGCCAGGTCTACAGCGAGCTGGACAGGCTGGCCGACGCCGCACTGGTCGCCGCCCGCCCGAACGGCACCGCGACCCGGCGCAGCACCCGCTACGTCATCACGCCCGACGGCGAGCAGGCCCTGCGCAGCTGGCTCGCCGACGAGCCGGCCGGATTCCCGGTCCTCAAGCATCCCGTGGCGCTGCGTCTCCTCATGGGTGACCTCAGCAGTGCCGAGGACCTGCGCGCGATGCTCGTCGAGCACCTCGAGGCGCTCGCCACCCGCCGTGCCGAGCTCCAGGCAGTGCGGCACTCCCTGGAGGGCCGCGAGGACATGACCTACCCCGCGATGGTCGCCGACTGGGGGCTGGCCTACTTCGACTCCGAGGTCCAGATCGTCCAGGACCTGGAGCGGCGGATCGCCGACGAGGGCTGACGTCCTCGGAGGACGACCGCCACGTCGGTGCACGAACCGGGGGACGACGGCGTCGCCCGTGAGTATCGTCGATGCTGACCTGAGCAGCAGGGGGGCGACAGGACGAAGGAGTCCACCCGATGACGCAGTCAGCGGCACTGGCACAGCAGGAGCCCACGGCCGACCCGCGCCGCGGGCCCGGGCGCCCGCGGCACACGGACACCGAGCCGCGTGCCTACCGTGCGGCACTGGATCTGTTCGGGCGTCGCGGCTGGTCCGGCCTGACGCTCGACGGGGTGGCGACCCACGCGGGAATCGGCAAGTCCTCGATCTACCTGCGCTGGAAGGACAAGCGCCAGCTCCTCCTCGAGGCGGTCCGTGACCTTCAGACCCACCTCGACCGCCCCGAGACGGATGGCCTCGGCATCCGCGACTACCTGATCGCGCACGCCCGAGCTCGCGCGGACCTCTTCCTGGGCGAGCACGGTCCTGCGCTGGCGAACCTGTACTCCGCCGTCGTGGCAGACCGGGAGGACTTCGCGGAGGTGTGCGAGGAGGACATCACCCGCGGCATGCGCGCCCTCGCGCCACGGGTCGAGCGGGCGGTCACGGACGGCGAGCTGGCGGAGGGCACCCCCGTGGTGGCCCTGCTGGACGCAATCGAGGGGGCGATCTTCTTCCACGTGGTGCTGATGCCGGACGCCAGGAGCCCGGACGAGGTCAAGGCCGGCCTGGGCCAGTACGTCGCGACCGTCGTCGACGTCCAACTCCGAGGCGTGCCCCGCTAGTCTCGGCCTGTGCGTGAAGCCTTCGGCGCCTCCTTCGACGTCCCTCCCGGATACCTGAACACCCCGAGCATCGGCGTCCCGCCCGCCCCCGGCGCCGACGCCGTCGAGGCCGCCGTGCAGCGCTGGCGTGCCGGCGCGGACGTCCCATCGGACTTCGACGACGGCGTACGGCGCTCCCGCGACGCGTTCGCCCGGATCGTCGGGGTACCCGGCGACCGCGTCGCGATCGGCGCGAGCGCGTCGCAGGTGATCGCCATGGTTGCCGCCGGTGTGCCCGACGGCGCCACCGTCCTCGCCCCGGAGGGTGAGTTCACGTCGGTCACGTTCCCGTTCGCCGCGCAGTCTCGGCGCGGTGTCACCGTCCGCGAGGTGCCGCTGGCCGAGCTTCCCGCGGCGGTGGCCGGCCACGACCTGGTCGCAACGAGCGTGGCGCAGTCCGCGGACGGCTCCCTGCTCGACCTGGGCGCCCTGCGTCAGGCTGCCGACTCCGCCGGTGTCCCAGTGCTGCTCGATGTGACCCAGGCCGCGGGTTGGCTACCGCTGGAGCTGGAATGGGCGGACTGGGTGGTCTGCGCCGGGTACAAGTGGCTGCTTGCCCCGCGCGGTGCCACCTGGCTCGCCGTCCATCCCCGCGCTCGCCGCCGCACGATCCCCGTGGCGGCCAACTGGTACGCGGGCGAGGATCCGTGGCAGTCCGTCTACGGCCTGCCGCTGCGTCTGGCCGAGGGTCCGCGCGCGTTCGACCTGTCACCCGCATGGCTGTCCTTCGTCGGCGCCGCAGCATCGCTGGAGTACCTGGCGGACCTGGACATGCGCGCCGTCCATGCGCACTGCACCGGCCTGGCGGACCTGCTCCTGGAGCGGCTCGGCCTGCCGCCGCGGCGCAGCGCCATCGTTGCCCTGACCGCGGACCGCGCTGCAGAGCGGCTGGCGGACGCCGGGGTCACCGCGAGCGTCCGGGCCGGCAAGGCGCGCATCGGCTTCCACCTCTACAACACGACCGACGACGTCGACCGCGTGGTGGCCGCGCTGGGATGACTCGCCGGGCTCTCAGTCGCGAGTGCGGGAATCGATGAGCGCCGCGACGCCGTCCAGGACGAGCTCGAGACCGAAGGCGAAGTCGTCCTCGAGGCCCGCGTCGCCCGGGACGGACGGCATGGTGAAGACACCGGAGTCGAGGACCCGGGTGAGGTACGGGAAGGTCTCCGGGTCGGTGACGGAGCGAAGGGCCTCGTCGTAGCGCGGGGACTCGCTGGCGCCGGCCCGCTGTGCCCCCATGCGCATCCCGGCGGTGAACGAGACCGTGCTCCTGGCGAAGTTGGTCAGCACGAGCGCGACGCCCACCTTCTCACCCTCGGCGAGCGGGGTGCCGTGCAGGGAGCGCAGAGCCTGCTCGAGCCACCTGAGCGACTGCGGGTCTCGTGGTGGCCCGTAGATCGGCACGTCGACCACCCACGGGTGCTCGAGCGCACGGTCGACGTACTCGACCGTCCAGGCGCGCAGACCAGCACGCCAGCCTGGGGGAACGTCGCGCGCAGGGGGGCCGATCGCGGCCTGCTGCATGCGCTCGACGAGCTCGTCCTTGCTACCGACGTGCCGGTAGAGCGACATCGGGGTGAAGCCGAGGCGCGTGGACACACTGGCCATCGAGACCGCGTTCAGGCCCTCGGAGTCCGCGATCTCGATCGCCGCCCCGACGATCTTGTCGACGTCGAGGCCCGCACGCGGTCCGGGCCGGCGGCGCTCCACAGCACGGCGCTCTACGAGCCGCGACTCTCCTGCGTGACCGTCCGCCGCGGCGTGGCTGTCACCGGCGTCCGTGCCGGCCGTCTGTCGAACCATCTGGTGCTCCCCCTCGAAGTCCCAACCATCGTAAGGGTGTGTACGGCATACACAATTACCGCTACGCTGAGGTATACGGCATACACAGATAGGAGCGTTTCATGGTGGCACCATCACCGCGACTGGCCGACGTGGGCCCACGCCCGGGTTCCCCGGCCGTCGAGGTCCACGAGCTACGGCGGTCCTTCGGTGGGCGCGAAGTCCTCAAGGACGTCTCGGTCTCCGTCGAGCCGGGCACGTTGCTCGCCCTCCTCGGCCCGAACGGGTCCGGCAAGACGACGACGGTGCGGATCCTGACCACGCTGCTCCGCCCGCACGGCGGCAGCGTCCACATCGGTGGGTACGACGTCGTCCGTCAGGCCGCTCACGTGCGCGGCATCGTCGGCCTCACCGCGCAGCAGGCCACCGTGGACGACATCCTCACCGGCCGGGAGAATCTGGAGCTCCTCGGCCAGCTGCACCGGCTCGGCCGCGGCGGCGCCCGCCGCCGCGCCGGCGAGCTGTTGGGGCGGTTCGGCCTCGCGGAGGCGGCCGACCGGCGGGTGGCGACCTACTCGGGCGGAATGCGCCGCCGTATCGATCTCGCGGCCTCCCTCGTCGCCGCGCCGTCCGTCCTCTTCCTCGACGAGCCCACCACCGGACTCGACCCTCGCAGCAGGCACGGGATGTGGGAGGTCATCCGCGGTCTCCTCGGCGACGGCACGACCGTCCTGCTCACCACCCAGTACCTCGAGGAGGCGGACCAGCTGGCGGACGACGTCGCCGTGCTGCGGGAAGGTCGCATCGTGGCCGCCGGCTCGCCGCAGCAGCTCAAGCGGCGGGTCGGGGAGGAGCGGCTCACGCTGCGCGTCTCCGCCGGGGCCGCGGAACGGGCTCGACGGCTTCTCGGTGCGCTCACCGATCCGGCCGGCACGCGCGACGACAGCGCGACGACGGAGGTCACCCTCGCCCTGAGGGACCCGGACCACCTGCGCCGCTGCCTGGACGACCTGGCGAGCGCAGGCATCGAGGTACTCGACGTCGACCTGCGGCGCCCGACTCTGGACGACGTCTTCTTCTCGCTGACGGATCAGGAGGTCGCAGCATGAGTGCCACCGCGCTCGCCGCGCCGGCGCCCGTCGCGCCCGTCCGGCGCCGACCGGGCGACGCGATCGCCGACGTCGCCCTGTTCACCCGTCGTGGCATCCGGCACCAGCTCCGGAGCCTCGACGCCCTGCTGCTGAACGTCCTGCTGCCCGTGTTGCTCATGACCATGTTCGTCTACGTCTTCGGTGGCGCGCTGTCCACGGGTGGCTCCGGCCTGGACTACGTCGACTACGTGGTCCCGGGTGTCGTCCTGCTCACCGCCGGTTACGGTGCCGCCAACACGGCGCAGTCGGTCGCCGGGGACATGGTCACCGGCATCGTCGACAGGTTCCGCTCACTGCCCGTGGCGGACTGGGCCGTGCCCGCCGGGCACGTCGTCGCCTCCGTCGCCAAGAACCTCGTGACGACGGCGATCGTCCTGGCCGTCGCCTTCGCCGTCGGGTTCCGCCCGGACGCGGGCCTCGTCGACTGGCTCGGCGTGGTCGCCCTGGTCGTCCTCTACGTCCTGGCGATGACCTGGTTGGCGACTGTCGTCGGCCTGGTCGCCGGCTCGGTCGAGTCGGCAAGCGCGTTCTCGTTCTTCGTCCTCTTCCTGCCCTACCTGTCCAGCGCGTTCGTCCCGGTCGAGACGATGCCCACGGTGCTGCGGGCCTTCGCCGAGCACCAGCCGATCACGCCGTTGACGGACTCGTTGCGGGGCCTGCTGCTGGACATGCCGATCGGCGACAACGGGTGGATCGCCGTCCTGTGGTGCGTCGGGATCATGCTGGTGGCGGCACCACTCTCGGCGATGCTGTTCCGCCGTCGCGCGGGGCGGTGACGGCCGGGGAGCCGGTCACGCCGGCGGCCGGCCGCCCGGGTCGCGCGTGTGCCGGCCGTGCTCCGCGTCGTCGGTGGTGAAGTCGTCGGAGTCCGGGTCGAGGGCCGAGGCCTCGCGCCTGTTCGTCTCCGCCTCGTCCCGGACCCGCTCCGCCTGTTCGGCGCGCACCTGCGCCTCGTGCTCGAGGCGGTCGGCCTCGACCCGGGCGCGCTGCGCGTCGGCGTCCACGGCGGCGGCCTCGGCACCACGCTCACGTGCGGCGATGTCCTTCTCTCGCTCGACGTCCCGCAGCTCGGCGGCCTGCTGGCGCCGCTGCTCGGCGGCGACCCGTTCGCGCTCTGCGCGCTTGCGGCGCCAGGCCAGCACGGCGACGACGATGATCGCGACGACGACCACCGCGATGACGATCCAGATCCAGGTGTCCATTGGATGGTCCTCTCTCCTCGGCCCCTGCCCGCACCATGGAACCTGACGTGGCGCAGGTCGGCCACCCGAGCGCTATCCGCGCAGCGTGGTCAGGACCACGCGGGCCGCCCGTTCTGCGGCGTCCTCGAGCCCGATGCTGAAGTCGTCACCGGCCTCGGGGCCGCACAGGTCCGAGATCCCCCGCACGGACAGGAACGGCAGCTCGTAGGAGTACGCGACCTGCGCGAGCGCCGTCGTCTCCATGTCCGTGCTCAGCGCGTCCGGGAAGTTCTCGCGGACCTCTCCGCAGTTCACCTCGGTGACGAACGAGTCGCCGGAGACCATCTGACCGACGCGCAGCGTGCCCACGGGTAGCTCGATACGACGAGCTGCCGCGAGCCGGTCCGGGTCGGCGTCGTACTCGACGGGCATGCCGGGCACCTGACCACGCACGTAGTCGAAGGCGGTCGCATCCGCGCCGGCGTAGGTGTACGTCTCGCCCACGACGACGTCCCCGACGTCGACGGACCGGGCCAGCCCGCCCGCGGATCCGGTGGAGATGAGCGCCCGCGGCCGGCACTCCGACAGCGCGGCGACGGCCGCCGCGGCGGCGTTGACCAGCCCGATCCCGCTGCGCACCAGCAGGATCTTGACCTTACCGATCTGGATCACCTGGCCGCGGGCCCGCCCGCGCTCGCGGACCGGTCCCGCGGCCGACGCGAGCCGCGAGTACGGGCGCGTCTCCTCGTCCATGGCGCCGACGACGATGGCGTCGACCAGGGGTCCCCGGCCCTGCGACGTGGCTCTGCCCGACGGGTCGGCCATGGAGGCGTGCACCTCCGGGGTGTCGGTCATGGTGCCTCCTCGAATGTGCGCTGCGGTGCCTCACTCCGGCACACCTCGTTCCTCGGCGTCCCTCCGCGGGGGCTCCTCGCGCTCATTCAGTCACCGTGGCCCACTCGTCCCGGCGGGCGAGCATGGCGCGGGCGGCCTCCCGGGTGCCGTCGAGGGTGTGGCTGGCCGCCCACCCGCACTGCGTCTCGTTGGCCGCCGGCACCTCGGTGGCGTCGGCGACGTCGCGCAGCGCCCGCTCGACGAGGTCGAGGACCTCCTCCTGGGGGTGCTGACCGGCCAGCAGCAGGTAGAAGCCGGTCTGGCAGCCCATCGGGGAGAAGTCGACGACGTCGTCGGAGTGGTTGCGCACGTGCTCGGCGAAGGTGTGCTCGAGGGAGTGCACCACCGGCATCTCGAGGTGGTCGACGTTCGGCTGGCAGAACCGGACGTCGTACTTGGTCAGGACGTCACCGCCCGGCAGGTGTTTGGTGTCCGCCACCCGCACGTAGGGGGCGGCGACGGTGCGGTGGTCGAGGTTGAAGCTCTCGACGTTCATCGGCATGGGTTCACTCCTTGTCGGCAGGAACCCATCATCGCGCGCAGGTCGGGGGCCGGGCACGTCGCACCGGTGCGCCGGAGTCAACTAGGTGGCGGTCAGCGCGCGGCGGACCTCCTCGACGTCGACCGCCTCGATCGTGGCGGGCGACCAGGTGGGGGAGCGGTCCTTGTCGACCAGGACGGCGCGGACCCCCTCGGCGAAGTCCGGCCGTGCGACGAGCCACGCCGCGGCCCGGCGCTCGTTGCCGAGGCAGGTGCGCAGGTCCGAGTCCCGGCCGGCCGCCAGCAGCTCGAGCGCGACGACGAGCGAGGTGGGTGACATCGTCCGAAGCGCCGTCGCGGTGCTGGCGGCCCACGTGTCAGTGGCGGTCCCGCCCGCCTCGGCGGCCATGGTGTCCAGCCGGGCGAGGATCTCGCCGGCCGTGGTGACCCCGAAGGCGGAGTCGACGGCGTCACGGACCTCCGCGAGGGTCCCCGGCTCACCCGGCCTGGCCACGTGGTCGTCGAGGACGGCGAAGCCGTCGCGAGCGAGGCCCGCGAGCAGCCGGTCGACGGCGGACGAGGGGACGTAGTGGGTCGCGAGCCCGACGGCGAGGGCGTCGGCCGGGCCGAGCCGGGCACCGGTCATCGCCAGGTACCTGCCGACGGAGACCGAGCGGTCACCGTCGAGGTGCGAGAGGACATGGCTCGTTCCGACGTCGGGCGCGAAGCCGATCGCCGTCTCCGGCATGGCGAGCACGGCGTTCTCCGTGACCACCCGAGCATCGCCATGGACACTGACGCCGATGCCGCCACCCAGCGCGGCGCCGTCGATCACGGCGACGTAGGGCTTGGGGTACTCGGCGATGGTGCGGTTGAGCGCGTACTCCTCGCGGAAGAACGTCGCGGCGTCGTCGTGACGGCCGTCGAGCACCGCCTCGCGGGCGCTGCGCACGTCGCCGCCGGCGCAGAAAGCACGCCCGGCGCCCGTGACGACGACGGACCCGACCGTGTCGTCATCGCGCCAGGCGTCGAGGACCTGGTGCAGGGACCGGATCATGTCCAGGTCGAGGGCGTTGAGGGCCTGCGGCCGGTCCAGCTCGATCCGACCGGTCCGACCGTCCACCCAGGAGCGCACCGACATGAGCGTCACTCTCTCACGGCCGATTCGTGCGGCTCACGGCCGCGACGGTCGGGGCCGTCCGGATCCACCGGATCCACCGGGTCAGCCGGTCGCTCTCGAGACCAGACCCTCGGAGACCAGCCAGTCCATGGCGACGTCGGCGGGCTGCTCGCCGTCGACGTCGACCCGGGCGTTGAGATCGATGAGGACCTCGTCCGTCAGCAACGGCGTGATCTCAGCGAAGAGCTCGTCGAGCTGCGGATGCTCCTCGAGGGTCTCGGTCCGAACGACCGGAGCGACGTTGTAGGACGGGAAGTAGTTCTTGTCGTCCTCGAGCACCTGAAGGTCCAGCGCCACGATCCGTCCGTCGGTCGTGAAGATCTCGCCGAAGTTGCACGCGCCGTCGGCGGTGGCCTGGTAGATCGCGCCGGTGTCCATGATCTTCACGTTGCCGTTGGGCACGCCCTGCGGATCACCGAGGGGAATGCCGTAGTGCTCGAGCATCGGTTCGAGGCCGTCGTCCCGGCTCCGGAACTCGCTCTCCACGCAAAAGGTGCGCTCCTCGACGGGGATCTCCGCGATCTCCGACATCGACGAGATACCGAGCTCCCCGGCGGCGTCCGGGCCCATGGCGAAGCCGTAGGTGTTGTTCACCGGAGCCGGCTGGAGCCAGGTCAGACCGTTCTCGAGGTCGGCGTCGTGCACGGCCTGCCACTGCTCGTCCTTGTCGGGGATGCCCGTCTCGCCCATGTACGAGACCCACGCGGTGCCCGTGTACTCCCACTGCATGTCGGTGTCCCCGTTGACCATGGCCGCGCGGGCGGGGTTCGAGCCGGGGATGTTGGTGGCGTCGGTGACCGTGTATCCCGCCGCGCGCAGGGCGAGCACGGCGATCTTGCCGAGGATGATCTGCTCGGTGAAGTTCTTCGACCCCACCGAGATGGGGCCGGCGTTCTCGTGCGGCTGGATGCCGGCCGGCTCGACGGGCGGGGCGTACCCGGTGGCTGGCTGGAGGCCGCAGGCGGCCAGCGGTGCCGTGACGACCAGTGCCGCCAGAGCGGCCGTGAGGCGGGTGCGGCGAGTCATCACAGTCCTCGGGGTCGGGCGACGTGCTCGACGACGCGGCCGAGCCAGTCCACGAGCAGGGCGAGCAGGGCGATCAGCAGGGCGCCGGCGACGAGCACCCTCGGCAGGAACAGGTTGACCCCGGTCCCGATGAGCACGCCCAGACCACCGCCGTTGATGAAGTAGGCGAGTGCGGCGGTACCGACCAGGAGGACGAGCGCGGTGCGCACGCCGGCGACGATCACCGGCACGGCGAGCGGGAGCTCCACCCGCCAGAGCACGGCCGGTGCGGACATGCCCATCCCGCGGCCGGACTCGACCAGGCGCGGGTCGACACCGCTGAGGCCGACCATCGTGTTCCGCAGCACCGGCAGCACGGTGTAGGCCACGAGCGCGACGACTGCGGTCCGCCAGCCGAATCCGAGCCACATGGCCAGCAGCACGATGAGACCGATGGACGGCGCGGCCTGGCCGATGTTGGCGACGGCCACCACCGGCCCGGCGAGGCGCTTGAGCCGGCCTCGGGTCAGCACGATGCCCAGCGGCACGGCGATCCCGACGACGATCGCCGCGGGGACGAAGGTCAGGCGCATGTGCTCGTAGAACCGGGGTTGCAGGTAGTCCCAGGACAGGGTCCTGCTCTCGGTGGAGGTCAGCTCGGCGGTGCTCAGCCAGACCAGGAAGCCGGCGAGCACCAGGACGACGAGTGCCGGCTGGACGAGCAGGCTGCGCCACGAGCGCTCGCTCTCGCCCGCGTCGATGGTCGCTTCGGTCCGGGTCGTGCTCATGCGGAACCCTCCGCGCCGTCTGCTGTGGCGTTCGGCTCCTCCGGGCTCATGAACGACATCACGGTGTCCACCGTGAGGTACCCGACGTAGGTGTCCCGGCGCCCGGTGACGATGACGCCGTTCTGCGAGGCGGTGAGCATGGTGTCGAGGGCCTCGTTGAGGGTGGCCCGGCGTGCCAGGGTGGGCAGGTCCTCGTCGGCCTCGGGGCCGATCGTCGTGGTCTTCTCGAGCTCGTCGAGCTGGTGCCAGCGCAGGGGCCGGTCGCGCTCGTCCAGGACGACGACGTACTTGTGACCGGCGGCCCGGGCTCGCGCGACCGCCTCGGCCGAGGAGCTGCCCGCTCGCGCCGTCGTCCCCGCCTTCAGCGGCGCGTCGGAGATGCGGGTGAGACTCAGTGTCTTCAGCGCCGCGCCCTTGCCGATGAAGTCGACGACGAAGTCCTCGGTGGGGTTGGTGAGGATCTCCTCGGGGGTGTCGAGCTGGGCCACCCGGGCACCGACGTCGAGGATCGCGATCCGGTCCCCGAGCTTCACGGCCTCG
Source organism: Georgenia halophila (assembly GCF_039541595.1). Lineage (NCBI taxonomy): Bacteria > Bacillati > Actinomycetota > Actinomycetes > Allobogoriellales > Allobogoriellaceae > Georgenia > Georgenia halophila. Next base: position 440,626 of record NZ_BAABGN010000012.1, on the reverse strand, counting down.
TCGAAGTCGTGGGTGACCATGACGATCGTCTTGCCGAGCTCCTCCTGGATGTTCAGCAGCTCGTCCTGGAGACGTTGGCGGGTGATGGGGTCGACGGCACCGAAGGGCTCGTCCATGAGCAGCACGGGCGGGTCGGCGGCGAGGGCCCGGGCGACGCCGACGCGCTGCTGCTGGCCGCCGGAGAGCTCGCGCGGGTAGCGATCCCGGTAGACGGCTGGATCGAGGTCCACGAGCTCGAGCAGCTCGTCGATGCGGCTGGCGATGCGCGACTTGTCCCAGCCGAGCATCCCGGGGACGAGACCGATGTTCGTGCCGACGGTCATGTGGGGAAAGAGGCCGCCCGCCTGGATCACGTAGCCGATGTGGCGCCGCAGCTCGTCGGCGTCCCGGTTGGTGACGTCCTCGCCGTCCAGGACGATGCGTCCGGACGTCGGCTCGATGAGCCGGTTGATCATCTTCAGGGTGGTCGTCTTGCCGCAACCGGAGGGACCGACCAGGACGAGGATCTCGCCGGCCCGGATCTCGATGTCGACGTGGTCCACCGCGGGACGCTCCTGACCGCGGTACTCCTTGGTGACCTGCTGGAGGTGGATCGAGGCACCGGTGGTGCTCGTGGGCTCGTTCACGGTCGTCTCGTTGGTGGTCTCAGGCACGGATCCCCCTGGAGGTGGTCAGGCGGCCGAGCAGCACGAGCAGTACGTCGACCACGAGGGCGAGGAGGACGATGGCGATCGTCCCGGTGAGTGCGGAGTAGAAGGCGTTGGCGCCTCCGAGGCGGGAGAGGCCGGAGAAGATGAAGCTGCCGAGCCCCGGACCGAGCACGTACGCGGCGATGGCCGCGATGCCCATGATCATCTGCGTCGAGACCCGCACGCCGGCAAGGATCACCGGCCAGGCGAGCGGAAGCTCGATGCGCGCCAGCGTGTTGAGACGGCTCATACCGATGCCTCGCGCCGACTCCACAGCGGTCCGGTCGACGCCCGAGAGGCCGACGACGGCATTCCGCAGGATCGGTAGCATGCCGTAAAAGGTCAGGGCGATCACGGCCGTGACGACGCCGAAGCCGGACCAGGTGAGCAGCAGTCCGAGGAGGGCGAAGGACGGGATCGTCAGCCCGATGGCGGACGTGGAGTTGGCCAGGGCGGTCATGCGTGGGCTGCGGTACACCAGCACGGCGACGACCAGGGCGACAACTGTCGCGAGGACGATGCACTGCAGCACCAGGCTGACGTGCTGGTACGAGAGAAAGAGGATCTCGTCGCGCCGTTCGACGACGTAGTCCCACATGCGGTGGTCTCCTCCGGTGGCGGTCGCTGGACGACGCCGCACACGGGGCCGTTCTCCTGACCTGCTCATGGTCTGCTCGGACAGGCCATGACCTGCACGGACAGTGGTGCGGCGGCCTGTGACGTTATAGGGAAACGCATGATTTGGCGAGCGCCAGAACCAAGAACCAGGCACCTTGAGGTCAAGGCGTCACCAAATGCTGTGGTTGCAGGCCGCGCCGGGTCAGGACGCCTCGGGGCGGTCGCTCCGGCTGTCCGACGAGCTCGCGCCGGTGCCGGCACACCCCACGGGCCCTTCGGAGCGACACGCCGATGGGGGACGACACGCCCAAATCTCCGAACCCGTCCGAGGCGCCGCGACCGGCTCGCCGGTGCGCTGTACCCACAGGCTGTGGACCGAGCCACGTCCACAAGCGGTCGCACGGGTCGGAGGCCCCCCTCGTGAGGGCAGGAGAAGCACCCGTGTCAGTGGGTCGCGGGAGACTTCGGCGATCACCCCCTGGCGGGTGGTCCGAGGCGGTCGCTCGGGGCGGTCCACAGACTTGCCCCCAGGCGGCTGCCGGCAGTCCACAGACGGGAGGCTGCGAATGGCGAACCAACTCGAGGCGACACGCCGTGCCCCAGCATCTTGGGGTACCACCGGCGAGGCACCCCTAGGTGTAGTGTTGAGGAACCGCGGAGAGGCATACACCGCGTTAAATCACATCGTTGTTGTTACACCCACGTTGGAGCAATCTCCGGCCTGTGAAGACGCACCGAGACAAGGAGTTCGGCCCGGATGAGCATCACCGTCTACAGCAAGCCGTCCTGCGTCCAGTGCGACGCCACCTACCGGGCGCTGAGCAAGCAGGGGCTGGAGTACGAGGTTGTGGATATCACGACCGACCCCGAGGCGCTCGAGAGCGTCAAGGCGCTGGGCTACCAGCAGGCGCCGGTCGTGTTCGCGGACGGTGACCACTGGTCCGGCTTCCGACCGGACAAGATCAAGGCGCTCGCGGCCCATCAGGCCGCGGTCAGCGCCTGACGGTCCTCGGACCGACGACGACTTCGGCCGGGCCACCGCGACCCGGTGGCCCGGCCGAACACCAACGGTCATGGACCGGTGACAGCACCTACGTGACCACGCAGGGGCCACCGGCATCGCTGAAGGAGGGCAGTGATGGGCACCATCGTCTACTTCTCCTCCGTCACGAACAACACGCACCGTTTCGTGGAGAAGCTGGACCTGCCCGCGCACCGCATCCCGCTCCGCTCCGGGGAGCCCTCGGTCCGGGTGGATGAGGAGTACGTCCTCGTGCTGCCGACCTACGGTGGTGGCGACGGTAAGGGCGCGGTGCCCAAGCAGGTCATCCGGTTCCTCAACGACGAGCACAACCGGTCACTGATCCGTGGCGTCATCGCCGCGGGGAACGTGAACTTCGGTACGGGGTACTGCCTCGCCGGCGACATCGTCTCGGCGAAGTGCGAGGTGCCGTTCCTGTACCGCTTCGAACTCATGGGAACCACTGAGGACGTGAACCGCGTCCGAGAGGGATTGGGGCAGTTTTGGCAGCAACGCTCACGGATACCGGCGTAGGGATCGCCGGCGCGCCTCAGCTCGACTACCACGCGCTGAACGCGATGCTCAACCTGTACGACGCGGACGGGAAGATCCAGTTCGACGCCGACCGGGAGGCCGCGCGCCAGTACTTCCTCCAGCACGTCAACCAGAACACGGTCTTCTTCCACACCCTGAAGGAGAAGCTCGACTACCTGGTGGAGGAGGGGTACTACGAGGGCAGCGTGCTCGAGAAGTACTCCTTCGACTTCCTCACCGACCTGTGGGACCTGGCATGGTCCAAGAAGTTCCGGTTCGAGACGTTCCTCGGTGCGTTCAAGTACTACACGTCGTACACGCTGAAGACGTTCGACGGGAAGCGGTACCTGGAGCGCTTCGAGGATCGAGTGGTCATGGTCTCCCTCGGCCTGGCCGACGGCGACGAGGCGCTCGCTCGGAGCATGGTCGAGGAGATCCTCGCCGGCCGGTTCCAGCCGGCGACCCCGACCTTCCTGAATGCCGGCAAGGCCCAGCGCGGCGAGCTCGTCAGCTGCTTCCTGCTGCGCATCGAGGACAACATGGAGTCCATCGCCCGCGGCATCAACTCGGCCCTGCAGCTGTCCAAGCGTGGCGGCGGCGTGGCGCTGTCGCTGTCGAACGTCCGTGAGGCCGGGGCGCCGATCAAGAAGATCCAGAACCAGTCCTCGGGTGTCATCCCGGTGATGAAGCTGCTCGAGGACTCCTTCTCGTACGCCAACCAGCTCGGCGCACGCCAGGGCGCGGGAGCGGTGTACCTCAACGCCCACCACCCCGACATCATGCGGTTCCTCGACACCAAGCGGGAGAACGCGGACGAGAAGATCCGGATCAAGACGCTCTCCCTCGGCGTCGTCATCCCGGACATCACGTTCGAGCTGGCGAAGAAGAACGAGGACATGTACCTCTTCTCGCCCTACGACGTCGAGCGTGTCTACGGGAAGCCGTTCTCCGAGATCAACGTCTCCGAGCACTACCACGAGATGGTGGACGACGCCCGGATCAAGAAGACCAAGCTCGACGCGCGCGGCTTCTTCCAGACCCTCGCCGAGCTGCAGTTCGAGTCGGGCTACCCCTACATCGTGTTCGAGGACACCGTGAACCGGGCGAACCCGATCAAGGGCAAGATCACGATGTCGAACCTGTGCTCGGAGATCCTGCAGGTCTCGACGCCGTCGACCCTGAACGAGGATCTGTCCTACTCGGAGATCGGCCGGGACATCTCCTGCAATCTCGGGTCGCTGAACATCGCCAAGACGATGGACTCGCCCGATTTCGGGCGCACGGTGGGCACGGCGATCCGGTCCCTGACCGCGGTGGCCGACCAGACTCACATCTGGTCGGTGCCCTCGATCGAGAAGGGCAACAACGACTCCCACGCCATCGGCCTCGGACAGATGAACCTGCACGGCTACCTGGCCCGCGAGCGGATCCACTACGGCTCCGAAGAGGGCCTCGACTTCACCAACATGTACTTCTACACGGTGGCGTTCCACGCCATCACGGAGTCGAACAAGCTGGCGATCGAGAAGGGCCGGGCGTTCACGGGCTTCGAGGACTCGAAGTACGCCACCGGCGAGTACTTCACGAAGTACATCGAGGGCATCTGGGAGCCGCGCACCGAACGCGTGCGCCAGATCTTCGACGAGGCCGGCGTCCACCTCCCGACCCAGGAGGACTGGAAGTCCCTGGCCCAGTCCGTCAGGGAGCACGGGATCTACAACCAGAACCTGCAGGCCGTGCCGCCGACGGGGTCCATCTCGTACATCAACAACTCGACCTCCTCGATCCACCCGATCGTCTCCAAGGTGGAGATCCGCAAGGAGGGCAAGCTCGGGCGCGTGTACTACCCCGCGCCGTTCATGACGAACGACAACCTCGAGTATTACGAGGACGCCTACGAGATCGGGCCCGAGAGGATCATCGACACGTACGCCGAGGCCACGCAGCACGTGGACCAGGGACTGTCGCTGACGTTGTTCTTCAAGGACACCGCCACCACGCGAGACGTCAACCGCGCGCAGATCTACGCCTGGCGCAAGGGCATCAAGACCCTCTACTACATCCGGGTCCGCCAGCTCGCTCTCGAAGGGACCGAGGTGGAGGGTTGCGTCAGCTGCATGCTGTGACGAGAGACCTGGGGGCGGGCCGGAACCAGCCCGGCTCTCAGTGGTCCGCGACATTCGCCCCGCCAAGGCACCTACTTACGAACAAGGACTGAACGTGTCGGAGAAGCTCAAGCTGGTCAGCAGCGTCCAGGCGATCAACTGGAACCGGGTCCAGGACGACAAGGACGTCGAGGTCTGGGACCGCCTGGTCGGGAACTTCTGGCTGCCCGAGAAGGTCCCGCTGTCCAACGACATCCAGTCCTGGGCGACCCTCAGCGACGACCAGCGGCTCATGACGACCCGCGTCTTCACCGGCCTGACGCTGCTGGACACGATCCAGGGCACGGTCGGTGCCGTCTCACTGATCCCGGACGCGGTCACCCCGCACGAGGAGGCCGTCTACACGAACATCGCGTTCATGGAATCGGTGCACGCGAAGTCCTACTCGTCGATCTTCTCGACGCTGATCTCCACCAAGGAGATCGACGCCGCCTTCCGCTGGTCGGAGGAGAACGAGAACCTCCAGCGCAAAGCGGAGATCGTCATGGACTACTACCGCGGCGAGGACCCCGAGAAGCGCAAGGTCGCCTCCACGATGCTGGAGTCGTTCCTGTTCTACTCGGGCTTCTACGCGCCGATGTACTGGTCAAGCCACGCCCAGCTGACCAACACCGCCGACCTCATCCGGCTGATCATCCGGGACGAGGCCGTGCACGGCTACTACATCGGCTACAAGTACCAGAAGGCGCTGGAGAAGGCCGACAGCGCCCGCAGGCAGGAGCTCAAGGACTACACCTTCGAGCTGCTCTTCGAGCTGTACGAGAACGAGGAGCAGTACACCGAGGACCTCTACGACCCGCTGGGCCTGACCGAGGACGTCAAGGCGTTCCTGCGCTACAACGCCAACAAGGCGCTGAACAACCTCGGGTACGAGGCACTCTTCCCGTCGGACCAGACGGCGGTCAATCCTGCGATTCTCTCGGCGCTGAGTCCGAACGCGGACGAGAACCACGACTTCTTCTCGGGCTCGGGCTCGTCGTACGTAATGGGCAAGGCCGTCAACACCGAGGACGAGGACTGGAACTTCTGACTAACCGCTGATCGACGGCGGAACTTCAGCAGGACTTTCCTGCGGGAGTCCCGCCGTCGTCGTCACGCCGGCGCTTCCGCGGAAGCGCCGCCCGTGTCGTCTCGAGCAGTCGCAACGCCTCGTCGATCTTCGGCAGTCGCGGCACGGGCGACCACAGCTGGTCGGCGTCCCGGACGGGTTCCGCGCCGTCGATGATCCGGTCGAGGTCGGTCACGAGCGCACCGCGTGAGGAGTCGTCCGCCAGTGCGGCGCGTATGCCGTCGGTGCTCAGCGGTGCGGCCGAGCCGATCAGGGTGGCGTTGCCGAAGCGCACACCGTGGAGCGCGGAGCCCTGCACGATCATGGCCACGTGCTCAAACACGGCCCGGACCGTCGCGAGCTCCCGCCGGGTGAACTCCAGCTCGGGCCCGGCGACCGAGTTCACGATCAACAGCCCGGTGTCCGACAGCGCCGCCCGCGCCGCGGCGAAGCACTCCATCGACGTGAAGGCGGGCGGGATCCGGCCGCCCGCGAACACGTCGATCAGCACGGCGTCCAGCTCGTTGGCGGTGCCGGCGTCCAGCCAGGCACGCGCGTCCCCGATCTGGACGTCGATCCCTAGGTGCAGATCGAACCGGGTGCGGGCGAGCTCCGCGAGTGCCGGCTCGAGCTCGATGACGACCTGCCGGGAGTCCGGTCGCCGCTCGGCGATCGCACGCGGCACGGTCAGCATGCCGCCACCCAGGTGAGCGCACGTCTGCGGGCCGTCGTTGCCGAGGGCGGCAAGCATCCACCGTGCCGCCGCGAGGGTCGGCGGGGCGCCCGGCCGGCCGATGTGCGACTGGCGGACGCCGTCGATCTCCAGCGACCAACCGTCGTCATGCGTCACGAGATGGGCGACAATGCCGTCCGAGAGCTCGATGACCTCGCGCGCCGGTACCGGCTCGTCGGAAGCGGCCGCGGGCGTTGACATGCGGTGATCCTGACAGACGACAGCGCCGGCGTTCGCGGTCGGTACGGTTGTCGTCGGTATCGCCAACGAGTACCTGTGGGGCGGGAGGAGTCCGAAGGTGGTGATCTGGGAGGTCGACGACGGCGATCAGCAGAAGATCGAGGGACTGGACGAGGACGGCAGACCCGACCCCGCGTACGCCGCCGCGCTCGGCCTCGTCCCCGCGCCCCTGGGTCGGCGTTCGGTGGCCTTCCTCATCGACTTCGCCGTATACCTGGTGCTCCAGGCTCCCTACCTGATCTTCGCGGCACCACTGCTGCTCATGCTCTTCACGGCGCGCATCAGCTGGTACGGGTTCCTGAACCATCCCCAGTTCATCCTGGCCGTCGTGATGGCCGGCGTCACGACGCTCCTGACGCTCGCCTTCTGCATCGTCCAGCTCGCCCTGCACGGTCGAAAGGGCACCACGCTCGGCAAGGCCGTGATGGGGATCCGCTCGGTGAACGTGAGGACCCTCGAGAAGCCGGGCATCCGGCGGGTACTGCTGCGGTCGCTGGTGCTGTGGGGCTCGGCCGTGGTCGTCGTCGGCCCGATCCTGTTCCTCATCTCCCCGCTGTTCGACCCGCAGCAGCGTGGTCGGGGATGGCTCGACATGGTCGGCCGGACCTGGTTCGTGGACATTCGCGAGGGCCTCCAGCCGTACGACGACAAGCGCATGCGCATCGCACGCAAGACGGTGAAGGCCGAGCCGGTGGCGCGGCCCAGGGCGATGCCGTCGCTCGCCACGTCCAACGACGGCGGTGGCCAGGAGCCGTACCGACCCGGCGCGCGCGTCAGCGCCGGCGTGCTCGGCGTCGCGCGGCCGCACGGTGCCGGACCGCGCCCCGTCGTGGGGCTCGGGCAGGAGACCGTCGACGACGCACCGGAGGCCCCGCCGACGCCGGGCCGTCCCGCGGCGGGCGCGTACCGCCCTGCGGACCAGGCAAGGAAGGACGCGCGGACCGCCAGGCCGTCGACCACGGCGTCCGCCCCCTCACCGGGCTCGGCGGCGATCGCCGGGGCACCGCCGCCGTCGCCTCCCTCGGCCGGCGTGGGTGCCCCTGCCGGCAGTCACACCCTGGTCACCGGACTCCCGGGGGCGCCATCGCCGTCGGCCCCGCCGTCCGGCGCCTCGGCGGAGCCCGTCGGGGCGAGCCGGCACGGGGACCCGGACGACGTCGAGCAGACAAGCCTGCGCGGTCCTGACGGGTTCGTGCTGCAGCTGGACTCGGGGGAGCGCGTCGCGATCACCGAGACGCACGTGCTCGGCCGGAACCCCGCGGTCCCCGACAGCGTCCGCGGCGCGCGCCGGATGCCCGTGGCCGACGACACCCGTTCGGTGTCGAAGACGCACCTGGCTGTGCGTCCTGTCGAGCGGGGCATCGAGGTCATCGACCAGCACTCGACGAACGGCACGTCCGTCGTCCACGACGGCGCCGAGCGCCCGCTCGCTGCGGGCCAGCCCGGCCTCGCGCTGCCGGGGGACACGATCCGCTTCGGCGACCGCACAGCGGTGGTGGCGCGCGCATGACACATGCCGGCGACTTTCGCATCGATACCGACAAGACAGATGGGCGTGAGCTGTGAAGGTCAAGCTTACTCTGCACCGTGACGGCGCGGCGCCGGCCGACATCGTGGTCACGGCCGACTCCACGGCCACGGCGGCCGACGTCGCGCGGCACATCGCCGACGCGGATCCGGCGCGCACGGTGCTGGCCGGGCAAGGTGATGTGCTGACCCTCGCGGTCGCACCACCCACGGCCGAACGCTTCGAACCGCTGCATCCCGACGTTCCGATCGGTGAGGCACCGATCGGTTCCGGTTTCGCGGCCGCCCTGCTGAACCTGGGCCACCAGAGCTCGCCTGCCGTACCGGCAGGGTCGCGCGACGCCGTCGGCGTGCTGGTGGCGACGGAGGGGCCGCTCCGCGGGCAGGAGTTCCCGCTGACCATGGGCCACGCGTCCATCGGCCGGAACTCGGACAACGACATCGTCCTCGCCGACCCGATGGTGTCCAAGCGGCACGCGCGCATCGAGCTGGGCGGCTACGTCGAGCTGGTCGACCTGAACTCCGCCAACGGAGTGCTCGTCGACGGCACACCGGTGCAGCGCGTCCGGATCGTGCCGGGGGAGCCGTTCGTCATCGGCGGGACCACGCTGGTGCTGTACCTCGCGAGCGACTTCGACGGCTCGGCCGAGGACCCGGTGCTGGAGCGCGGCGGCGGCCTGCTCTTCAACCGTAGCCCTCGGGTCGAGGTGCGCTACCCCGGCGTGGAGCACCCGCCGCCGCGGATGCCGACCGAGATGCTCAACAAGCTGTTCCCCTGGACCATGATGGTCTCGCCCATCATCATGGCCGGCGCCATCTTCGCGATCACCGGCCGCGAGCGCGCCCTGCTGCTCATCATCATGACGCCGATGATGGCGCTCGCCAACTTCGTCAACCAGCGCCGGCAGGCCGGCAACAAGCAGAACCACGAGGTCCAGCTCTTCGAGCGTCAGTTCGAGAACCTCGAGGAGACGTTCTTCCGTGCCAAACCCGAGGAGGAGCAGGCTCGGAACGAGGAGGTGCCGCCCGTCGCCGAGGTTTTCGAGCACGCCATGCGGCTGGGGCCCATGCTCTGGACGCGACGACCCGAGCACTGGAACTTCCTTGCCGTGCGGCTGGGTACCAGCAGAGCCGAGTCGCGCAACTCGATCCGGGAGCAGGACTCGCAGGACGGACTGCCCGAGTACATCGAGCGCGTGCAACGTCTCCAGGAACGGTACCGCTACGTGGACGACGTGCCGGTGCTGGAGTCGCTGCCCGCGGCCGGCTCCCTAGGGGTGGCCGGCCCGACCGGCCCCGCGGCAGACGCCATGCGCGGACTGGCCGTGCAGCTGTTCGGTCTCCACGCGCCGAACGAGGTCGTCACCGTGGCGTTCGCCGACGCCGACTGGACCAGCGAGCTCGAGTGGATCAAGTGGCTGCCGCACACCACGAGCGAGACGAGCATGTTCAAGGACCTGCCCCTCGCCGACTCCGCGCCGACGGCGAACGCGCTGCTCAGCTCGCTCGAGGAGTATGTGCTCCGGGCCGGGTCCTCGCCGCAGCATCGCGGTCCGCTCGGCGAGGAGTGGAACCCGATGCGCTATGGCACCAACGTGCGGCGGGCGGGGGAGGAGACCAGCTCCAAGGTGCGGATCTCCGTCGTCGTGTTCATCACGAACGATGCCCCGGTGGATCGCGCGCGCCTGACCCAGGTCCTCGAACGCGGGGCCGACGTCGGTGTGCACGCCGTCTTCGTCTCCCCCACGATCGAGTCCCTCCCGGCGGCGTGCCGGAGCTTCGTCGACGTCACCGGAGGGCTTGACGATGCGCAGGTGGGGATCGTCCGCACCGGCGACCGCTACGAGAACGTCCGCGTCGAGGGCGTCTCGAACGCCTACATGCACACGTTCGCCAAACGACTGGCGCCGGTGGTCGACGCCAGCACGGTCGTGCACGACGCCTCCGACATCCCGAACGCCGTCATGTTCCTCTCGTTGGTCGGGCGCGAGGTCGCCGAGGACCCGAACGCCGTCGTCGACCGCTGGCGGCAGAACAACACCATCATCGACCGCTCCGACGCACCCCGCCCGCGGCTGAAGAAGGCGGGGAACCTGCGTGCCATCGTCGGCCAGGGAGCGAGCGACGCGATGACGCTGGACCTGCGTACGCAGGGCCCGCACGCCCTCGTCGGTGGTACCACCGGTGCCGGCAAGTCGGAGTTCCTGCAGGCATGGGTGCTCGGCATCGCCTCCGCCCACAGCCCCGACCGTGTCACGTTCCTGTTCGTCGACTACAAGGGTGGATCGGCCTTCGCCGACTGTGTGGAGCTGCCGCACTGCGTGGGCCTGGTCACCGACCTGAGCCAGCACCTCGTGCGCCGTGCCCTGACCAGCCTCCGCGCCGAGCTGCACTACCGCGAGCACCTCTTCAACCGGAAGAAGGCCAAGGACCTGCTCGAGCTGGAGAAACGTCAGGACCCCGAGTGCCCGCCCGCGCTCGTGCTCGTGATCGACGAGTTCGCCGCACTCGCCGGTGAGGTGCCGGAGTTCGTCGACGGCGTCGTGGACATCGCGCAGCGTGGCCGTTCGCTGGGCATTCATCTCATCATGGCGACGCAGCGGCCCGCGGGCGTCATCAAGGACAACCTGCGCGCGAACACGAACCTGCGCGTCGCACTGCGCATGGCCGACGAGTCCGACTCCAAGGACGTCGTCGACGACCCGGTGGCCGCGACCTTCCCGCCGTCCATCCCCGGGCGCGCCATCGCCAAGACCGGGCCGGGCCGTCTGGTGCCGTTCCAGTCGGCGTTCGCGGGCGGGTGGACCCGCGAGGCAGTGGTCACGGCGGACGTGAAGGCGGCCGAGCTGCGGTTCGGCTCGACCGTGGAGTGGGAGCCAGACCGACCGCCGGAGGCGGACTCCGAGGACGACGATCTCGGGCCGAACGACCAGAAGCGCGTGGTGAACACCCTCATCCGCGCGGCCGACGTCGCGGACCTGCCGGTGCCGCGACGGCCCTGGCTCGATGATCTGCCGGACGTCGTGGACCTGCGCGACCTGCGGGGCGAGGGCGACGGGCGGATCCTCCTCGGACTTGCCGACCTGCCCGAGCGGCAGCGCCAGGACCCGGCATACTTCCTGCCCGACCGCGACGGCTCGCTGGTCGTGTTCGGTACGTCCGGGTCCGGGAAGTCCACCCTCCTCAAGACCATCGCGACGGCGGCCGGGATGCGTCCCGACCTCGGCACGGCCGAGGTGTACGGCCTCGATTTCGCTTCTGGTGCACTGGGTGTCATCACGCGGCTGCCGCAGGTGGGATCGATCATCGACGGCGACGACGCGGAACGGATCCAGCGACTGCTGCGCACCCTCGGCAGGGAGCTGGACCGCCGCTCCGAAGCCTTCTCCGCGGCCAATGCCGCCAACCTCACGGAGTATCGCGAGCTGATCGACCCGAACCTGCCACGCATCATCCTGCTGATCGACAACTACCCGGAGTTCAAGAAGGAGTGGGAGATCAGCTCTGCGCGGGCGCCCTTCTACCAGGTGTTCATGCGCATCCTGGGTGAGGGACGGCCGCTCGGGGTCCACGCCGTGATCACCGCCGACCGGGGCGGGGCCGTGCCCACGGCGGTTGCCGCCAACATCTCGCGGCGGATCGTGCTGCGGTTGTCCGACCCGAACCAGTACACGCTGCTCGGGGCGCCGAAGGACGTCCTCGACGAGCAGTCGGTACCCGGACGCGCCGTCGTGGACAAGAACGAGGTCCAGACCGCCGTGCTGGGCGGGACCACGAACGTGGCCGAGCAGTCGAAGGCTCTCGACGAGCTCGCCGGCAAGCTCCGTGCCGGCGGCGTCCCCGAGGTGCCCGAGGTCGGGGCGCTGCCCACCCGCATCGAGTGTGCCGAGCTACCCGACAGCGTCGACGGCCAGCCGGTCTTCGGCATCGCCGACGACACGCTCGCTCCCAGGGGATTCGACCCGGTGGGCTCGTTCACCATCACCGGGCCACCGCAGTCGGGCACGACCAACGCGCTCAAGGCGCTCGTCACGGCGATGGAGCGGTTCGATCCCGACATCAAGCTGTTCCACTTCGGCAGCCGCCGAGCCCAGCTCAAGGACTTCCGCGAGTGGGTGCGCAGCGCCGTACGGCCCGACGACGAGAAGGCCTTGGCGACGGAGCTCGCGGAGATCGTGGCGGACGAATCGGTCCCCGGCCGGATCATGATCGTCGTCGAGGACGTGCCGCACCTCGCCGACGGTGCCGCGGACCGTCCGATGCGCGCGTTGCTGCAGGCGGTGAACAACAGTGACCACCTGCTCGTCGGCGAGTCCGACATCAGCCGGGCAGGAGGTGGGTCCGGCGTGCTGGGCGAGTGGAAGGCGGGCCGTCAGGGCATCGCGCTCAAGCCGGACACCTACGACGGCGACTCCTTGTTCAAGGTGCCGTTCGGCCGGGTGAAGCGTACGGACTTCCCCGACGGGCGAGGCATCTTCGTGCAGGCCGGGCGGTCCGTCACCATGCAGGTGCCGCTGGCGGCGGACGGACCGCCGATCCGGCGGAGGCAGGAAAGGAGCGTGGCCGACGGCCGGCCCGACGAGATTGTCGCCCCTGCAGGTCACGGTGGGTAGTACTCCCCATTGAGCGAATTCACCGGGTACTTCTAGAGTCATGGCAGGTGGTCCAGCAGGGCCCCGAATCCGATACGTGGGAAGGTCAGGATCGATGAGCGACTTCGGCGCAACGTACGACGAGATGGAGTCGACGGCCACCAAGCTGGACGACGGCAAGGACGCCATCAACGACCTGCTCGGCGAGCTCCAGGGCCACGTCGACGGTCTCGTCGAGGACGGCTTCAAGACCGAGCAGGCCTCGGGAAAGTACCGCGACGGCTACGAGGAGCTGACCACCGGCCTCAGGGATGCCTCCGAGGGAGTCGCCGACATGGCGCAGGCCCTGCGCGACATGGCCAGCGCCATCCGCGACCTCGACAGCCAGCTCGCCGGCGGCTGAACGACGAACGTTCGGCTGTGGGGCCGGCCCCGAGGGTCGGCCCCTCAGTTGTTCTGCAAGGACGCCGCGATCGCGGTGACCAGACCGTCAGCGAAGTCCGCCGCACGAGAACCAGGAATTCGAAGCCATGTCCGACATCTACATCGATCTTGGTGAGCTCGAGACCGTGAAGTCACAGCTGGACGCGATCGTCACCGAGTTCAAGAAGGCGACCGACCGCTCCGAAGCGCTCGAGGCAGCCATCGGAAGGCCGTTCTTCCGGAGTGAGCTGCAGGACAAGGCACGAGAGTTCGAAGAGCGCTGGGACGACAAGCGCACGGTTCTCGAGGGCCAGCTCAGTGACGTGCGCGATCACGTCAAGGGCGTCATCGACGGCGTCGAGAAATGGGACGCCGAGGCGGCGGTCTCGCTCACGCCGGAAAAGTAGAGCAGCCCGACGACGCGACAGGTGAAGGAGCTCCAGCGCGATGGTATACATGCCCCCCTCCCCGCGGGGAAGGAACATTGAGCAGGTCGAAGGGTCGGCGGACGAGATCGTCGAGCGAGGCGACGCCATAGCGACCCTCGGTCAGCAGATGCTGGACAGCGCCGACACCCTCGAGACCATCGCGACGCGCGCCATCGGGGACGGCACCCAGAAGGGTCAGGCGATCGAGAAGCTGAAGGAATCGGTCGGCGACTCGTACAACACGCTCCGTGAAGCAGGCCAGCTCTACGAGCCGGTCGGCCCCGTCATCAAGAAGTACGGCGAGGAGCTCGCAGCCGTTCAGCCCTCCATCAAGACCCACGTCGAGAACTGCGAGAGCCTGTGGTCCACCTACGTTGGCCTGCCCGGCGAGGTCGAACCGCGCGGGACCGGCGGCCTGTTCGAGCCTGACGAGGACAGCCCGGAAGCCGAGAAGCAGGCCGAGGAGGATGCGGCGAAGAAGCAGGCGTACGAGGAGTGGGAGGGCGAGGCTCAGCTCTTCGACAGCTCTTACGACACCTGGGAGACGGCGTTCGAGGACGCCGCCAGCAGCATCACCGACGAGATGGCCGGCACGATCGAGGACAGCTTCTGGGACACGATCGGCGACTTCCTTGGCGTGGCCGCACTGATCCTCGGCGTCGCTGCGATGTTCATCGGTGGATGGGTGATCGCCGCGATCGCCGTCGCAGTCGGAGCAGCCTTCTTGTTCGTCACGTACATGCAGTACACCAAGGGCGAGAAAACCCTGATGGATATCGGTCTCGCCGGCCTCGCGATCCTGCCCGTGGGGAAAATCGCGAACCTGACAAAACTTGCGCACGGCGGCCGGGGCCTCAAGGCTTTCGGTGAGGGGGCCCTCGGCAATATCGCGAAACTCAAGCCCGCCAACGGGCTGCAGAGACTGAGCGGGAAGATATTCAAGGAGAAGCCGTTCGTGTTCAACGGCTGGGGCGGCGGCCTCAAGAATGCGACACTCGGGTCCCTCGGACGCAGCAGCGTCCGTGCGGATCACATGAGGCTCTACACGGGGCAGGCCGGCCGCCAGGCGTTCCTGGGTGGTGGTCGAGAGATCGTCAAGATCGCCTCGACGGCCGACCTCTCGCTCCGGTTCATGGGCAACCTCGCTGGGTGGTCAGGCCGAGTTGCGGGGCTGCCGGACTCCGACTGGAAGGACCCGTTTCCTAAATGGACGGGTGCGCTGCTCTGATGAGTTCGCCCGCGGAATGGGTGGTCGATCTTGCCGAGGACATCGAGATCCCGGGGTGGTTCTTCGTCCCGGAAGCCCCGGAGGACGAGCAGCAGCGACGGTGGGTCGAGGAGTGCGCCGAGGCGCTGAGCTCCGTGGTCGGCTCCGAGCGCTGGGACGGCGGGGTCGCGTCAGAGCTCGACATTCACGAGGTGCTTCGCCAGGCACTCGACGAGAGAGCGGCGACGGACTCCGACGCCGTCTTCCAGGTGTGGCCCCTGGACTTCATGGCGGCCGTCATGTGCCACGTGAACCTGGTGACGAGCGCGTCCCTCCCCTCGTGGACAGATACGGGAGCGATCGTTCACCGGGTCGAGGCACCTCACCTCGGCGCCGGACTCCAATGCTCGACCAGGCGCACGGATGATGACAGTGGGATGGACGTCGTGTCCGTCCACCTGATCTTCGACAACGGCGACGTGGCGCTCATGCTGAGTCTTGGCGAGGCGCCCGCACCACTGATCACGCGGGTACTCCCCGAGTTCATGATGCTGACGGAGGCGCTGCGGATCGACCGGGCCGACGGCGCACCGTTCATAGCCGTCGCGCCCGAGGGTCAGTTCGACGAACCTCCCTGGCCGTTCGAGGAGGCCGGATGACCACGACGCGCCTGCGGCAGGAGATCGGCATGCAGCCGGACCCGGACTTCGACCTCGAGCTACCGCCCGGGTGGACCCGCCGCGAGGTCGATCCCGCGGTCCTGGACACGATGCTCGCGGGAGTCAAGCGCCGGTTCATGGCGGAGCATCGCCCTGATCTCTACGTGGAGGTCAAGGTGATGCTGCAGAACTCGTTCAAAGACATGGACCGGAACGGGGTGTTCGCATTCTTCTCCCCGACCGAGGCCGGAGATGGCACGCTGGCCATCCCGGCGTCGATCCATGCCTCGATCAGGCGTGCCGGGGCCGGGGAGAATCTCGACGACCTCGCACGTTCGTTGATTCGGAGCCACGGAGCGACCCCGCTGCTCGGGGATCCAGGAACGTTGCGTTTCGAGCTGGAGAAGTCGGTCCGGTTGGGGACGGAGACGATCATGAATCATGCGATCATCTACCTGACGCCGATACCGGGAGCGAAGCGTCGGCGAGCGCTGCAACTCGTCGCCGGATTCGGGAGGACGATGGACACTCCGTCGACTCACCCGTCCCTCGATGCGATGAGGCTACTCTTCGACTCGTGCGTCTCGACCCTGCGTTGGCGGCAACCCGCGCATTCGTGACGGCTCGAGGTAGGCCACCGGGGCAACGAGGGAGACGTGAGTGCGACGTAGTAGTCAGCCGCTGGAGGACTGGGCGCGTAACGCGCGCCTCTCGCGACCGATTCGCTGGGGCGAGGTGGAGGCGGAGGTTTTCGCCAGACGTCCGCCACGGGCTCCGGACGAGACCACTGCCGACAGGGTGATCCGCGCCATCGGCCTCGTGCTGACGGCGATCGTGGCGATCCCCCTGATCGGGGCGTCGGTCGTCGGTCTCGTGCTCGTCCTGGCCGGTGCGGACCCGGTGCTTCTGCGGATCGTGTTCGTGATGGCCGCCGGCGTTCCTGTGGCCATGCTGCTGGCCTGGTGGGAAGACCGCGATCGCGGCCTCGTGAAGCTGCTCGTCGCCGGCGGGTCGGGTCTGGTGTCCCTTGTTGCCTACCTGGTCATGAGGAGCGCGCCGGGGGACCAGGGTGATGTCGCGGCGGCGCTGCTGATGATCCTTGCGGCCGTGACCGGGGCGGCGGCCGCGGCGGTGATGCTGGTGGCGTCCAAACCACCAGAGCGCGAGCTGCGTCGACCCCGGACCGTCAACCCATGGATCGGTATGCGCTACTACGCCGCTCGCAAGAAGGTGATGGCCATCCTTGTCGAGCGACGACTGACCGACCTCGACGAGGACGAGCAGCAGAGGGTCCTCGAGATGCCGTTGGGCTCCTGGCACGAGCTGGATCGGTCCGCCTAGGCGACCGGTTGTCCTCGCCGGACGTACGCGCGCACGGCTGAGCACCACGTACGGTCGAGTCCGTGTTCGTCGACCGAGAATCGGCGCGGCCGCGCCACGGGAAGCGAGGAGTGAACGTGCCGCGAAGGTGGCGTCGGCAGGCAGCGCTCGTCGTGGTGGGCGCACTCGCCCTGGTGCTGGCGGCCTGCGGCCCGTCCCTGCCGAACTCTGTCGTCCCCGGGTCGGCCGCCACGGTGGGCTGGTCGCACACCCTGACCAGCACGAACACCGCGAGCGCGGCAGGTGCCACGGCCGGCAACAAGGACGTGGCGGCCCTGACACGCGGGCGCTTCGCCGAGAAGGTGGGCGGCGTTCTCGAGATCGACGAGAGCTTCGGCAGCGTCGAGGTCGTCGATCGGGAACCGTTCACCGTCCGCTATGACCTGACCGACCCGCACTGGTCGGACGGGATCCCGGTCGATGCGGCCGACCTGATGCTCGCATGGGCCGCTGGCTCCGACGCGTTCGCTCCCGCAGCGGCCGATGCCGCGAAGGCCCCCACGGCGAACGAAGCAGTCGAGGCTCCCGAGGCCGCCATCTCGTTCGACTCCGCCCGCAGCGGCCTTGCGCAGAGCAACGAGATCCCGCGCTACGACGAGTTCGGTCGCTGGATCGACGTGCGCTTCTTCCAGCCCGTCGCCGACTGGCGCACGGCGCTCGACGTCGCGGTTCCCGCGCACGTGGTCGGTGCACGCGCGTTCGACCTGTCGGACCCGATGGAGGCGAAGCAGGCGGTGCTCACGGCGATCGAGGAGCGAGATGGCGAAGCCCTCGCCGCGATCGCACAGGTATGGAACACCGGGTTCGACCTGCGCGGCGGTGACGGCAACGGCATCGCGCCCGAGCTGCTGCTCTCCAGCGGCCCGTACCAAGTGGCGCAGGTGGACCAGAGCCGTCCCGGGGCGCAGCGCGTGAACCTCGTGGTCAACCCGGAGTACACGGGTAGCCCGACGCCGGAGTACGAGCGCATCGAGCTGGTGCAGTCCCCGGCGGCAGAGCAGCTTGAGAACCTCGGCGACACTCTGGACGTGGTGCAGGTCGCGCCGACCGACGACAACAGGGAGCGCATCCGCGACCTGGAGCGGCGGGACTACGGTGTTTCCTACTCGCACGACGGAACCCTCTGGGTCCTCCTCCTGGCCTCGGGCCGCGGGGAGCTTGCGTCGCAGGAGGCCCGGGTCGCTTTCCTCCGGGCCGTGCCCAGGCAGGAGGTCGCCGCCGCCGGCGCGGGCCCATGGGCGACGCAGCTCGAGGAGACGAATGCCTTGCTGTTCGCCCCGGGCACGGAGGCGTACGACATCGCGATGGAGGACGCCGGCTTCCGTGAGCGGTTCGCTCGATCGGTGGGTGAGGCTTCCCAGGCGCGAGAGGCCGCCGGGGTCGTCAGGGGCGCCGCGGTGTGCGTGCTCTACGACACGGACGTCCCGTTCGCCCGCGCCGCGTTCGATGCGCTCAGGAAGGGCGTGGCCGAGGCCGGCTGGGACGTGCGCGACTGCGGTGACCGCGACGTCCGGACCACTGCCGAGCACAGCAATGCCTGGCACGCCGTCCTCACACGGGTTCCGTTGCCGGTGGGTCCGGCCGGGATCGCCGCACAGTGGGGGACCGAGGGCCGTTCCTCGCTCAGCGGCGGCGGCAACCAGGCGCGGGACCGCCTCATCGAAGAGCTCGCGCGCACGGACGACCAGTACGTGGCCCGTGACCTTCGGGTCCAGATCGAGGCGGACATCGTGAAGGAGGCGGTGGCCCTGCCGCTGGCCATGAACCAGCTGGTGACCATCGCCGACCGTGATGTCGAAGGGGTGCAGCCGCGCCCGGGACCGGTGGCCTCGCTGACCTCCGGCGTCGTCGACTGGAGTCCCGTCCAGAACTGATCGCCGGACGGGCGCCCCACGCCTACCGTGTCCGGGAGCCCGGCACCCCGCGAGTCGGCCGGCGGCTCCCGCCGTCCTGTTGTCGACCTGCCGAGGCAGACCTAGCCTGGTCGGCATCCACAGACAGGGCGCGGGCCGGGCGGGATCCAGACCCGCACGGGCCACGCACTTGAGGTGATCGCGGTGAGCGCCCAGCCCTACGCCGACCGGGACGAGGCCGGACGGATGCTCGCACCGCACCTCGAGGACTACGCGGGCCGTGACGACGTCGTCGTCCTCGGTCTGCCCAGGGGCGGCGTGCCGGTCGCCGCCCGGGTCGCGGAAGCCCTGCGTGCGCCGCTCGACGTGCTCCTGGTCCGCAAGCTCGGCACTCCCGGGCAACCCGAGCTGGCGATGGGCGCCGTCGCACGGGTAGCCGGACGGCTAGCGGTCGTCCGGCACCAGGCCGTGCTGGACCTCGGCATCGGCGACGAGGAGTTCGACCGCGTGCTCGAGCGAGAGACCCCCGAGCTCGAGCGCCGCGAGGCGATCTACCGGGACGACCGCCCGTCACCCGACGTAACCGGGCGCGTCGTCATCGTCGTCGACGACGGCCTCGCCACCGGATCGACGGTGCGGGCGGCCCTGGCGGCGCTGCGCTCGGGCGAACCGGCCCGCCGGGTCGTCGCCGTGCCGCTCGGCTCCGCGGAGGCCTGCCGGACCGTCGCCGCGGAGGCCGACGAGGTGGTCTGTCCCTGGGTACCCGAGCAGTTCGGCGGCGTGGGGCAGGGGTACCAGGACTTCTCACCCACCACCGACGAGGAGGTTCGCGGCTTGCTGGACCGGTCACGATCGTCGCGCGAAGGTGCCTGAGAGGGCCGGGTCCACTGCCTCCGCGCCACCCTGCCGTGCGGTGCAGGCCCTCAGCCAGGAGCATGTGGACATGGCACATCGACTCGACGAGGTCGTGCTGCTCACGGACGACGGACGGCCGGCGGGTACGGCGCCGCGGGCGACCGTGCATGACACCGGGACCCCCCTGCACCTGGCCTTCTCGTGCTACATCCTGGATGGGGACGGTCGCGTCCTCCTCACCCGGCGGTCGCTCGGGAAGCGGACCTGGCCCGGAGTCTGGACCAACTCCTTCTGCGGGCACCCGCGTCCCGGCGAGCCGGTCGGGGAGGCCGTGCACCGGTACGCCCGTCACGAGCTCGGTCTGGCGATCGGTGAGGCCACGTGTCTGCTCCCGTCGTTCCGCTACCGCGCCGTCGATGCCTCCGGCGTGATGGAGAACGAGATCTGCCCCGTCTACGCCGCCCGCGCCGACGGCCCGATCGCCGCGAACCCGGAGGAGGTCATGGACCACCGGTGGGCCCGCGCCGAGGACGTCGAGCAAGCCGTCCGGAGCGCGCCCTGGGCACTGAGCCCTTGGATGGTCGAGCAGGTCCACCGGCTCTCGGACCCCGGGCTCGGCACGTTTCCGACCGTCCACGAGGCGCTCGGCGGGTCCTAGGGTGAGAGGAGGCCGCGGATGCGGCTGTGGTCGCTGCACCCCCAGTACCTCGACCGGCAAGGCCTGACGGCCTGCTGGCGGGAGGCCCTGCTGGCCCAGGCGGTGCTCGCCGGACGCACCCGCGGCTACCGTCACCACAGCCAGCTCCACCGGTTCCGGGCCCAGCACGACCCACTCGCCGCCGTCGGCGCCTACCTCGTGGGCACCGCCGAGGAGGCGGCGGCCCGGGGCTACCGGTTCGACACCACCCGGATCGAACGGCCGACCACTCCACAAGACCGTGGGGCATCGACGCAGGGCAGCCGGGCGGGCGTCCAGCGCATACCCGTCACCGAGGGCCAGCTCGCCCACGAATGGGGGCACCTCATGGTGAAGCTGGCCGGCCGCAGCCCCGAGCTGGCTGCCGTGCAGGCCGGGGTAGCCCTCCCTGCCGCACATCCCCTCTTCGTCGTCGTCCCCGGACCGGTGGAGACCTGGGAGCGCGGACCCACCGGGCCGAACAGCACCGAATCTTCCCTTTTCCCGCCCTGAGGCGCACCGAACGGTGTGGAAGGGTCGCACCACCCGGACCACGCCCGGACGATCGCCCCGCCGTTGCCCGGTGTCCCCGGCCGGGCCTAGCGTGGCGGTCAGGACGACCCGAGGAGAGGGGAACGTCGTGACGCAGCGGCGCACCGTCGAGGTGCTCCTCGACCGGCACGGCAAGACCTACGCCGAGCAGGCCGAGGTGAAGCTCCGGGACACCCCGTCGCCGCTGTACCGCCTCCTCGTGCTCAGCCTGCTGCTGTCCGCGCGGATCAGTGCGGAGATCGCCGTCGCGGCCGCCCGCGAGCTGTCCACCGCCGGGTTCCGCACGCCACGCCGCATGGCCGACGCGACGTGGCAGCAACGCGTGGACGCGCTGGGCCGTGGTGGCTACCGCCGGTACGACGAACGCACCGCCACCATGCTGGGTGACGGTGCCGACCTCCTCCTCGAGCGTTACGGCGGTGACCTGCGCCGCCTGCGCGACGAGGCGGGGTCGACCCGGAAGATCCACTCCGCGCTGCAGGCGTTCCCCGGCATCGGGCCGGTCGGTGCGAGCATCTTTTGCCGCGAGGTCCAGGGTGTGTGGCCGTCCCTGGCGCCCTTTCTCGACGACAAGGTGCTCGACGGCGCCGAGAAGGTCGGCCTGCCCACCTCGCCTTCGCGGCTCGCGCACCTGGTCGAGGCCGGCGAACTTCCCCGGCTCACGGCCGGCCTTGTCCGGGCCGCGCTCGACGGCGACGTCGTCAGGGACGTGAAGGAGAGCGCGGGCTGAGCGGCCCGACAGGTCTGGGGTGAGGCGGCCGTGACGGAAGCAGCAGCGACGGAACGAGCGGTGCGCATCGACGCCGGCGACGCCACGCTCGACGCGGACCTGACCACTCCGGACGTGGCGCGCGCCGTCGTCGTCTTCGCGCACGGGTCGGGCAGTAGCCGGCACAGTCCCCGCAACCGGCACGTGGCAGGGGCGCTCCAGCAGGCAGGGTGCGCGACGCTGCTGATGGACCTGCTCACGGCGGAGGAGGAGCACGTCGATCTCGCCACGGGTGAGCTGCGCTTCGACATCGGCCTGCTCGCCGGGCGCCTGGTCGCGGCCGTCGACTGGTGGACCGCCGACGCGGACGAGCTTCCCGTGGTGACCTTCGGCGCCAGCACGGGTGCCGCGGCGGCACTGATCACGGCGGCCGACCGGCCCGAGCAGATCGTCGGCGTCGTGTCGCGGGGAGGCCGGGTCGACCTCGCCGGGGCGGCCCTGGGGCGGGTCGTTGCGCCGACGCTGCTGGTCGTCGGCGAGGCGGACCCGCAGGTGCTCGAGCTCAACCGCCGGGCGGCGGAACGGCTGCGCGGGCCGGTGGACGTCGAGGTCGTGGCGGGTGCCACGCACCTGTTCGAGGAGCCCGGCGCGCTCGACGCCGTCGTCGAGCTGACGATCGCGGCGGTGGACCGCTGGGTGGCACCCGGCGGCCGGCGCCCCACCTGATCGGCGCCGGGCCGGTTCAGGACTTCAGCGCGGCCACGACGTCCGGCAGGGCACGCGCGTCCGTCTGGATCACCAGCGTGGTCACGACGCTGCGCTCCCAGGCCGAGAGCTGCTCGCGCAGCTGTGCCGGGTTGCCGGCCAGCGCGATATCGAGCACCAGCTCCGTCGGCACGGCGGCCGCCGCCCCGGCACGGTCGCCCTCGGCCCACCGGCGCGCCACCTCGGCGCACGCGGCGTCGTGGCCGAGCCGCTCGATCGCCTCCCGGTGGAAGTTCGTCGACGCGGAGCCCATGCCGCCGACGTAGAGGGCGACCTGGGGCTTCAGGCCATCGGCGGCCGCCTCGACGTCGGGCCCCGGGGCGACGGGTACGGCCGCGGAGACCTCGAACTCGGTGGCCGGTGCCAGATCGAAGGACCGGCGGGAGAACCCGGCCAGGAGGTGCTCGGCGTAGACGTCCGAGAGGCGCGGCGAGAACAGGAAGGGCAACCACCCGTCGGCGATCTCCCCGGCGAGCGCCGTGTTCTTCGGCCCCTGGGCGGCGAGGTGGATCGGTAGGTCCGGGCGCAGCGGGTGAATGGTGGTGCGCAGCGCCTTGCCCTGGCCGGTGCCGCCGGGGAAGGGCAGCTGGATGTGCTTGCCGTCGAGCCGGACCGGCTCCTCGCGGCGCAGCGCCTGCCGGACGACGTCGATGTACTCGCGGGTCCGCTCCAGCGGGCGCGGGTAGGGCTGTCCGTACCAGCCCTCCACCACCTGCGGTCCGGACGCCCCCAGGCCGAGCGTGAACCGGCCGCCCGAGAGGTGGTCGAGCGTCATGGCCGCCATCGCCGTCGCGGTCGGTGTACGCGCGGGCATCTGGGCGATGCCGGTGCCCAGCCGCACGCGCTCGGTCCGCGCGCCCCACCAGGCGAGCGGGGTGAACGCGTCGGAGCCGTACGCCTCGGCCGTCCACAGCGAGTCCAGGCCCAGGTCGTCGGCGGCCGCGACCGCCTCCGCGGCCCCCGGCGGGGGACCGGCCGACCAGTAGCCGGTGGAGAAACCGAGGCGGAGCTGAGCGGCGTTGTCGTCCATCACAGCATCCTGCCTGACTGGCGAGGTCCGCCGGTTACGCATCCCCCACGTGGGTCCGCCCACCCGCCGAGAGCTGACGCCTACACCGATAGCGGACGTTCAGACCTCCGCTTGTGGTGCAAGCGTCCGCTCTCGGCGGATTCACAGCTTGGCCATGACCTCGGAGGCGATGAGATCGAGGTGCCCCAGGTCCCTCATGTCCAGGCACTGCAGGTAGACCCGCGTCACCCCGGCCGCGGCGAGCGCGCCGAGTCCGTCGACCACCTCCGCGGGCGTGCCCGCGAGACCCTTCTCGCGCAGCTCGGCCGGCTCACGGCCGATGACGGCAGCACGTCTGGCGACCTCTGCCTCGTCGGCGCCGACGCACGCCACCAGCGCGACCGACTGGACGAGGTCGTCCGGGGACCGGCCGGCCTCCTCGCAGGCGGCACGGACCCGGCCGATCTGGGCGGGGATGGCGCTCTTGTCGGGGAAGGACTGGTTGTACTCGGTCGCGAACCGGGCAGCCACGCGCGGGGTCCGGCGGGGACCGTTGCCGCCGACGATGAACGGGAACGGGGACTGGACGGGCTTGGGCAGGGCCGGGTTGTCGGTGAGCAGGTAGTGCTGCCCGGAGAAGCTGTACGTCTCCCCGGTCGGCGTGGACCACAGGCCGGTGAGGATCTCCAGCTGCTCCTCGAGGAGGCCGAACCGCTTGTCCGGGAACGGGATGCCCAGGGCGGCGTGCTCGGCGCCGAACCAGCCGGTGCCCAGGCCGAGCTCGACCCGGCCGCCGGACATGGCGTCCACCTGGGCCACCTGGACGGCGAGGACACCGGGGAAGCGGAACGTCGCCGAGGTGACGAGCGTGCCGAGCCGGATGCTGGTGGTCTCGCGGGCGAGGCCGGCGAGCGTGGTCCAGGAGTCGGTCGGGCCGGGGCTCGGGTCACCGTCGCCCATCCGCAGGTAGTGGTCGGAACGGAAGAACGCGTCGAAGCCGAGCTGCTCAGCGCGCTGGGCCATTGCGAGGTGGTCGTCGTAGGAGGCGCCCTGCTGGGGCTCGGTGAAGATGCGAAGGTCCATGCCGCCAACGATGCCAGGTCGCGTTCGAGGCGGCTCGGTGCGTCAGCCGGGGGTCGCCGGGCTCCGGGCCGGTTCCAGCCAGGTGGGTCCGTTCGATTATGCGGGCGTCCTCAGACGCGGGGCGTCTCGTCGGTGGCCGGCGCGGGTATCGGCGGGAGCGCGGACCGAGACACGGTCTCCGCGGGCGCGTTGGCGGCACCCGCCGCCCGTGCAGCGGCCGGGCGCGCCGCCCCACCGCGTACCAGGGTGAGGACCCGGTCCACCGCCAGGCCGATCACGACGCCCAGGGCGGTGGTCGCCACGATGCCGAGCAGTGGATTCGCGGACACCCAGGCGCCGCCGATGGTGCCGAGTATCAGCATGTATACGCTCCACAGGCTCGCCGAGAGCATCGTCAACGGCCGGTAGACCCGTCGCGGGACTCCGGTCGCTCCCGCCACGAGGCTGACTCCCACCCGAGCCCCGGGGACGAAGCGCCCGGCGAGCACCGCCGTCGACACCCGCCGTCCCAGGGCCGCGGCCGCACGATCCATCGCCCTGGTGAACGACCGATTGCGCATCCACCGGAAACGGTCCAGACCGACGGCCCGCCCGATCTCGTAGCTGAGGTTGTCGCCGAGGAACGCCGCCACCGCGGCGGTCACCCCGAGGAACACCAGCGGCTGACCGGTCGTCGAGCTGATGGCGGCGAGCCCGATCACCACGCTCTCCGAGGGCAGAGCCGGCAGCAGCCCGTCGATGACGGTCAGGACGAAGACCGCCAGCAGCGCCACGGGCGACCCGGCCGCCTCGAGCACGAACTGGCTGATCGCGTCCACGTGTCCAGTCCACCAGAACCGACGCGCGAAAACGATAGGGATAACCAGAAAGACAGACCGAACTCACGAGCTGCACACCTTTTGGCCCGTGCGCCGCAAGCCCGCGCACGCGGCCGCCGGCAGGACCGGGATCGTTGTCGGTGGCACGGCCTACGCTGAGGGAGGTGGTGACCACGAAGGACATCGGGCTGCTGCGCCTGGTGGCGCAGCGGGTGGTCGGACCGGGACTGCCCGGCGCGGTCGACGTGGTCCGGCACATGACGGCGATGCAGGCACAGGCCTTCGCCGCGTCCGTCGAGGCGGTAGCCGTCCGTAGCACCGACCGTGATCCGCACGAGGTCGTCGCGGCGCTGAACCGTGGCGAAATCGTCCGGTCCTGGCCGATGCGCGGCACGTTGCACCTGACGCCGGCCGAAGACCTGTCGTGGATGCTGACCGTCACCGCCGACCGGATGCTGGCCGCGGCCGCGCGCCGGCGTGCCGAGCTCGGCATCGACGACGCCATGATCGAGCGTGCCCGTGCGCTCGCGGTCGATGCCCTCGCCGGCGGCCGATCCCTCTCCCGGGACGAGCTCATGGGCGTCTGGTACTACGCCGGCATGCTGGAGGTCAAGCAGCGGGGCTACCACCTGCTCTGGCACCTCGCCCAGCACGGGCACCTCGTGCTCGGGCCGGTGGAGGACCGCAAGCAGCGCATCGTCCTGCTGGACGAGTGGGTCCCCCGGCCACGGCTGCTCGACCGGGAGCAGGCCCTCGGCGAGTGGGCGCTGCGCTACTTCCGCAGCCACGGCCCGGCCACCCTCAAGGACTTCGCCTGGTGGACGAAGGTGACGATGGCGGACGCGCGGACCGGGTTGGCGATCGCCCGGCCCGAGCTGGCGACCCTCGACGTCGACGGCGCGGAGCACCTGATGGACCCGGCCGCACCGGCGCTGCTCGGCGACCTCGGGCGCAAGGCCCGCGCCACCGTGCTGCTACCGGCCTTCGACGAGATGATCCTGGGTTACCAGGACCGGACGGCCACGCTCCCGGCCGAGCACGCCGGCCGGGTGGTGCCCGGCGCGAATGGTGTGTTCAAGCCGGTAGTGGTCTCCGGCGGGCGAGCGGTGGGGACGTGGCGGCGCGTCGGGCGCGGCCGAGTCGGCGAGAAGGGCCGCCCGGTGGACGTCGAGCCGTTCACCAGCCTGACGACGACGACGCAGCGAACCGTTCCCCGTGTCGCAGACTCGTACCCCGTGGCGCCGGTGGCCGGCTGACACGCGGCTGCGAGACGTAGTGCGGCGCGCCGTGCCGCCGGGAGCTGGCGGCACGGCGACCGACCGTTCACCCTCAGGCGACCTCGCGGTGGGCGGTGCGCCACAGTCCGAAGCCGAGCGGCAGCAGGATCCACACGGCGGCCGATGTGGCCAGGCGCGCCAGCGAGCCACCGTCGAGGTTCCACTCGATGAGCGGAAGCATCGTGGTGTTCAGGTCCAGCCACTCGCCGACGCCCGCCAGGCTGGGGAACGCCGCCAGGATCGTGAACAGCGTCGGCAGGACCAGGTAGGCGACGATCGCGACCGGCGTGTTCAGCAGCGCCAGACCGAAACCGACGCCCTGGATCACCAGGAGCAGCACCCCCAGCAGCATGCCGAGCAGTGCGCCCCCGGAGAGCGACCAGGAGCCGTCGCCGTCGAACGCGACCATTCCCACGACGTTCAGCACGGCGCTGATCGCGTACGTGGCGACCATGACGATGACACCCAGCCACACGGCCGAGGTGAGCTTGGCGAGGTTCACCAGCGTGCGGCGTGGCTCCAGGGTGAAGGTCACCAGAGCGGTGCGCTGCGACCACTCGCTCGTCGCGGCCATGATGCCGATCAGGGGCAACAGCAGCGCCTGACCGAGGGAGGCGCCGTCGCTCAGGCTGGCCCAGGTGAGGTTCTCGGGCTGGTTGAACCACAGCTGCAGCGCGACGACGGCGGCGCTGACGACCACGATCGCGATCAGCAGGCCCTTGCCGGCGCGGGTGTCGAGCTGCTTGCGCAGCTCCATGCGCACCAGTCGGATGAAGGGCGTGCGGCGCTCGGACGTCGTCGGCATCGCGGGTGCGGCCGCTGCGGGGTCGGTGGCGGTCAGGGTGGTCATGCGGCGATCTCCTCTCGCCCGGTCTGGGCGGTGGTACCGAAGAACAGGCCCTCGAGGCCGGTCGAGGTGCTGGGCTGGAGCCGGACGAGGACGACGGCGGCCTGGAGCGCCGCCCGGCCCACCTCCTCGGAGCCGGCGGAGGTGGTCAGGCCGGCATCGGTCCGGCTGACGTCGTAGCCGGCGTTCTCGAGGGCCGTCGCCAGCCGGGTGTCGTCGAGGCTGGTGAACTCGGTGCCCGGCACCGCGAGCAGCTCCTCCGTGCTGCCCTGGGCGAGGACGCGGCCCTGCCCCATGATCACCAGGTCGTCCGCGACGGCCTCGACCTCGCGGAGCAGGTGCGAGGAGAGCAGGACGGTTCCGCCGTCGTCCGCGTAGGAGCGGAGCAGGTCGCGCATCCAGCGGATGCCGGTCGGGTCCAGGCCGTTCACCGGCTCGTCCAGGATCAGGACCTCGGGCTCGCCGAGCAGGGCCAGGGCGATCCCCAGCCGCTGCCGCATGCCGAGCGAGTACGTCCCCGTCCGGCCGGCCGCCTCCTTCGGGGTGAGGCTGACGAGGTCGAGCACCTCGTCCACCCGGCCCGGCGGCAGGCCCATGAGGCCGCACGCGAGCCGGAGAGTCTCCCGGCCGGTGCGGCCCTTGTGCTGCGCGGATGCGTCGAGGAGCACGCCGACGTGCCGGCCGGGGTTCGGCAGGTCGCGGAAGGACTGTCCGAGGACGGTGGCGGAGCCCGACGTCGGGAGCGTCAGCCCGCAGATCATGCGCATCGTGGTGGACTTGCCGGCCCCGTTGGGGCCGAGGAAGCCGGTGACCCGCCCGGGGCGGGCGGTGAAGGAAACCTGGTCGACGGCCCTGTGGCGGCCGTAGACCTTCGTCAGGTCGGTTGCTTGAATCATGACCACCACGTTCCCCGCGCACCCGTGGCGAGCGCGTCCGCAGAACGGCTCGATCGACGTACACCTTTCGACGGACGCCGACCGAGCCCTCCGGCGGACGCAGGCCGGGTGGCGGCGAACCTAGGCTCGTCGTCATGACAGCTTCCGGGACGGTCGGGACGCACCGCTCGACCGTCCCGGTCGATCAGGCGACCGGGGTCCGGTTGCGACCGTGGTCGCGGTTCTGGCGCTACCTCGTCGCCCTGGTCATCGGTCTCGCCGCCATGCTGGCCGTCATCGCCGAAGCGGCACCCGGCGACGAGCCGTTGCCCGACCCGGTCGGCATGCGCATGGTGCTCGACCTCATCGCCGGGATCGTCGCCCTCGCCGTGCTGCCGTGGCGGCGGCGACACCCCGTCGCGATCGCCGCCCTCACCTCGGCGCTGATGGCGATCTCCGCCGTCGCGACCGGGCCGGCTGCCCTCGCCGTCGTGTCGATGGCGACCGGACGCCGGGCGTGGCGCATCGCGCCCGTC
The DNA here is from genome assembly GCF_039541595.1 of Georgenia halophila. Taxonomy (NCBI): domain Bacteria; kingdom Bacillati; phylum Actinomycetota; class Actinomycetes; order Allobogoriellales; family Allobogoriellaceae; genus Georgenia; species Georgenia halophila. The sequence goes on along the minus strand of NZ_BAABGN010000012.1, from coordinate 411,507 downwards.
GGCGTGGTCTGGATGGTCGCCACGATCTATTTCGACATCGGCTGGTGGCAGAACGGCACCGACTGGCGGCTGGTCACCGTCCTGACGCTGGCGGCCTACGCCGTCTGCGTGGTGATCGGCATGTACGTCGGCGCCCGCCGCGAGCTGGTCCGCAACCTCCACGAACGGGCGGTGACGGCGGAGCGGGAGCGGGCCCTGGAGTCGGAGACGGCGCGCGCGGCCGAACGGACGCGGATCGCCCGGGAGATGCACGACGTGCTCGCCCACCGCATCTCGCTCGTGGCCATGCACGCCGGGGCGCTCACGTACCGGCAGGACCTCGACCGCGAGCAGACCGTCGAGACGGCCGAGGTGGTCCAGCACAACGCGCGGCTCGCGCTGACCGAGCTCCGGCAGATCCTCGGCGTGCTGCGCTCGGTCGGCGACGGCGAGGAGGGCGCCGTGGAACCGCCGCAGCCGACGCTCGCGGATCTGCCCGCACTCCTGGCGGAGGCCCGCGGCGGCGGGGCACAGGTCCGCCTGGAGGCGGCACGGCTGCCCGCCGATCAGGACGTGCTGCGGGCGGACCCGAACGCGCTCGAGCTGCCGTCCGCCACCTCACGCACCGCGTACCGCATCCTGCAGGAGGCGCTCACCAACGCCCGCAAGCACGCCCCCGGCGCACCGGTCGACGTCACGCTGGGCGGTGCACCGGGCGGCCTGCTCACCATCGACGTGCGCAACGCTCGCGGCGGGCGGCCCGACGGGCGGCCCGACGGGCGGGGCGCCGGCATGGGACTGGCCGGGCTGGTGGAGCGGGCCGAGCTGGTCGGCGGCATGCTCGAGCACGGCTTCGAGCCGGACGGCACGTTCGTCGTGAAAGCCTGGCTGCCGTGGGAGGAGGAGGCGTGAGCGTTGAGGAGGTGGTCCGCGTCGTCGTGGTCGACGACGACCCGCTCGTGCGCGCCGGGCTGCGGATGATCGTCGGTGGTGACACGGGCATCAGCCTCGTCGGTGAGGCCGCCGACGGGCACGAGGCCGTCGACGTGGTCACCCGAGAGCGGCCCGACGTGGTGCTGATGGACATCCGGATGCCGGGCCTCGACGGCCTGGCCGCCGCACGGCGGCTGGCGGAGCGGGGAAGCACCGCCAGGATCATCGTGCTGACCACGTTCGACACCGACGAACTCGTGCTGACCGCCCTGCGCGACGGCGCCGCCGGGTTCCTCCTCAAGGACACCCCGCCGGGCGACCTGGTCCACGCCGTGCGGCGCGTGGCCCGCGGCGAGCCGATGCTGTCCCCGAGCGTCACCACCCAGCTCATCGCCGCCGTCGCGGCGCCCGGCGGCGACGGAGGCACCGCCCGCGGCAAGATCGACCGGCTCACCGAGCGCGAGCGTGAGGTCGCGATCGCGGTGGCCCGCGGGATGTCGAACGCCGAGATCGCGCGGGAGCTCTACATGGGGTTGGCGACGGTCAAGACGCACGTCGGCCGGCTGTTCACCAAGCTCGAGGCGACCAACCGCGTGCAGGTCGCCCGGTGCGTCCACGACGCCGGGCTCGCCTAGCGGCACGGGTCGGTAGCTGTCCGGCGGCCGGTGCGTCGCTACACGGGTCGGCCTTGCCCCTCACCACGACACCGACGTGCCGTAGCGCTGGTCCGGCACCTGGTCGAGGGCGATCCCGAAGTGGGTGGCGTAGGCGTCGAGGATCTCGGCGTCGCCGGTGAGGGTCCGCTGCTCGCGGCGGCCGTCGACGGTCCGGACGAGGTGACGGCCGCTGAGGGTGGTCCGGCCGTCCTCGGTCAGGATCGAGCAGACCAGCGACTGCGTGAAACGTGACCGGGAGGATGTCTGGGTCCACCAGCAGGTGGGCTCGAAGTCGGTGAGGGGGCGTGCCCGGGACTCGAGGCGGTACTTCGGTACGCCGTCGCAGGTGACGAGGACGTCGCCGTCGTCCAGCTCGACGAGCCGGAAGACGCCCTCCCGGTCGGGCTGGTCGCCGCGCGCGTCCAGCCGGAGCGGGTGGAGCGCGAAGCCGCGGCCGAAGCCGACGTCGACCAGCCACGGCTCCTCGAGGTCGACCCGAAGCGCCATGTGTGCGAGCGGCGGTCCGGCGACGCCGTCCTCGGCGTAGACGGCGGCGCCGTGCAGGGACACGGGGAAACCGAGCGCAGCGAGAAGGTGGCCGAACGCGGCGTTGAGCTCGTAGCAGAAGCCGCCGCGACGGCGGGTGACGACCTTGTCCACGAGGGCGTCGGCGTCGAGCACGACGGGTTCGCCCAGGTGCACGTCGAGGTTCTCGAACGGCACGGTCATCGCGTGCCGGACCTGCAGGTCGCGCAGCGAACCGGCGTCGGGCCGGGCGGGGCGGTCGGCGCCGATCCGCGTCAGGTAGGCGGTCACCAGCTCGGGTCTCATGGGGCCACAGTGCTGGGAAAGTGTTCATGGCGGCAAGCGCCGGCTCGGCCGGGGGGCCGCCGCCGGGCAGGGGAGAGCCCGCGGGTTCCTGGCCGAACGGCCAGGGTCCGTGGTGGACGAATCACGGCCCCGCGGGCTCCGGTGACCACCTGGTACTCGCCGCCCGTGGCGGGGAGGACCTGTTGGTCCGTCCGTCGACGGGCTAGCGGGTAGCCACCTCACGCGTCCGAAGAATCTTCACCTCTGGACCACCTCCCTTCTCGTGTACAGATCACGTTAGGAGCGCAGTCGTGGGGTTGTCACGCATTTTTCCGACGGCGGAACGTGGCACGCTGCCGCCATGGAATGGTTGATCGACTCTCCGGACCACCATCGCCGGCTGTCCGAGGAGACCGAACGCCTGCTGCGGTTCGGGCGCGCCAGCCGGCACGGGACCGCCTTCGGGTGGCTCGACGACGAGGGCCGGCCGACGCCGGACGTGCCCGACTACCTGTACGTCACCTGCCGCATGACCCACACCTACGCGATGGGCGACCTGCTCGGCTCTCCCGGTGCGGCGAAGCTGGTGGATCACGGGCTGGCCTCCCTGCGCGGCACCTTCCGCGACCGGGAGAACGGCGGATGGTTCACCGCCATGGACGGCTCAGCGGTCCACGACGCACGAAAGTGGGCATACCCGCACGCGTTCGTCGTGCTCGCCGCCGCCAGTGCCGCCGTCGCCGGCCGTCCCGGGGCGAGCGAGCTTCTTGCCGAGGCGACCGACCTCCTGGAGGGCCGGTTCTGGGACGACGACGCCGGCATGCTCGTCGAGGAGTGGGACGCCACCTTCGTCACGCTGAGTGGCTACCGCGGCGCCAACGCCAACATGCACGGCGTCGAGGCGATGCTGGCGGCCTACGGTGCGACCGGCGCGTCCTGGTGGCTGGACCGGGCCGAGCGGGTCTGCCGGCGCATGGTCGACGAGGCGCGGCACGCGAGCTGGCGCCTTCCCGAGCACTACGACAGCTCGTGGCAGCCGGATCCGGAGCACAACCGGGACCACCCCGACGACCCCTTCAAGCCGTACGGCACGACGCCGGGGCACAGCTTCGAGTGGGCCCGGCTGCTCGTGCAGCTGCGGGCCGGTCTGGAGCAGGAGAACCGGGACGTGCCCACCTGGCTGCTCGAGGGTGCCCGCGCGCTGACCGGCCGGGCGGTCGAGGACGCCTGGGCGGTCGACGGCGCACCGGGGTTCGTCTACACGGTCGACTGGTCCGGGCGCCCGGTCATCCACCAGCGACTGCACTGGGTGCTGTGCGAGGCGCTGGGTGCGGCCGCCAGCCTCTGGGCCGCGACGGGGGAGGAGCGCTACGCCCGGTGGTACGAGGACTGGTGGTCCTACGCGGAGCGGGCTTTCGTCGACCCGGTGGGGTCGTGGCACCACGAGCTGGACCGGGAGAACCGGCCGGCGGCGACCATCCGGCCCGGAAAGGCGGATCTGTACCACGCCGCCCAGGCGACCGTGCTGCCCAGGGTGCCGCTCGCGCCGTCGCTCGCGGTCGCGCTACGGCGAGCCGCTTCGTGCCGGCCTGGCACGATGGAGACATGACAGGCACCACCGACACGGCAGCAGGCCGTTCCGCACACCGTCCGTTCCGGGTGCTAGTGGTGTGCACCGGCAACATCTGCCGCTCACCCATGGGCGCGGTCGTGCTGCGTGAGCGCTTGCGCGAGGCGGGCCTGGCCGAAGCCGTCGAGGTGGAGTCGGCCGGGATCAGCGACGACGAGCACGGCAACCCGATCGATCCGCGCGCCCGGACGGTCCTGGCCGAGCACGACTACCCGGTCCCGGAGCACAGCGCGCACCAGGTGGCGCCGCACGAGCTGGCGGATTTCGACCTGGCGCTCGCGATGACTGGCCAGCACGAGCGAGTGCTGCGACGCCGGGCCGAGCGGGACGGCGACGAGCGCACGGCGGAGATCCGGCTGTGGCGCGAGTTCGACGCCTCGGCACCGGAGCGGGGCACCGTCCGCGACTACGACCTCGACGTCCCCGACCCCTGGTACGGCACCCAGGACGGGTTCTACGGCACCCTCGACGCGGTCGAGCGCGGCGCGGAGGGGCTGGTCTCCTACATCAAGGAACAGCTGGGTGCGGGCGACGTGCCGGGTTCGTCCGCCACGGGGCGCTGACCACGGCGACCTCTCAGTCGTCGCGTGAACCACCCAGGGCGTTGCGCAGCAGCACGAACACGACCACTGCCACGAGGGCGACGACGAGCAGCTTCGCCAGGAGCCACACGAGCGAGAACACGACGTCCACGAGCAACCAGGCGACGACGACGGCACCGATGACGCCGAGGACTGTCCAGATGCCGTTCTTCACGCCTCCAGCCTAATCATGCGGACGCTCCGGCGGTGCGGGTCGTTCTCAACTAACCGGCGCTAGCAATTGTTCGAAGCGGTCGAAATGTCCATGCTGATGAGGTGCGCCAGGCCGTCTCGCGTAGTCGGATGGGCAGTAGCTAGCGCTGAAGTGTGGACGTATGGACTGACGAGCCGGGTGTGGTGGAGCTGCCTGATGGGCGACGCATCCGCGGCACTGGGGCGCGCAAGCCGCGTGGGGATGTGCGCGCCCCGGACTTCGCGGTCTATCTCCTTGGCCGCGACCCCGCGACCGGGCCTTGGCCTCATCGCTGGGTCCGCTGGCGCGACTTCCGGTTGCCCGACTCGACCGAGGACGCGACGGCGGCACTGCGAGAGGCGTGGGAGCGTGCCGGTCAGGAGCGTGTCGAGATCGCCTGCCGTGGTGACATCGGGCAGACCGGGACCGGTTCTTGCGCTGCTGGCGACGATCTCTGGCGGCATGTACGCGCATGACGGCGAAGAGGTCGGCTACATCAGTGAGGGTCGTCTCGAACTCGCGATCGAGGACGACGTGCATGTGCTGGAGACCGCGGACAGCTTTCACTTCGACTGCAACCGCTCCCACAGCCACCGGAACCCGGCAACGGACCGGCGCACCGTCGTGGTGTGGTGCGTGACCCCTCCTCCCCACTGACGTCGAAACGCGGTCGGGAGTCTCCATCCAGATGGTGGCCCTACATACTGGAACGCGGTCGAGTGGAGATTTTCGCTCTAACGTATGCGCTTTGCTGACGGGACGTCGCCAGCGGAACTGCCAGCGGAGCAGTGTGAGTGCCGGACACCGCCTCCGTCCGCGGGGTGTGGTTCTCGCCGCGTCATGGCGTGAGAGTCGCTTGCTTGCTGCGACTGATCATTGAGGAATGCTGGCGTGCTTCCGCCCTGTGACTGACCTCCCGACAACTCTAGAGTCACGCGGCGTGAAGGCGGGGTGGGCAGTCGACGCGAGCAACGGCTCGAACGTGTCCCGCAGCCGGGGTGTCCAGATCAGGGCGAAGATGCTGACGGTTCCCACCGCGCCCAGCGCTGCGAACACGGCGGGAACCAGACCGGTGGTGTTCCCTGCCCAGCCGACCGTCAGCACCGTCGCGGCGGAGACGGTGTAGGTGACGGCGGCGTAGAGCGAGGCGAGCGAGCCTTGCCGTGACGGTGACGCGCCGCGCGCCAGGGCGATGAGGCCGGCCCGGAAGGAGACTCCGACGCCGGCCCCTAGGACCGCGAACCCCGCGATGGCGAGGGCATCGAGGGCGAGCCACGCACCCGAGAGCATTCCCGCGATGCCCAGTCCCATCGCCAAGGCTCCGCTGATCCATGGCGCGATGCGGGTGATGGCAGGGCTGGCCAGCTGCGCGGACGCGCTGGTGCCGAGCAGCAGCGTGGGCCCGATCGCCTGCACGAGGGGCTGCCCGAGGTCTGCGAACACGGTCGCGCCGAACACGACGGCCACGCTCGTGGCCGTCCAGGCGATCGTCCCGGTCGCGAACATGCGCACTGCTCGCCGGTCGATGCGCGCGGGGGCCGGTGTCCCTGGCGCTTCGGTGAGGTCCGCATGATTGGCGTCGCGGCGCGCTCTCAGCACCACGATGGCGGCGAGGAGCAGCGCGGCGACGATGGCGGCGTGCCCGAGGAACACCGCCTGCGGGGCGGCTTCTCCGATGAGGGACACCACGAGCTGCGACGCTCCGGCCCCGAGCACGCCGCCGACGAAGTTTCCGGTCGCCGTGACGGCCCGGCCCTTCGCCCCGATGGCGGCGACGACGAGCGCGGACGCGGCACCAGTGCCCAGGCCGCCGGAGAGCCCGGCGCAGACGCGGCCGGCGAGGATCGACCACTCCTGGGCGTGCGCGAGCAGCAGGTCGGATGCGATGAGCAGGGCCAGGCTTGCGAGGAGGAAGGGGGTGGCGTGGTGGGCACGGCCGGGCCGGGCGAGGAAGAACAGCGCGCAGACCAGCACTGCGACGTAGAGCACGAACGTCAGCGACAGGACCAGCGGGTCGAGACCGAGCTGCTCGCGATAGATCGGCAGCAGAGGGTTCACCGCGTTGGATCCGGCGAGCAGCATCGCGAATGACGATCCGACGACGATCGACTGGGCGACGGCGACCCGGCCTGAACTGCGCTGCGCTCTGGTGGTCTCGGCCATGCGGGCCACGCTAGGCGAGGCGACGCCAAACACCTAGTGCATGTCTCGCCGCTGCCATACGCTTGGGTTATGGATTGGACCCTCCGGGAGCTCAGGGTGCTCGTCACCGCGGTGGAGACGAGCTCGTTCACGGACGCGGCAGCCGAGCTGCACGTCTCGCAGGCGGCGGTCTCGCGCACCATCGCCTCGTTGGAGCGCAGCGTCGGCGCGCAGCTCCTGCGCCGAGTGCCCCGAGGGTGCGAGTTGACGAGCGCCGGACGGCAGGTTCTGCCGGAGGTGCGGCGCGTGCTCGCTGAGGCGGACAGGTTCGACGAGTTCCTCAGGACCCGGCATGCTCGGCTCCGGCTTGGGTACGCCTGGGCCGCGCTCGGGCACCACACGGCGTCGTTCCAGCGGCGATGGGCGGTGGAGCACGAGGAGGTCGAGCTGGAACTCGTGCGCCACAACTCGCCGACGGCGGGCTTGGTGGAGGGCATCTGCGATGTGGCGATCGTTCGTCGTTCCGTCGATGAGAGACGGTTCGAGTCCGTGGTCGTCGGACTCGAACGAAGGCTCGTGGCCTTCGCATCCGACGACCCGCGATGGGCGCGACGGCGACAGCTGGGCATGGCCGAGATCGCCGAGCGCACCGTCGTGATCGACCCCCGCGTCGGAGCGACGAGCGAAGAGCTCTGGCGAGGCACCGAACGACCACCGCAGTTCATCGAGTCGACCGACGTGGACGGCTGGCTCGACACCATCGCCGCCGGCCGCGGAGTCGGCACCACTTCCGAGGCGACCGCGCATCACCACTCGCGAACCGGGGTCAGCTACCGTCCCATCAAGGATGGCCCCCGCGTCCCGGTGCGGCTCGCGTGGTGGCGCGACTCCCACCCGACCGGGCTCCCCGACCTCGTCGACGCGGTGACTAGGCTTTACGTACCCGACAGCAACGAGCGCTCATGACCACGGATCCGTCGCGCAAGGGGGGCGATGGAGTCAGCCGTGAGCCATCGTCGCGCGATGCCGCAGCAGGAATCGCACGAAGAGGTCGGTCGCGGCAGCGTCGTCGAGGTAGTGGCCGTGCCGTGCGCGGGGCGGAGCTCCGGCTCGGCACCGGGGATGCGCGCGGCCAAGAGGCGCGCTCTCCGGCGGGGTTAGCTCGTCGTCCATGCCATGGATGACGAGCGTGGGGGCCGTGATCCGTTCGAGCTCGTCCCAGGCGTGGTGCGTGCGGCTGGCGTGGCGATGGAGACGCCTGATGCGGCGGCTGGCTGACGCGTCGAAGAACGCGGCGGCGTCCGCGCGGCGAGACGCAGCGGGTCACCGCTGGCCAGGTCGGCGGTGGCCTGCGCCGTGCGGGGAGCGTCGCGTTCGTCGCCGGCCGTGGTCGCACCGAGCACGAGCGCGCCGACGCGGTCGGCGTGGTCGATGGCGAGCCACTGGGCGACGCGTCCGCCCATGGAGTCTCGGTAGATGTGTGCGCGCTCTGCACCGGCGGCATCGAGCACCGCCACGGCGTCCTGCGCGAACGACCGGGTCGTGTAGGCGTCGTCAAAGCCGGGTTCGCTGCGCCCGATGCCGCGGTGGTCGAACCTGATCTCGCGGAAGTGCCGTGCGAAGGCGGGCACGACGAGCTCCCAGGCGGTGGAGTCCACGGACTGCCCGGCGATGAGCAGCAGCGGCTCCGCCCGCGCCCTTCGACCGCCACACGATCTTCGCCGCGTCCGCGGCGTGTGCGATCGTGGACGCGCTTAGGTCTTCGGCCGTCATGGCTTGAGGAGCTTCATCGTCTGGTGCGAGTCGACGCGGAAGACCGCCGGCAGCGCCGTGAGCTTGTGCATCTGGAACTGCTCGTACTCCTCCACGTCCCGCACGACGATCCGCAGCAAGTAGTCGGGGTTGCCGAAGACCTTCCTCGCCTCGACCACCTCGTCGAAGCCCACGACGGCACGCTCGAACTCCGCGATCGTCTGTGTATCGGTGCTCCTGACCTCGACGGCCGCGGTGACCTCCAGACGACGCCCCAGCTTCTCGTGGTCGATGACGGCCCGGTAGCCCGCGATCACACCGTCGGCCTCGAGTCGCCGCACCCGGCGCAGGCAGGGTGCGGGAGTCAGGCCGACCCGCTCGGCCAGGTCGAGGTTGCTCAGCCGGCCGTTCGCTACCAACTGCTCAAGGATTGCGTAGTCAAGTGCATCAGGTGCCTTCATGTTGCTAATCGTGCTCCTCCTTGCGGCAGATTGGCAACCATAGTTTGTGCTGTGTTCCCTACTATTGCGGTATGGAAGAATCCGGCGCCAGTATCGATGCGCGTGCGGCCCCGAGCGTTGCCAAGGAGGCCCTCGCGGGCGTCGGCATCGCGCTGCCCGCCGGGGTCGCGATGGCACCGCTGGGCATGGCGCTGGGCGTGCTCATCTCGCAGTCGGGCCTGCCATGGTGGACAGCTCCTCTCTTCACTGGCGTGATCTTCGCCGGGTCGCTGGAGTTCCTCCTCGTCGGCATGATCCTGGCGGCCGCGCCACTGGCCTCCGTGGCGCTGACAGCGCTGCTGGTGAACTTCCGCCACGTCTTCTACGCGCTCTCGTTCCCGCTGCATCAGATCCGGTCCCGAGGCCTCCGGGTCCTGAGCACGTACATCCTCTGCGACGAGGCGTGGGCGCTGACCGCGCACCCCGAGGCCCGCACCTGGACTGGCGCGCGAATCCTCGGCATCCAGTCGGTGTTCTACGTGAATTGGGTCGTCAGCTCTACCGTCGGCGTGCTCACTGGCTCCCTCATCCCACCGAGTGTTGTGGGGCTGGACTTCGCGATCACCGCGTTCTTCGTCGTCCTCGGCATCGATGCCTACCGCGCCCGTCGCTCCGTGCCGATCCCGCTAGTCGCTCTCGCCTGTGCGCTGTTCTTCGCCGTGTGCGCCGGCGACGCCATGATCCTGCCCGCGATGGGAGCCTTCGTCGCGGTGGTGCTCATCTCCTACGTCTGGAAGCGCTGGAGGGTCTGCCGTGGATGACGCCCAATACCTTCTCGCCGTCACGCTCGTCGCAGCCGCGGTGACGTGGGGGCTGCGCGCCCTGCCGTTCGCGATCCTCGCCCCGCTGCGTCACAGCGAGCTTCTGCCGTACCTCGCGGAGCGGAGCCCGGTCGGCGTGATGGTGATCCTCACCGTCTACACGCTCCGTCACGTCGAGATCGTCGACGCTTCGAGCGTGATTCCGACAATGATCGGAGTGTTCGTCACCGCGGCGCTGCACCTCTGGAAGGGGAGTATGCTCCTGAGCATCGCTGGCGGCACGGCCAGTTACGCGGTCATCGTCTCCACGGTGTTCAGCGCGACCTGACGAGCGCATGGTGCTGTCCGAGCATCGCAGACTGCCCTATGTGTGGGCATGCCGTCGAGTGGAGATTCAACCTATAGTCTTCATTAGCCGGCTCCGCCGAATGCGTTAACCCACCAGATGCAGAATTCATGCACCTAGCGCAATCCGAGGCGCGAAAGGCCAGGTCAGGGGACGAGGTCGACTGCTAGAATCGATCACGTCCCGTTTACCCAGATCAGCGCGATTCCGCCATGTCGGTGGTGCAGAATTCATGCATTAGATGCAAATTTCCGAGACATTAAACCGGCGCTAGCAATTATTCGAAGCGGTCGAAATGTTCATGCTGATGAGGTGCGCCAGGCCGTCTCGCGTAGTCGGCTGGGCAGTGGTTAGCGTTGAAGTGTGGACGTATGGACTGACGAGCCGGGTGTGGTGGAGCTGCCTGATGGGCGACGCATCCGCGGCACTGGGGCGCGCAAGCCGCGTGGGGATGTGCGCGCCCCGGACTTCGCGGTCTATCTCCTTGGCCGCGACCCCGCGCTCGGGCCCTGGCCTCATCGCTGGGTTCGCTGGCGAGACTTCCGGTTGCCCGACTCGGCAGAGGATGCGACGGCGGCCCTGCGTGAGGCGTGGGAACGTGCCGGTGAGGAGCGCGTCGAGATCGCCTGTGGTGGTGGCATCGGGCGGACCGGGACGGCTCTTGCTCTGCTGGCGACGATGAGCGGTGTCGCGCCGGAGGACGCGGTGACGTGGGTCCGTGCTCACTATCACCGGCGTGCTGTCGAGACTCGCAGGCAACGACACTGGGTTGAGTCGACCGCTGAATCACTTCGTTCGGGCCTCGCGTAAGCGCTGGCAGGTCAGCGGCGCGCGCCGGCGTAGTTGTTCCAGGCCGAGCCGGTGAGTTCGGCCCAGCGGGTGGCGGTGTTGGCGTGGATGCCGATGAGGGAGGCGAACACGGCGGGCGGGGTCGTGGAGGCCAGGTGCAGCAGCGCGGTGTTCCGGCTGGCGCGGGTGATGATCTCGAGCCGGTTCATCCGCCGCATGAGCGAGGCGGGATGGAGATGGGTGCCGGAGTTCTTGCCGGTGAACAGCCACTGGGTGTCGGCAAGGGTGCTCGCGGTGCCGAACGGCTTGGCGACCGGCAGCGCGGTGACCAGCGCGTCCAGGGGCGGGATCAGGAGCAGGGGTTCGCGACCGAGCCGCAGGTAGGTGTCGCCGTCGCGGACCTCGACGTCATCGATGGTCAGAGCGACGATCTTCGCGGCGGGCTGGGCGTAGAGCAGAATCAGGCAGGCCGCGGCGCGGTCCTCGACGCTGGCGGCATCGGGGCCGTGCAGAAGTCGGCGGGCGAGAGCGAGCTGATCCTCGGGGTCGATGTCGTGGCTGGGATCCTTCTGCGCAACGGGAACGGGTAGCCGCGCCTGGGGAAGGTAGCCGCCTCGTTTGAGCCACCGGATGAAGCCCAAACGGACGCTGCGGCCCGTGCAGAGCCAGGCATCGACACAGGCCTGCGGACAGTCATCGAGGTCATGGCCACCAGCATTGAGATGGTTGAAGAAGGCGCGGGCAGCCTGGATGTCGCCGCGGCAGCGTGCTGCGACAGGGGCGGTGGTGTAGCCGTGGCGGTCGGTCTTGGCGCGGCCAATGACGTGCCAGCGGGCGTAGCGGGACAGCACGCCGCGTAGCTCGGGATCGGTGATGTCGGTGACGGCCTCGGCAGCGTAGCGGTGCAGCCGGGCGGCGTTCTCGTCGCGCGGTGGAAGCGCTCCGGCGGCGACGAGCATGGCCCGCAGGTAGGTCACCGAAAACGCCTGCGGTCGGGCGTCGAGGGCATCGTGTGAAAGGTCGAACCGGCCTTGGGCGATGTCAGTCAGCAGGCGCAGGCTGGCGAGGCTATGCCAGTTGCTCAGCAGCGAGCGAGGTCGGCGCAGCTGGGTCAGTGCATCGCGGACAGGTTTGAGCTCGGGGCGGATCGTGCCGTCCGGGCCGGTGAGGGCAGCGTCGATCTGCTGTGCGGCTTGGCAGGCGAAGCAGCGTGGCCGGCCGTGGTTGGTGGTGCGGCGGCCAAGGGATTGCTGGCCACAGATCGAGCAGTCGATGACTGGCGCTTGATAGCAGGTCGGGCAGACATCCGGCGTCGTGGCGGTGGCTTTCAACGCGACCCGTTTGAGCCGCCCGCAGATGCCGCATTCCCGGCGCGGGTTCCGGTAGCAGCGGACGCAGAGATTCCGCGAGCCATCGGACTTGCCACCGACGCGGGTGGTCAGCGGGCCGATGCTGCTGCACTCGTCGCAGGCATCCTCGGCGGTGCGGGTGCGGGCGTAGCAGGTCACACAGAGCGCGCCACCATCGTCGGTGCGGGCATTGACCCGCCGCTGTTTCCCGCAGCCGGTGCAGGTCTCCTGCGGTGCGCGGCGGGCGCGGCATGCCCGGCATTCGCCTCGGTCCAGGGAGTGGTTCCAGCGCAGGTTCTTCACCCGTCCGCAGCGGAAACAGGCGCCGTGGACGATCGTGCTCGCCATCCCGGCCGGTCAGTCCCCGGCAGGCTTGATCACAGCACGGGTCGGACGGCTCTTGCTCGGCTTCGGCGGCGTAGTGCCGGTGGTGCCCGTCTTGCGACCACGCCGCGAGCTGGTGGCGACGTAGGGCTCGATCAGGTCGTTCGGGGTGACATCGAAGATGTCGCAGAGCGCCGCGAGCAGCCGCATGTTCAACCGCTCGGGCTCACCGGTGACGATCCGGTAGACCTGAGTGGAGGTCATCACCACGCCCCGCTCGGCCAACAGCGGCACCAGGTCAGTGGTCGCGTTGATGCCGTGCTCGTTCATCACCTTGCGCAGGTGCCAGTGGTAGGCGACGGTCTTCGTCATCAGGATCAGCCTTCCTCGATAGCGGGCGGGACGAACGCCGCGTCCAGGGCGCGACGCAGGGTGCGGTTGCGGTAGTCACCGGACACGCCGGTGTAGAGGGCGGTGGTCGAGCCCCAGCGGTGCCCGACCTGCTGCTGGACGAACAGCGGGTCGAAGCCGTCCTCGATCAGATGCGTCACATACGAGTGCCGCAGACAGTGCGGGTGCAGCGCGGCGTCGAAGCCGAGGTCATCGCGGTACTCGGCGAACCGCATCCCGATGTAGCTGCCCGTGATCCGTGACTGCCGTTCGGTCGGCCAGAGCATCGCGGCATCAGCGACGTCGAACAGCGGCAGCACGTCGGTGACGTACTCCTCGATCACCGGCCGGGTCCAGTCGAACACCGCCAGAACCGCCCGCCGCCGAGGCTGGGAACCGCGACTGGCCTTGGCCCAGCGGACGTTGCAGACCCCGAACCGGCCGAACTCGGTCGCGGTCGGGTTGCGGGTGAAGTCGTGCAGGTCGAGCATCCCGACCTCGCGACGGCGCAACCCGAAGGCGGTGATCTTCTTGAACAGCGTCGCGTCACGGAACACCGACTTCCAGCCCTTCTTGCCCCGCGTGCGGGCCTGGTCGACGCGATCATCGGCATAGTCGAAGAAGGTCTGCACCTCACTCCGCGACAAGGGCCGCACCGCCGGGCGCGCCTCGTGATCACCGGTGTGGATCGCGGTGTTCCACTCATGGCAAACCTGCACCGGGTGCGTGCCGAACAGCTCCTCGCACCGCTCGATCCACCCGTAGCGGCGGTCGGTGAGGAAGTCGCAGAACAACGCCATCGCGTTCTGATAGGAGCGGATCGTGCCGTGCGCGCACGGCTTGTCGCCGGAGACAAGCTCGGTCGTCCACTCCTCGACGTCCGCCGGTGTCCACTCCCACGGCAGGCTCCCGCAGAACCCGGCGAACCGGCGCACCTGCGCCAACCGTGCCTGGATCGTCTTCGGGTTCAGCATCCGCGACGACTGCTGCGCCGACCACCCGGTGAGCATGTCATCGAAGACCTGCTCCGCTGGGCGCAGCAACGCCACGTTGCCCGGCCGCAGCGCTGTCACCGATCCAGGTCGGGTCCCGTCCTCGAAGTCCACGCCGACAGTCTTACATCTAATGTAAGAAAAGTACATCTAATGTAATCGGTGCCGCGTTCCCCTGGCCAGGAGCCGCTTCGGCGGCTCTGGTCGCGGTCCGCTGATACCCTTACCTGACCAGGGATCCGCGTGATCCCGGCCACCAACGCTTACATCTAATGCAATAATTGCTAGTTCTCCCGCACCGAGACGTGGACGTGGTCGTAGTGCCCGCCGGTGGCGTCGTCGGGGTCGTACGCCCCACCGCCGTCGTAGGGCGCCCAGCCGAGCTCCGGGTGTCCTGACTGCCAGATGCGGCCCTGCCAGATCACGTAGTGGACGTGCAGCGCGTCGGCGTTGACCCGCAGCCACTGCGCGGCGGTCCATCCGGCGAGGAGGTCCGGACCGGAGGCGAACTCGCCGGCGGTGCCGTAGAAGAGGTCGCAGCCACGGCCGTCCGGATGGTCGGAGTCGGGATTCCACGAGTGCTCGGACCAGCAGGTGATCGGGGCGTCGCCGAACGCGGGCCGGAGCTGCTCGATCAGCCACGCCGTCGCCGGGGTGACGCAGCCCTCGCTGCCCGTCGGGTCCGGCACCGTGCATCCCCCGCCGCCACCGGGCCATGGCTCCGGCGGCGGGGGAAGCTCCACCCAGGGGCCGACGTCGTGGGTGACCGTGTACGGCGGGGGACCGTTGAGCGCGTCCACGGTGGCCGCCGTCGCGACCAGCAGCAGAAGCACGACCGTGAGGCGCATGAGCCGGACCCGGCGGCGCACCGCGCGCCGCTGCGCGGGTGAACGCCCCCCTCCTCGCCCTGACGTGCCCACGCCGCTACTGAAGCACGACGACGGGCCTGCGTGCCGTCGTCGACGCCCGATGGACGGCTCGACGGCTCGGCGGCGCGGGACGGCATGCTGGATCGGTGCGTCACGCCTTCGCCCGTCGCGCGCCCGGTCTCGCGCTCACCGTCACCGTCGCCGTCGCGGCGCTGGTGGTGAACCGCGTGGTGCCGCTGGTCTCGGCACTCCTCGTGGCAATCGTCCTCGGCGCCCTGCTGCGGAACCTCGGGCTCGTCCCCCCGCGCGCCGAGGAAGGCCTGCGCTTCTCCGCCCGGTCGGTCCTGCGGCTGGGTGTCGTCCTCCTCGGCCTGCAGCTGTCCGTCGTCGAGGTCCTCGACCTCGGATGGGGCGCCATCGCCGTCATCGTGCTGACCGTGGCCGGAACCTGGATCCTCACGCTGCTGGTCGGCAGACTGATGCGGGTGCCGCGCACCCTCCGGCTGCTGCTCGCGACGGGCACCGCGGTGTGCGGCGCCTCCGCCGTCGCCGCCATGGCGGCCGTGGCCTCGGGGGAAGAGGGCCGCGACCGCGAGGATGTCCAGGCCGACGCCGCGACCGCCGTCGCCGCCGTGACCATCTTCGGGACGCTCGCCATGCTGGTGCTGCCTCCCCTCGCGGGGGCGCTTGCCCTTGACGCGCACGCGAGCGGGGTCTGGCTCGGTGCCGGTATCCACGAGGTGGGGCAGGTGGTAGCGGCGGGGGGACTGGTCGGGGAGGCAGCACTGGCGACGGCGGTGGTCACCAAGCTCGGCAGGGTCGTGCTGCTGGCACCGCTCGTGGCCGCGGTCGGGTACGCCGCGGCGCGGCGTGCTCGCCGGGAGCTGGACCGGCGGGCGGCCGTGGAGTCCGCCGACGCGGTGCTCGACGGCCAGGCCTCGTCCCCGAGGGTCGCCGGGCCTGCACTCGTGCCCGCGTTCGTGCTCGGGTTCCTCGCACTCGTCGTCGTCCGGTCGTTCGTGCCGCTCCCGGGCCCTGTGCTCGACGGCGCAGCGACCGCCTCGACGGTGCTGCTCACCGTCGCGATGGTCGGTCTGGGGTCCGGTGTGAACGTCGCGGCCCTGGTGCGCCGCGGCGGTCCGGCGCTGCTGCTCGGGCTGGTCGCGTCCGTGGTGGCGGCCGGGCTGGCCCTCGGTGGGGTCCTGCTGCTGGTGTGACGTCTGGTGGTGCCGGGAGCCCGTGCCACCGGTTGTGGGACCGGCGTGGAGCCATACGATCGGGCTATGGCAATGTCGCCGCAGCGCAGGCGGCTGCTCGAGCGCGTGGCGAGGGGGTTGGCCGAGCGCGCCGCTCAGGCTCAGATCCTGCGCGTCGCGATCGACGGGCCCGACGCCGCAGGCAAGACGAAGTTCTCCTGGGATCTCGACGGGCTGCTCCACCCGCTGCTGCGGGAAGGTGCCGAGCTGCGCCGGTTCAGTGCTGACGATCTGCTCCTTCCTCCGGTGCTGCGCCGCGCACCGGACCCGCGCTGGGTGTACGAGCACGCCTACCCGATCGGCCGACTCCGACAGATCATCGTCGGCGACCCGCAGCACGAGAGGCCGGGCACCGTGTTGCTGGTGGACGGCATGAGTCTGCTGCGTCCCGAGCTCGAAGAACTCTGGGACGTCACCGTCTACCTCTCGGTCTCCGAGTCCGTGACGATGGAGCGGGTGCTCGCCCGGGTCGACGAGGACGACGACCGCGACGAGGTCGAGGCACGCTACCGAGAGCGCTACCTGCCGGCACTCGAGCTTTACCGCAAGATCGCCGACCCGCTGGGCCGCGCCGACATCGTCATCGACATGACCGACGTCCTGGACCCACGCATCGAGCGCTGGAGCGGTCTGTAGCCCGCGCCGTTCAGATTCTCCTCACCTGGCGGACACCACGAGGCGTCACCCTTGCCACGTCACCGATCCTTGGAGCTGCTCCGCCGTGCCCAGACACACCTCCCGCCTCGCTCGTCCCGCCCTGCTGGCGCTGCTGGCCCCGAGCCTGCTCGCCGTACCGCTGCTGGTCCCGCCCGCCGCCGCGCAACCCGACACCCGCGACGACATGGACCTGGTGGCCGACGGTGTGTTCGCCAGCGCGGAGACGGACCGGGTGGCACCCGGGCTGGACGTCACGCGGTTCTCGCGCCTGGAGGACGAGGGCTGGACCGCGGGTGCGGTCCTGCACGCCGACCTCTCGGTCGGCAGCCTCGAGGCCGACGTCGTCAACTCGGGGACCGTCACCGAGCCGGTGCCGGTCTCCGAGCACGTGGCCCGCTCCGGCGCGGTCGTTGGAGTGAACGGTGACTTCTTCGACATCAACTACTCCAACGCCGCCCGCGGCACCGCGTTCGGCTCCGGCGGCGTCCTCAACGGCACCTCCACGCCCTACCCGGCGCTCGCCGTCTCGGAGGGCGTGGCGAGCATCGGCGAGCTGACGACCGAGGCGACCTTCACCGTCGACGGCGTCGAGCACGCGGTCGCCGGGGTCAACACGCCGCACCTGCCCGAGGACGGTGTCGGTCTGTACACCTCCGGATGGGGCAGCCACACGTTGACGCGTCCGGTCGGCGGGCCGGAGCAAGTTTCCGGGCAGATCGCGGTGGCCGTCGTGGACGACGGCGAGGTCAGCGAGGTCATCGAGGACCCGGGTGCCGGTGTGCTCGACGCGCCGGAGATCGCTGGCGGGCAGGAGCTGCTGCTCGGCCGTGAGGATGGCGCCGAGCTCCTGGCAGACCTGGAGGCCGGGGACCCGGTCGAGGTCGCCGTCGAGGCGTCGATGCCCGCGGACGTCGCCGTCACCGGCAGTGACGTGCTGCTCGCCGACGGCGCCGTCGTGGCCGACGACGGAGCGGTGCACCCGCGCACCGCGGTCGGCGTAGGACCGGACGGCACCGAGCTGTTCGTCGTCGCCCTGGACGGGCGGGCGCACTTCGGCCGCGGCATGTCGCTGGCCGAGCTGGCCCAGCTGCTGCTGGACATGGGTGCCACGGACGCCGTCAACCTCGACGGCGGCGGTTCGACGACGATGGTCGCCCGCAGGGCAGGCGCGACAGCCGCGGAGGTGATGAACCGACCCTCCGACGGTTCCGAGCGGCCCGTGCCGAACGCGCTGGTGTTCCGCAGCACCGCCGAGAGCGGCGCGCTGCAGGACGTGGCGGTCTCGCCGAGCAGCGACCGCGACGGGGCGGCCCACGTGGTGCCCGGTCTGCACCGCACGCTGCGTGGCACCGGCCTGGACGGGAACCTGGCGCCGGTGAGCGCGGACGGCGAGTTCACCGCGGCGTCGAGCGCCGTCAGCGTGGCCGAGTCCGACGGTGCGACCGCCGTCGTGCGCGGCGAGCACCGGGGCACGGCAAGCGTGCGGTACGCGGTCGGGGACCTGACTGCCAGCACGCAGCTGGAGGTGCTCGGCGAGCTGGATCACGTGGGCGCCTCGCAGAACGTGGTCGCGCTCGAGGCCGCCGGGAGCTCCGCCGTCGTCGAGGTGACCGGGTACGACGCCGACGGGCACGCCGCACCGATCGAGGTCCGTGACCTGGTGATCGACGCACCGGAGGGGTTCACGGTCGAGCCCGAAGGTCTGGACGCCCTTCGCATCACCGCACAGTCGGGCGACGGCGCCGGGACGGTGTGCCTCTCGGTCGCCGGTCATCAGATCGAGATCGCGGTGACCGCCGGGTCGGAGGAGCTCCAGGTGGCCGACATGTCGGCCGCGGCGGACTGGAGCTTCGCCTCCGCCAGAGCGACCGGAGAGGTCGCGCCGGCACCCGGGCCCGACGGCGCTGACGGCCTGCGCATGAGCTACGACTTCACCCGGGCCACTGCCACGCGCGGCGGTTACGCGGTCGCCCCCGAACCCCTGGAGCTGCCGGGTCAGCCCCGCGCGGTGACCATGTGGATGCACGGCTCCGGCAACGGCGAGTGGCCGCGGCTGCAGGTGAGCACGGGCGACGGCGTGGTCACGAACCTCGACGGACCGATGGTCACGTGGGAGGGGTGGCAGCAGGTCACGTTCCCGGTCCCGGCCGGGACGGCGTACCCGCTGACCCTGGAGCGGGTCCGCATGATGGAGACGCGTCCGCAGGCCCAGTATCAGGGCGAGGTCGTCATCGGTCCGATCTCCGTGATCGTGTCCGCCCAGGTCGACCCACCGGTGCAGGAGCCGGTGCACGACCCGGTGATCGTCACGGACGGCACCGTCGCCGACCGGCCGTTGCAGGTCGCCGTCATGTCGGACGCCCAGTTCGTCGCACGCAACCCGGACAGCGACCTCGTCCAGGCCGCGCGCCGCACGCTGCGGGAGATCGTCGCCGCCGAGCCGGATCTCCTCGTCATCAACGGCGATCTCGTGGACGAGGCCACCCCGGCGGACTTCGCGCTCGCGCGGACCGTGCTGACCGAAGAGGTGGGCGACGCCGTGCCCTGGGTCTACGTCCCCGGCAACCACGAGATCATGGGCGGCGCGATCGCGAACTTCGTCGAGGAGTTCGGGCCGACGCACCAGTCCCTGACTCTCGACCGGACCCGCGTCATCACGCTGGACTCGTCCACCGGCACCCTCAGCGGGGGTGGGATGGACCAGCTCCGGATGCTCGAGCAGGAGCTCGACTCGGCGGCGAACGACCCCGGCGTGTCGGGCGTCATGGTCTTCGCCCACCACCCGACCCAGGACCCGCTGCCCGACGACGCCAGCCAGCTCGGCGACCGGGTGGAGGCCGCGGCGCTGGAGGAGAAGCTCGCGGACTTCCGGGAGAACTCCGGCAAGTCGGCCGCCTACATCGCCGGCCACGTGGGCGTCTTCCACGCCAGCAGCTCCGAGGGCGTCAGCTACGTCATCTCCGGGAACTCCGGGAAGAACCCGAGCTCGACGCCCGACAACGGTGGCTTCACCGGCTGGATGATGCTGGGCGTCAACCCTGCCGCCGGGGACGTGGGTCGCGTGCCGGACGTCCCCGGCGCCCGGCTGGCGTGGATGCGCGCCCAGGTGAACGCGCACGTCGACGACCTCTGGATCACCGGACCGGAGGCCATGGAGGTCGGTGACCAGGCAGCCGTCGGTGCGACGATCCTGCAGGGTGGCCGTGAGGTCCCCGTCGGCTGGCCGGTCTCCGGCGACTGGACGGGCCAGGGCGTCACGATCGACGACGGTCACACGGCTCGGGCGGGTGACGCGATGGTCCTCGAGGCCTCGGGCGCTGCGCTTCGCTACAACCCCGCCACGGGCACCCTCACGGCGGTCAGCCCCGGGGAGGCCGTCCTGACGGTGGCGGTGAACGGGACGGTGGCCGAGCTGCCGGTCACGGTCGCCGCCGAGGACGGAACGCCTCCGGACCCGACGGATCCGCCCACCGAGGAGCCCACCACGCCGTCGCCCGAGGACCCGTCGGACGAACCGACCAGTGAGCCCACGGCCTCACCGGCCCCGGGGTCCGACGGAGACGACGACGGTATGGGCGGTCCCGACGGCACGGACGGTCAGGATGGCGCGGGCGCACCGGGCAGGGACCAGGGGGCGCCGGGCGACCGGGGCCAGCACGACGACGGCGGCGAGCTGCCATGGACCGGTGCCCAGGTGGCGATCCCGGCTCTACTCGCCGCTGTCCTGATCGTGCTCGGTGTGTGCGCCCTGGCCGCGCGAGGCCGGAGTGCCTGACGCCCCGGCTACCCTTCGAACGTGCGCACGCTCGGCCCCACCGACCCGGTCCGACCCGACGTCACTCGCATCCTCGTCGCCGGCACCGCCGGAGCGGGCAAGACGACCCTCGCGGGCCACATCGGCGAGACGCTGCAGATACCGCACACCGAGCTGGACAATCTGTACTGGGGCCCCGGTTGGACGACCCGCGAGTCGTTCCTGCCCGACGTCGAGGAGCTCGTGGCGTCGGAGGCCTGGGTGACGGAGTGGCAGTATCGGGCGGTCCGACCGCTGACCGGTGCACGTGCGCAGCTCATGGTGTGGCTGGACCTACCGGTGCGTGTGCGCATGCACCGGGTGACCCGCCGCACGCTGATCCGACGGCTGAAGCGCGAGGCGGTCTGGGACTCGAAGAACGTCGAGCCGCCCCTGCGGACCGTACTCAGCAAGGAGGACCACATCCTCCGGTGGGCGTGGGACCGCCGCCACAGCCTCGACGACCTGCCCGAACGCCTCGCCGCGGAGCTGCCGCACCTCGACCTCGTGCGTCTGAGCTCACCGGCCGACGTCCGGACCTGGCTGCGCACCCTGGCGAGCTCCCGCTGAGCCTCGCTAATCCTCCATCGCCTCGTTGCCCGCCTCCTGCGCCTGCTGCAGTGCCCTCGCCACGGGGATGTCCCCGAGGAACATGTCCTGCAGGATCGGTGCCACCGCGTTGAGCCCGGCGTTGACGTCGGGGCCCACCGGAGCTGGTGCGGTTGGCTCCTGTGCCGCGTCGATGAAGACCTGCACGTCGACGCCGCGTTCGGCCCAGTAGTCGACGAACGTCTCCTGGGCGGCTACAGCGGCCGGGAAGGCCACACCCTGGCTGGCAAGTGCCGACTGTCCGTCCGCCGAACCCAGCCAGCGCAGCACCTCGGTGGTGGCCTCGACGTTGTCACTGTTGGCGTTGCCGACGGCCGCCACGCCGTGGACCACGCTGATCCGACCCTCGGGCCCCTCGACCAACGGCGCGAGTCCCCACTCGAATTCGGCGCTGTCAGCGATGCGGCGCAGGTTGTACGGACCCGACTGGAACAGACCGAGCCGGCCCTGGAGGAAGAGGTCCCGGGTGACGTTCGGGTTGGTGTTCGTGTCGGCGGCCGACGGCGCCACGTGGTGGGTGTTGATGAGGTCCACGAGGTACTGGAAGGCCTCCTCGCCCTCGGGCGTGGCGAACGCGAACTCGTCGCCTTCCTGGAACTGGGCGCCGTTCTGCGCCAGGAAGTCCCGGTAGATCGCTTGCAGGTCGGCCTGGGCGTTGAAGCCGTAGACCGCCGTCGAGCCGCGGTCGAAACCCTCGTCCCCGGGATGGCGGCCCTCGGTGTCCGTGGTCAGTGCTCGCGACGCCGCGAGCAGCGTGTCGTTGGGGCCGACCGCCTGGCCCTCGTCCGCGGGCGGCTGCCACGTCAGCTCGGTCGGATCCACGCCGGCGTCCTCGACGAGCTGGGTGTTGTAGTACAGCGCGATGGAGTCCCACAGCTGGGGTACCCCCCAGAGGGAGCCGTTCCGCTCGTACAGGTCGGTCACCGACTCGACCCACTTGTCATGGTCGTCGCCGATCGCGTCGCTGATGTTGATGAGGTCCCCGCTGTCGGCGTACCGGCCGAAGTTCGAGGTGTTGGTCCAGAAGATGTCCGCCATCTCACCCGAGCTGATGTCCAGCGGCAGCCGCTCCCAGTAGTCAGCCCACGGCACCGTCTCGATCTCGACCTGGATGTCGGGGTTCTGGGCCGTGAACGCGTCGAAGGACTCCGCGTACGCGGGCGCTGCGACCTCGTCCCACAGGCGGAACGTCACGGTCGTGGCGCCGCTGGCGAGTGCGTCGTCGTCCTCCGCCGAGCTGTTGGTGGCACCGGGTGAGCAGGCGGCCAAGGCGAGGGCAGCCGCGGCGGCCGCCGTCGTGCCCTGGACGCGGCGGCGTCGGCGCGCGGTTCCCATCGGCCCTCCTTGGCGTTCCCCCTGAGCCCAGGCCATTGGACCCGGCTGTCAAGACCACTGGACTCGTTCGTCAACCTAGTGCCCCGCCCCGTGGCGGACCGGGCGCCACGGCGGACAGTGACCGAACGTGATCTCGGGCGAGGTTATCGCAGACCGATTCCGATCGAACGCGTGATCTGCCGCTGGAAGACGAGGAACAGCACGACCAGCGGCGCGAGGGCGATCGTCGTGGCCGCCATCACGAGCGTCCAGTTCCCCGCGTACTGACTCTGCAGCGACGCGGTCGCCACCGTGATGACGTTCCATTCGGGTGCCGGCGCGATGATCGACGGCCAGATGAAGCTGTTCCACTGGGTGACGACGGTGATGAGCAGCAGCGTGGCGAGGATCGGCCGATTCATCGGCAGCATGACGTACCAGAGCCGGCGCAGGACGCCGGCACCGTCGATGGTGGCGGCGTCGAGCAGCTCGGCCGGGGTGGACCGGAAGTTCTCACGCAGCAGGAAGATCGCGTAGGGGCTGCCGAGCAGGAACGGCACCACGAGCCCGGCGAAGGTGTTGCGCAGGCCGGCGGCCGTGAGCATGGAGTACAGCGGGATCATCGTCACCACGGCGGGGATCATCAGCGTGGCCAGGTAGGTCCAGAAGATGACCTCCCTGCCGGGGAAGCGCAGCGTGCCGAAGGCGTACGCGGCGAGCACGGAGGAGACCAGCTGACCGGCGACGAGCACGAGCACCATCTGGGCCGTCACCGCGATGGGCACGACGAAGTCGTAGGTGTCGGTGAACAGGGTCGTGAAGTTGCCGGCCGTCACCGGGTCCGGCAGCGACAGCGGGACCGTGGTGGTGAACTGCTCCGGCGCCTTCAGCGCCGTCATCACCGAGAACACGAACGGGCCGACCACCACCGCAGCGCCCGCGAGCAGCAGCAGGTACGTCAGGGCGTTCGCGAGCCGGCGCGCGGTGCGCGGCGACGTCGGCGGCCGGCTCCGCGGGGTGGCCGGCCGTGCCGTCGTCGGGGGCACCGTTGTCGGGGACGTCGTCGGTTGTCGGGTCATGTCATGTCATAGGTGATCCGGCGGCTGAAGTACCGCTGCTGGACAAGGGTGACGGTGACCAGCACCACGAGCAGCACCACCGCCATCGCCGATGCCCGGCCCAGGCGCAGCGCGACGAACGCCTCGTCGTAGATGTGCGCGGCGATGACGTCGGTCGATCCGGCGGGGTAGCCGCGGGCGGCGCCGGTGAGGCCGTAGACGAGGTCGAAGACCTGGAAGGAGGCGATGACCGAGGTGACGGACACGAAGAACGTCGTCGGTCGTAGCAGCGGCAGCGTCATCGAGTAGAACGTCCGCACCCGCCCCGCGCCGTCGATCGTGGCGGCCTCGTAGACCGACGGGGGGATCTGCTGCAGACCGGCCAGGAAGAACAACGAGATGTACCCGACCGTGGACCACACGTACACGAACGCCACCGCCGGAAGCGCCAGCGCCGGGTCCGACATCCACTCCACCCGCTGGCCGAGCAGCGCGTTGACCGCCCCGGTGCTGGGGTCGAACAGCCACCGCCAGACCACGCCGAGAGCCAGCGGGGCGCACACCCACGGCAGCACGTAGATCACCCGCAGCGCCGAGGTGCCCGGCAGGCCGCGGTTGATGGCCAGCGCGAGCAGTAGCGCCACCGCGATCGACGTCGGCAGGGCCATGAGCGTGAACTTCGCCGTCACCCAGAGCGAGTTCCAGAACGCCTCGGAGCCGGCCAGGTCCGCGTAGTTGTCCAGCCCCGCCCAGAGCGGCCGGGAGATCAGGTCCCACTCGGCGAGCGAGATCAGCAGGACGAGCACCACCGGGACGAGCAGGAACCCGCCGACGCCGATGAGGCTCGGGACGAGCAGCGCGTACCCGGTCAATGCCTCACGACGGCGGAGCGCGCTGCGCGCGGGTCGGTCACCTGCCACGGGTGCTCAGGCCGGCTCCAGGCCGGCCAGTCGGGTCGAGCCGCCGGCGGCGCCCAGCAGCCGCGCCAGCTCGCGCTCGTAGACCGGGCCGGGGGAGGCCTCCTGGCCGCGGTAGGTCCAGCTGAGCAGGAAGTCGATGTTGAAGCCTCGGGAGCAGCGGGCGCAGCTGGCCGGCCGGGAGGGGCGGCGGTGCCGGTCGTAGGTGTGGCCGCGCGGGCAGGTGCCGCGCCAGGGGGCGGGCGGCCGGGGGGCGTCGGCATCGACAAGCCGCTCCCCGCTGCAGCCGATCCGCCGCGCCTGTGCCCGCCAGACGGCGTCGTGAGCGTGCTCGGGACCGACGAGGGCGTGGGCGATCTCGTGCAGCACGGTGTCCCGGACGTGCTCCTCGGTGTAGAGCGCCATGAGGTGGCGGGAGAGTGAGACGACCCGTGCGTCGAACCGGCACGCGCCGGCGCGGCGCTTGGCGTTGTCGAACCGTAGCTGCCACCCGTCGAGCCCGTGCTCGGCGAGCAGCTGCTCGCCGAGGGCCCGCACCGCCGTCAGGTCCACCGGCACCTCCTGGAACGTCGCACCAACCGAGCGCCTCCCGGCGCACAACGGTGCTCAGCCTATGAGGGAGATCCGACACGTGCGTCCAGGCTTGTGGACACGGGATCGCGGGATCGTGGTCGGAAGCGCCCCGCCCCGCCGCCGGGTCCAGGACACCACCCGTCGCCGCGGTCGCAAGGGTGAGTTCTCCGCGGCATCGCGGAACAATTCCTTCGCCGCACGAGCGTCGCTCTACCGACGTAGTCTGCCGTGAGACCGTCAACGCGCACCCGGGGGGGAGCATTGTGGAGTCGTTACCGACCTTCATCGGGCGGCGCGAGGAACTGCAATCTATATCCGTCGCGGTTCGCGAGTGCGGTGCGCAGCGCGAGCCGCGCTACGTCCTCATCGAGGGCCCGCCGGGGATCGGTAAGACGACGTTGCTGAACCAAGCCGTCGCCATGATGTCGGAATCTCGGCGCGTCATTATCTATCTCGACGCTGACGATCGAGGGCGGGCCGGTTTCGCCGCACGCCAGCTGCTGCGCAAACCGCACCGGAATCGTGCCCGGCAGGACCGCGAAGGCCTGCAGGCGCGAGTTCAGGCCGCAGCAGACTCCATCGAAGCTCCGATCGTCGTGGCTGTGGAGGACTTCCATTGGGTCGACACGATGAGCGCCGACATCTTCTTCGACGTCATCCGTGACATGGAGCCGGTGCCGATGTTCAACCCGGTGACCATGCGCAGCAGTGATCGCGCCGACCTTCGGCGGTTCAGCCGGCTGGCAGATACGAAGGCCGAGGCAGTGCACTGCGTCCTGGCGCCGTTCACGGCGGAGGAGATACGCGGGATTCTGCGGGAGGCGACCGATCTGCCCGTCGGCATGGCTGTGGCCAGACGTGTACAGGAGGCGACCGATGGCTTTCCCCAGTTCGTCGCGGCTGTCGTGGCGTGGCTTCGGGCCGCACCACGGGGGAGGGCCGCAACATCGAGCAGGTGATCACCTCCATCCACGCCCCGCAGGGACCGGTCGAGGCGTACCAGCAGGTTGTTGCGAACGTGCTCGACGAGTACGGGCCGACGACGCGCCGTGTCATCGCCCTGCTGTCCCTCACAGTCGCACCCATGGCCTTCGCGCAGATCGCCCGGGCACTCGAGATCCCGCAGGTGGACGTCGATGAGCTGTTCGACACGGCCTTGGTCACCACCGTCTCGGGGCGAGCGAGACTGCGGTACGGCATCACGGCGCGGGCCGTTCAGAGCCTTCTCACTCCGGCCGAACGCGCCGATCTGCACCAGCGGCTCGTCGAGCGCGGAGGTAGTCGCCGGGATGTGCTGGTCCATCGGGCCGAGCTGACCCAACTCAGGGCGACATCGCCCGTGAGCGATGAACTGGTCACCGAGCTGAGCGCGGTATGTCGCGATGCTCTGGACAGGCAGGATCTGCCGACGGCGGTGACGTTCGCCCGGGCAGCCTTCCGCGTGCGTCAGGAGGAACCGACTGCGGCGCTGCTGACGCGTACTGCAGTCAGGGCCCGACGTACCGACCTGCTGGTCGACCACCACCATCTGCTCGAGCTGTTGCCGCACGGGATGGCGCGTAGCGCGGCTCTGGTACGGATCCACGTGGAGGCGGGACGGGCCGACGAGGCGTTCCGCGAGCTGGACTCCGCCGGCGCCATACGTCCTGGCGACACCGACGTGCTTCTCGTCTACGCGGAGGCGCTCGCCGACCTGAGCACCATCGCGGCTCTCCGGGGTCTCCTGGGGCGCGCCGTCGACC
The DNA here is from genome assembly GCF_039541595.1 of Georgenia halophila. Lineage (NCBI taxonomy): Bacteria > Bacillati > Actinomycetota > Actinomycetes > Allobogoriellales > Allobogoriellaceae > Georgenia > Georgenia halophila. The sequence continues at coordinate 384,592 of NZ_BAABGN010000012.1, read as the reverse complement.
TCCTCAGTCGGACCGACGAGCTCCTGTGGGAGCACGAGACCATGTTGGACGGTGACGGTCGCGCGGCGGAGAGGCGACCTGCGGGCGCTAGCACCGCCGTCGATCTCACCAACGTTCGGGCGTTGCTACGAATGTGGCGCGCCATAGCCGAGGAGGGGCCGGGCATCCTGACCGACTCGGAGTCGTGGTTCAGCAAGGACCTGGCAACACTGGAGTCGATCCCCGGAACCACGTCCAGCCGTGCCGTGATGCTGGCTGCCCGCGGCCCCGAGCGGCGACGCACCGGATGCCGGCCCGGGGCCCTGGAAGATCTGGACTTTGTCGACAACCATGCCGAGTGGATCCATCCGGCGACCGCCGTGTACGGGCGTGCCCAGCTCGCTTATGCGCGCTTTGACGCGGGGCTGTGGGATGCGGCGTTCAGCGTCGGCAACCGCGCCGCCAGCGAGGCATTGCTCAGCTCCGAAGGAGCGCCCGCCACGGTCGCCTATGCGGCCGCGGCACTCGTTCCCCACGCCCGGGGCGAAGCCGGGTCGTACCGCGCGGTGATGGACGTCGTGCACGCCGTGCCAGAGTCACACTCTCCTACGGGCCGAGCCTGCCGCGATCGTGTTGCACGTGCGCGAATCCCGGAAGTAGCACGTGGTTCCACACCGTGGTCCTCCACGCTCCAGCCCTTGGGCCTGGGGCAGCCCGCTCGGACGAACGCGTCACGCTCCTCGGCACCGCGCCGGCGCGGGCAGCAGCGACCCGTAGACGTCGAGGGTGCGCGCCGCGGTGCGTCCCCAGGTGTGCAGGAGCGCTCGCTCGCGCCCAGCGGCACCCAGCCGTTCGCAACGGGCGGTGTCGCTCAGCAGCGCCCTTAGCTCGGCGGCCCAGCGATCGGGGTCCCACCCCGGCACGAGGACACCGGTGACACCGTCGGCGACCGCGTCCCGCAGGCCGCCGGAGTCGGCGGCGACCACGGGGGTGGCGCAGGCCTGGGCCTCCAGCGCGACCAGCCCGAACGTCTCGGAGTGCGACGGCACGAGCAGTAGCCGGGCCCCCGCCATGAGGTCAGCGAGCGCGGTGCGGCTCTGCGGACCGGCGAGCTCTACGTCCTCCGCTACGCCGAGGCGTGCCGCCAGGTCGAGCAGCCTGCCCGGGTAGTCCCTGAAGCCGGAGGTGGCGCCGCCCGAGACGACCAGCCGTGGCCGCTCCGCGGGGTCGAGCGCGGCGAGGGTCTCGATCGCCAGGTCCAGACCCTTCAGCGGCTCGAGGCGCGCCGCCGCGAGGATGTAGTCGCCGCGCCCGTGGGCGGCGGGGCGGAACTGGCGGGAGTCGACGCCCGGCGTCACCTGGACCACTCGGGCCGGGTCGGCGCCGAGCCGGTCGACCACGGTGGTCCGCTCGGCTCGGCTGGCGACGACGATTGCGTCCGACGTCGCGGCCAGGTGTGCCTCGCCGCCGAGCCGCCCGGGTGACTCCGGCCGCTCGCCCGATGACAGCGGGGTGCCTGCCGGAGCAGCGATGCTGTTGAAGCTCTGCACGTGTGGTGTGCCGGCCAGGTGTGCCTGCTCGAGAGCGGCAATCCCGCTGAACCAGTGGTGCGAGTGGACGACGTCGTAGGGCTCGAGCGTGGCCAGCGCGTCGGCGAACTCGGCGACGTACTGCTCGTGGTCGCCCTTGTCTCGAGGCTCCGGTGGTCCGACCCGCAGCTGCCGCAGGAGCACGCCGGGGGCGAGCTCCATCTCGGCAGGCGCCTGCGGGGACGTCCAGCGCGTGAGGATCTCGACCAGATGCCCCCGGGCGGCCATCTCCGCGGCGGTGTGCCGGACAGCCACGTTCATCCCGCCGACATCTCCCGCCCCGGGGTCGTCCCCCGGCGACGTGTGCAGACTGACGTGAGCGACGCGCAAAGGCATGAGCTCACCGTATGGCCCCGAGCCCGTACGCGGCGCCGCCGGTCCAGGTCTGCCGCGCCCGACGACCGACACGGCTCTCGGGCGCAGTCGGGCGGTTCCCCGCTCGTACCGTCCGGGGACCGCCTCAGCGGACCTTGGGCTTCGGCAACGGTGGCGGCGTGGCAGCCGGCCGCTTCCTCAGCAGCACGAACGACTCCTTGATCGCCCGGTCGAGCTGCGGGTCGTCGTCGGCGAAGATCTGGCCGGGCGGGTGGACCACCTCGATGTCCGGGTCCACGCCGTGGTTCTCCACGCCCCAGCCCTTGCCCTCGAGCCAGAACGCGTACCGCGGCTGCGTCACGACGGTGCCGTCCACGAGGTCGAAGCGACCGTCGATCCCGACGACGCCGCCCCACGTGCGCACACCCACCACCGGGCCGACGCCGAGCGCTTGGGAGGCGGCGTTGACGATGTCGCCGTCGGAGCCGGAGAACTCGTTGGCGACCAGCACGACGGGTCCGCGGGGCGCCCGGTTCGGGTAGGTGCCGGGATCGTCCTCGTGCCGGGCGGTGCCCCAGGCGACCACCCGCGCGGCGAGGCGCGCCACCACGAGCTCGCTGGTGTGGCCCCCGCGGTTGTACCGCACGTCGGCGACGATGCCCTCGGCCCGGCTGGCGAGGCGGAGGTCGCGGTGCAGCTGTGCCCAGCCGTAGCTCATCATGTCCGGCACGTGGAGGTAGCCCAGGCGGCCACCGCTGCGCTCGCGGACGTATTCGCGCCGTGAGCGGACCCAGTCCTGGTACCGGATGATCTCCTCGTCGGCCAGCGGCACGACCACCACGCGGCGCTCGCCCCCGTCGCGCCGCAGGGTCAGCTCGACCGGCTTGCCCGCCGCACCGACCAGGTTCGCCGCCGGGCCGACTGCCGGGTCCACCGGGACGCCGTCGACGGCGGTGAGGAGGTCGCCGTCGCGCGCGTCCACTCCGGCCGCGCGCAGGGGCGAGCGGGCGTCCGGCTCGCTGGACTCACCGGGCAGGATCCGGTCGATCCGCCACCCGTCGTCGGCCGGGGACAGGTCCGCCCCGAGCAGGCCCAGGCGGCGGTCCTCGTTCCCGAGCGGCCGGGAGGGCATCACGTAGGCGTGGGAGGTGTTCAGCTCGCCGACGGTCTCCCAGAGCACGTCCACCAGGTCGTCGTGGCTGCGGACCTGGTCGACGACCGGGCGCCACCGCGCCACGACTCCGTCCCAGTCCACGCCATCCATGTCCGCGCGCCAGAAGTGGTCGCGCATGAGGCGGGCGTTCTCGTCGAACATCTGGCGCCACTCGGCGGACGGGTCGAGCTCGAACCGGAGCCGGCCGAGGTCCACGGACACGACCTCGTCGTCGTCCTCGCCCGGCTTTCGGGTGGCCGGGGTGACGGTCACGGAGTCCTGGTGCTTGACCACCAGGCGCTCGCCGTCACCGGAGACGGCGTAGCCGCCGACCTTCTCGACGATGGTGGTGACCTTCCGCTCCGGGAACGACCAGCGCTCCAGGGAGTCGGGAGCCGGATCGCCGCTCACGCCCGCGCGGCGCGTCCCGAGGTCACCCTCCTCCTCGGCGACCCGGATCCACAGGACGCCGTCCTTGGCTGCCCGCAGGTCGCGGTACTCGGCCGAGGGGACCGGGAAGGGGACGATCCGCTCCTCGGCGCGGTCGGCGTCGAGGTCCGGGCAGACGACGGCGGACTCGTCCTTGTCGCCGGCCGTGTCCTTCGACTTGTCCTTCTTCTTGTCGGACGCGTCGGCTGCGCCCTCTGTGCCGTCGGCCTGGTCCTCCGGCTTGGACAGCCGCCAGCCGTCCGCGCTCGGACCGAACGGGGCCGGCTCGGTGGCGGAGATCGGGATGAGCCACGGCCGGGTCGCTCCGGAGAAGGACAGCGCGAAGGCGTGCTTGTCGTAGTGCGGGTCGAAGGTCCGGTCGGAGAGGAACACGATGTACTTGCCGTCGAGCGTCACCGCGGGGGAGTGGTCGTGGAACTGGCCGGACGTCAGCGCGACCGGGGCGGCGCCGGTGGAGGTGTCGAGCACCACGACCCGGTGCAGCTCGCCCTCGACGTCGGTGGGCTCGGACCAGACCAGGTAGCGCCCGTCGGGGGAGAAGCTCGGCGTCAGGGCCTCGCCGTTCCCGGAACGGGCGACGTCCCGGACCGTCGGCCGGGGCGCGCTGCGGCCCCGCCGGCCCGATCCGCCGGCCAGTGTGACCAGCCGGATCCAGCCGTCGTGGGAGATGACCGCGAGGCGCTCACCGGCGGGGTCGGAGTCCAGGTGGAGAACCCGGCCGAGCTGCCCGCCGAGCACGCGCCGGGGGTGCTCGCTTCCGTCGAGCGAGTGGATCTCGATGGCGTCCTCGCCGTCGGCGTCCGTGACGACGGCGGCCCGGCCGGTCCTGCCGAGGACGACCGGCTCGCGGACCCGGACGCCGGAGTCCGCGACGACGGCGTGCGCCGGGCCCTCCCGGTGCGCGAGCCAGAACGCGTTGCCGCGCCAGCCGACGAGGCTGTGGTCGCCGCCGTGGTCGGGGGCGAGCGCGTCGAGGTTCTCGGTCGGGGCGACGGCGGTGCGGGTCGGCGCCGTGCCGGGCAGCGTCACGTCGAGGGTTCGGGGTTCGGCGTCGAGGTCCTCGAGGGCGTCGAGCAGCCATATCCGACCGCGGCTGTGCCAGGCGATCGTCTCACCGTCGGTGGTGGCGTCGCGGACGTACCCGGTCTCCGGGTCCTGGTGCGTCAGCTGGCGCGGCGCCCGCTTGCCGGGGGTGTCCCAGATCCACAGGTTCGCCTGCTCGTCCGTGCGGTCGGGGAAGGTGGCGGCGCGGTCGGAGACGAAGAGCAGCGCATCGCCGATCCACATCGGGTCGACCAGGGAGGCGTCGTCGTCGGCCAGCAGGCGTTCCCACCGGCCCTTGCCGGACTTGTCCAGCCAGAGCCGCGGTGCGGTCCCGCCTCGGTAGCGCTTCCAGTGCGCCGGGGGCCGGCTCCACGGTGTGGTCAGGGCGACGGCGCCGCCCGGGTGGAGCGCGAGGCCGGACGCCATGCCGTGGGCGAGGCGTTCGGTCGAGCCGTCCAGCCCGACGGCCTTGACCACCGCGTGCCGCATGTTGGCCTCACCGGCGTTCGACGCGACGAGGATCCGCTCGCCGCCGTCCCAGCCGAGCATGGTCGTGACCGACCCGGCCCACCACGTCAGCCTCCGCACCTCGCCGGAGTCGATGTCGGTGACCATCACCTCGGGGTGGCCGTCGCGGTAGGACACGAAGGCGACGCGGGTCCCGTCCGGCGACAGTCGCGGCTGGCGGACGGGGACGCCGTCGTGGGTCAGGCGCCAGGCGCGGCCACCGTCGGTGGTGGCCAGCCAGAGGTCGTCCGCGGCGACGAAGGTGACGAGGTCACCCTGGACGTGGGGGAAGCGCAGGTAGGCGGGGGTCGCGTGAGTCACCCGTCCAACCTACTGAGCACACCGGCGCGCGCCTACATCTTTCGCCGGCCCGGCCACGAGCGGCCCCGGCGCCGTCGCCAACAGCCCTCCGGGCAGGAGAAAAGTGCACCAGTTGCTGCTGGGAACCGCACAGACAGCACATTTTCGACGTCGGGCGGCCGCCTCAGCTCAGGTCTCGACCGCGACCGATGCGTCCGTGCGGCGTACGGGCGGGCGGACGAGCAGGGCCAGCACGATGACCGAGGCGGGGATCACCGCGAGCAGCTGGGCGGCGCCGCCGTAGCTGCCGACGAACCCGTGGCCGAGGGACAGGACGAGCGGGCCGAGCGCCGTCGAGGCGACCGAGATGGTCGTGGCGATGCCGCGGATCGCTCCGATGTGCGCGGTGCCGAAGTAGTGGCTGTAGGCGGCCGCCTCGGTCGCCATCATGGTGCCGCCGGCCGCGCCGAGCAGCGCGCCGTACAGCAGGGCCGTCCAGCCGGAGTCGAGCACCGACAGGGTGCTCAACGCCCCGCCGAGGAACAGCATCGCCAGCACGAGCCCGTACTTCGGCGCGACCCGGTCCGCCAGCGCACCGACGCCGAGGGTCACACCCATCGTCGCGGCGGCCTGCGGCAGGAAGTTCAGCGCCGCGCGCGTCGGGTCCAGGCCCTGCTCTCCGAGCGCGGCGATCTGGTGGAAGTTCAGGGCCGTCGTCAGCAGCCCCGAGGTGGCGAGCCCGGCGGCGATCACCCAGAACATCAGCGTCCGGACGGCCTCGCGGGAGGTCCACGACGCTTCCGCGGGAGCGGTGCGCGCGGCGGTGTCCTCCGCCTCGTCCGCCGCTTCGGCGCCCTCCTCTGCCGGTCCGACGGCGACCGTGCGGCGCCCTCGACCGAAGATCAGCAGCGCGATCGGGATGACGACGGCCCAGACGGCCACCGCCTCGATCCGCCAAGTGGTGGACATGCCGTACTGGCTGATGAGCCGCTCCAGCAGCACGGGCGCGAGGGAGATGCAGGTGGACCCGACGGCGGTCTTGATGCCGAGGGCGAACCCGCGTCTGCGGGTCACGTGCACGGCGACGGCGGTGGTCGCGGCCAGCCCGAGCGCACCCTGACCGGCCATCCGGATGCCGACGAACCCGGCCGTGAGGCCGACGATGTCGGTCACGAAGCTCAGCCCCATGAGGACCGAGCCGAAGACCGCGCCGATCACGGCCATGACACGCCCGACGCCGAACCGGTCCAGCGCCCGGCCCACGAACGGCAGCGCCACCGCACCGGCGAGCGTGCCGACGAGGTAGCTGGCGGACAGCATGCTGCGGGAGATGCCGAGCTCCTCGACCAGCGGCCCGGTGAAGACGGAGATCGCCGCGGTCTGGCCGGGCGCCGTCATGATCGTCGCCAAGCTGCCGGCGACGATGACGGTGGCGCGCCGTGGCGGGGCGTGCGGCTCGGTGCGAGCGGCGGATCGCGTGGTCGTGGTGATCCCTGTCGGTCGTGGTCGGTCCTGGGAGTGTCCGGCCGAACGTTCGGCCGGGCCCGTCGGCGTGGGCGGGCGGCGTCGCGGTCGACGCTAGCCCGACGGCGGAGGCATCGCCCGCGGTGTCCGGGTGGCTGACAGCACGGCAGGACCCGGAAGTGCCGCCGCCTCCGGGTGGTTGCACCGGACATGACCGTGACCTCGCCCCAGGACCGCCGGCGGGTCGACGTCGTCGTCATCGGCGCCGGCCAGGCCGGCTTGTCCGCCGGATATCACCTGCGGCGCCGCGGGTTCGTGCCGGCGTTCGGCGGGCACGACGGGGGCGTGGCTCGGGTCGGCGGGTCCGCGAACGGCACCGCACCGGCCGAGGTCACCGGCACCTATGTGATCCTCGATGCCGAGCCGGGTCCCGGCGGCGCGTGGCGGCACCGCTGGCGCTCGCTGCGCATGGCTACGGTGAACGGCATCCACGACCTTCCCGGCATGGAAAGGCCCGACGTCGACCCCGGCGAGCCGAGCGCCGAGGCTTTGCCCCGGTACTTCGCGGACTACGAGGCGGAGCTCGAGCTGGCTGTGCTGCGGCCGGTCCGGGTCTCCGCCGTCCGCCGCGCCGACGACGACCCAGACGGTGAGCTGCTGGTCGAGGCGGAAGGTGCTGGCCTCTCCGAGGGCGAGGGCGACGGTGCGGTCAGCGGGACGATCCCCACCCGTGCCGTCATCAACGCCACGGGCACGTGGACGAAGCCGTTCTGGCCGCGTTACCCGGGCCAGCTGGACTTCCGGGGCCGCCAGCTGCACGTCGCCGACTACGTCAGCGCGCAGGAGTTTGCCGGTCAGCACGTCGTCGTGGTGGGCGGCGGAATCTCCGCCGTCCAGCTGCTCGACGAGATCTCCCAGGTCACGACCACCACGTGGGTCACCCGGCGCGAGCCGGTCTGGCGCGACGGCGACTTCGACGCCGAGGCGGGACGCCGTGCCGTCGCCATGGTCGAGGAACGGGTGCGCCGGGGCCTGCCGCCGCGCAGCGTCGTGTCGGTGACCGGCCTGGTCCGCACGCCGGCGCTGCGGGCTGCCGAGTCTCGCGGCGCCCTCGAGCGCCACCCGATGTTCACGCGCATCGAGCCCGACGGCGTCCGGATGGCGGACGGGTCCTTCCAGCCTGCCGACGTCATCCTGTGGGCGACGGGCTTCCGTGCGGCCCTGGATCATCTCCGGCCGCTGCAGCTGCGCGGCCATGGCGGCGGGATCGCCATGGACGGCACCCAGGTGGCCGACGAGCCGCGGGTGCACCTGATCGGGTACGGCCCGTCGTCGTCCACGGTCGGAGCCAACCGCGCCGGTCGGGAGGCAGTGACCGAGCTGCTCCGGCTGCTGGAGGCGCCTGTCCTGACCTGACCGAACTGGGGCACCTGTCCCAGAACCGGCAATGTGACCGGCGTCACACCAAGAACCGCGTCATCGAATGCCGCTTCGTGCGTCACGGGGCGTCATCTCGTCGACAACGGCGCGACCGTTCTCGGTGACCGGTCGCGGAAAAGTCCGATCGGGGAATGGCGGACAGCGGACTGCGCGGCGTGCAAAGATTCACCAGCGGGCACCGACAAGGCCGTCGTCCCGCATCGCACGTCGTCCCTGGCCGGTCGACGCATTTTGCCCGTGACCAGGATTGAGATCGACATGCATCTACGTGTTCTGCCCGTCCGCGCTCGGCTTCGCGCCTTCATCGCCACGCTGCTCACGATCGTCCTCGCCGGCGCGGCAGCGTTGTCCGGCGCGGTGTCGGCGTCGGCCGCGCCGGGTGACCCCGAGTACCTGACCGTCACGAAGTCCGTGAGCGCGAGCACGATCTCGGTGGACGAGCCGTTCACCTACACGATCACGGTCAACTGCTCGGAGGCGTCCTGCCTCGATGCCAACCTGCACGACGCGTTCCCGGCGGAGCTGGCCGGCTACGCGGTGCAGAACGTGACGATGCAGCCGTCCGAGTCTTCTGTCCCGCGGGACGTCACCTGGACCGTCGGAGGACAGCCGAGCGACGCGGCCCCGGACGTGCTGACCGCCGACACGGTGCTCGACGTCGACTTCACGGGCGCGGTCACCTCACCCGCCGGTACCGGCCTGCAGAACGGGTCCACCTTCACCGTCCTCGTCACCCTGCAGGCACCGGACGACGCACCGCCGGGCGAGCACACGGCCGTCAACGTCGCAGAGACGACCGCCACGAACTCCGCCCCCGACACCGCCGAGGCGACCGTCACCCTCGTGGTGCCCTCGATCCTCGACGTCGAGGTGAGCAAGGTCTGGTCGCCCACCCCGCAGACCTTCGCGCCCGGCACGCCGTCGAGCGTCACGCTCGGTGCCACGAACGCCTCCAACGGTCCCGTCGAGACCCTCGTCCTGCAGGAGCCCGCGGCAGCACCGGACGGCGCCACGGATCTCGACCCGAGCAACCCGTTCACCATCACCGACCTCAGCGGCCTGTCCGGTGCCACCATGCCTGCGGGCGCCACCGCCGTGCAGGTCGACGTGTACGTGCAGCAGTCGGACGGCTCCTGGGCCTGGGCGACCGGCCCGCCCGCCGCCACGCCCACCCTGCCCGACGGTGTCGCACCCGGTGACGTGGCCGGAGTCCGCCTGACCTACACCGGCGAGGCGATCGCCGAGGGCACCGGTGCCGGCATCTCGCTCGATCTGGTCCAGCGCGCCACCCACCGCGGCACCGACGCCGACCTGTCCACCGAGGCGCACGCCGTCACCAACGTCGTCGCCGGCAGCGCCGCCGTCGAGCACATCGACGAGCCCGCCACGGACACCGCCACCGCGACGTACACGGTGAACCCCGTCGCGATGAGCGTCGCCGTCGAGAAGTCGATCGACCCGGCCCGCATCGCGGCCGGGGACCGGGCCGACGCGAGCCTGACCGCCACGAACACCTCGGACGGCGGGATGGACTCGCTCCGGATCGCCGACCTCGACTACTTCACCGAGGACGTCACCTTCGGTGGCTTCACCGCGGCACCCACCTGGCCGGCCGGGGCGACCTCCGCCGTCGTGCTCTACCACCCGCTCGACGGCGGCGAGCCGGTCGAGGTGCCGTTCGCCGACGAGGAGACGCCCGCCGCGCCCACCGCGCCCATCTCCGGCTTCGAGCTGGTCTTCACCGCCCCCGACGGTGGCATCGAGCCGGCCGCGACGACCGCCGCCCCGTTCACGATCGTCACGAGCGAGAACGCCGTGGCCGTCGGTGAGTCGATGCAGACCACCAACACCGCGGCGGCGACGGTCACCGCGCCGAACGGCCGCACCGCCGAGGACACCGCGGAAGCGCCCCTCGAGGTGGTCGCCCCCGCCGTCGACGTCGAGCTGGCGAAGACGATCCGCCCCTCGAGCGCTGTCGCGCCGGGCGAGACCGTCGTCACCCAGCTCGCCGCCAACCTGACCACCACCTCCGACTACGTGACCGCCGACCGCATCGTGGTCGAGGACGCCTGGACCGGTGACGGCGGGTTCTGGGACGCGTTCGACCTCACCTCCGTCGCACCCACCCAGGTCCCGAGCGGCGCGGCGCTGACCGTGGAGGCGCGCCTCCCGGACGGCACCTGGACCACCCTGCAGGTGTTCGACGCGCAGCCGGGGCCGTTCCTGGCCTCCCTCTCCGCCGCGGAGATCGACGACGCGCTCCCCGCGGGTGTGGCCCGGACGGACCTCACCGGGATCCGGTTCACGTTCGACGCCGAGGACGCGGCCGGCTTCCCCTCCGACACCACGGTCACGCCGTACGTCGTCTCCACCGCCCGCGGTGACCTCCGCTCCGGCGGCGACATCCCCCAGACGGAGACGACCTACCAGAACGTCGCCACCACGACCGGCACCGGCACCACGCCGCTCGGCACCGACCTGGTCGACGAGGCCGACGACACTGGCGAGGCGGTCGTCGACCCCGGGGCGGGCATCGGCGAGGTCGGCATCGACAAGCGCTGGAACCAGCCCACCGTGGTCGCGCAGTCGGACCAGCAGCGCACCACCACACTCTCCTGGAGCGTCGCGCCCGGCTACGGCGGCGTGGTGCTCTCGGACCCCGCCGCCCCGGCGGCGCCCCAGGACACCGTGTTCGAGGCGTTCGACCTGGTCCGGGTGAATCCCATCGGTGCCAGCGACACCCCGTTCAACAACGGCTGGTACCTCAAGTACGACAAGATCACCGGCGTCGAGCTCTTCCGCGACGGCGCCTGGCAGCCGGTCGCCCCGCCGGCCGGCGGATGGCAGTCCGCGGACGGTTCGTTCGTCGGCTACCTGCTCACCGCAGAGGAGCGGGCGCAGAGCACAGGCGTGCGCGTGACGCTCGCGGAGAACGTCCGCGCCCGGGAGGCCGCCGCGACCACGGGCGAGGCGTACGACCCGTACGCCCCGGCGCCCGGCACAGGCGTGGCCACGAGCAGCTCCGCGCGAACGCTCGACCTCACGTGGCAGATCCGCGACACCATGCGCCCCAGCGGCGACTGGGTCACCGACGTGGCCACCTACAACACGGCCGACGCCGGCACGGTGGACAACACGGCGGGCATTCTGGCGATCCCCGTCGGGGGCGGCACCCCCGTCACCGACGAGGGCAGCGACGAGATCGTCATCACCAACGCCCCGCCCGGCGTGACCGTAGCCAAGGCGGTCGACCCGACCACCGACCTGTACGTCCCGATGGCCGGCACCGACGCGAGCCGGTACCCGACTGCGACGTTCACGCTCACTGCCCAGAACGACTCGGTCTCGAAGGCCTCCTACGTCCGGGTCACCGACCCGCCGGCCTGCACCGACGCCGCTGACATCGAGCTCTGCCAGAGCGCCGGCACCGCCGCGGGCGCGACGGCGGACCCGTTCACTGCCGACATCGATTGGCTCACCGCCGCCGGCCTCGGCAACCCGTTCGACCGGTTCGACCTCACCGGCATCCGGATCGGCGCGAGCATCGCGGACCAGGTGGACCTCGCGGCGACGACCGTGTGGCTGCTGCGCTACGCCGACGGCGGATACACCACCGAGCAGACCACCGCGGCCGCCGCGGTCGCGATGGACGCCGCCCAGCTCGCCGACGTGGTGGGCATCAGCGTCACGTTCCAGGACGCCGACCCCGCGGTCGACGGCGGCTCCATCACCGCCGACAACCGCCTCACGGTGGAGCTCGACACGGTGCTGCGGACCACCATCCGCAGCACCGGCGAGCCGCAGACGGTCGCGGCGAACGACCGGGTGAGCGTGCCGAACCGCGTATTCGCCCAGTCCTACGACCCGATCCTCAACGACGGCGCGGTCAACGGCGCACAGGCTTCCGCCACCCCCCGGCTCACCGGCGGCGACGTCAACGTGGCGCCGACGAAGTCCGTCGCCCCCGACGCGCTCACCGAGCCCACCCGGGACACCCCAGTCACGGTGACCCTCGGTGCCAACCAGGGCAGCGACCCGCGCAGTACCCTGCCACCGGCCGAGGTCCACCTCACCGACGACGTGTCCACGTCACCGGACTTCTGGAACACGTTCGACCTCACCGGCCTGGGTGCCCTTGACGCCCCCGCCGGCGCCGACCGGGTGGAGGTCTCCGTCTACGGACCGTTCGGCCCGGACGGCGAGCTGACCTGGGTGGAGTCCGCGAAGACCCCCGTCGGCGAGGCGACCATCCCGGTCACCGCGGAGGAGTACGACAACGTGCAGGGCATCGCCTTCACGTTCTCCCGGGCCGACGGCGGCTTCTTCTCGGACGTGTTCCCGGCACCGAGCTGGAGCACCACCGCCGCGTTCACCGTGCAGCTGCGCGAGACGTACCGCGACTCCGGCGCGGAGGTCGCCCTGAACGGCGAGGTGGAGAACACCGTCACCGTGGTCAGCGACCGCCTCAACGGCGAGAGCTCGGAGGCGAAGGCCACCTCCGCCGTCATCGACCTGAGCCTCGGCACGTTCGCGCTCGAGGTGAACAAGCTCGCGAACAACGGCAACCACACCGCGTCACCGGGCCAGAGCGTGCCGTGGGACCTGACGTTCCGCAACGCCGGCACGGGCTACCTCACCATCACCGAGCTGCGCGACTCCCTCCCCGCGCACCTGGAGTACCTGGGCGAGGACCCGGTTCACACCGGCGACGACGACGGCCTGCTCGGCACCGACGTCGCCGTGGCCCAGGACGGCCGTGACCTGGTTTTCACCTGGCCCGAGGGCGAGCGTCGGATGGCGCCGGGCGAGACGTTCACCGTGCGGATCATGCTCGAGCTACAGCCGGGCCTGGCAACCGGTGAGCACGCGACGAACACCATGACGGTGCGCACCGCGGAGGAGCTCGCCGGCTGCGGCAACATCGAGGGCGGCGGTTCGACGACGGACGCCTGGACGCTCGACCCGAGCACGTGCGGCACCACGGACTACGTCACGCCGAGCGTCGGGCCGAACCTCTTCACCGTCAAGGGCGTGCGTGGGGCCCTGGCGGGCGCGACCAACCCGAACAACCCGGCACAGGTGTGCGCGCCGAGCCTGACCGCCACCGGCGGGGAGTACTACCGGACGCCCTGCGCCGCGAACAGCGTGATCGGCGGCACCGACGACTGGGTGCTGCGCAGCCTGAACGCGGGCACCGTCCCCGTCGAGGAGATGGTGCTGTTCGACCAGCTGCCCGTGACGGGTGACCAGATGCTGCTCTCCGGGAGCGCCCGGGGGTCGGTCTTCCGCCCGCAGCTGCTCGACGGCCTGGACGTCACCGCACCCGAGGGCACCACGGTGGTCGTCGAGGTGACCACCAGGGCCGGGGTGTGCGTCGGCACCTGGTCCGGTCTGACCACGAACGAGCCCTGCGCCCAGAACGGCGAGGTGTGGGTGCCGCTCGAGGACGACACCGACCTGTCCGTGGTGACCGGTCTGCGGGTGTCGCTCGACTTCGGCAGCACGCAGGCGGGCGCCCTCACGCCCGGCCAGTTCGTCGACGTCACCTACAGCACCGAGAACGTGCCGGCGTCGGACGCCAACCCCTCAGGCGCACCGTCTGCCGTGCCCGCCACGGACAGCTACGCCTGGAACCAGTTCGGGGTGAAGTACCGCAACGCCGGCGCGGACGAGTTCAACAAGATCGCGCCGTCGGCGGTCGGGGTGCACCTGCTCTTCGGCTCCATCGAGGTGCACAAGGAGATCACCGGACCCGCGGCCGGGTACGCGCCGGCGGAGTTCCTCGCCGACGTCACCTGCACCGTCGAGGGCGTCGAGCTCTCCATGGGTGACGACGCGGTGGTGGAACTCACCGACGACAACGGGTACAGCCACCGGATCGGCGGCATCCCGCTGGGAGCCGAGTGCGTCGTCGACGAGCAGGGCGAGCAGGGCAGCTTCGGGGAGTCCACCCGGAGCGGCCCGGTGACGCTGTCGGTGGCCGCCGAGGACAACGCCGACGAGGAGGTGCCGGCCGCCCAGGTCGCGACCATCACGAACGACTACGCCTTCTCCGGTCTGAATGTCACCAAGCAGGTGCAGACCGAGGCCACGGCCGGCGAGCTCGGTCCGTTCGACTTCACCCTGACCTGCGAGACCGCGCTCGGTGAGCCGGTGACGTTCGGTGACGCCGACACGCTCGAGTTCACCCTCGCGGACGGCGAGACGTTCACCGCACCGGCGGACACCGTGCCGGTCGGGGCCACCTGCGTGGTCACCGAGGTGGACGCGTCCGCGGCCGACGAGATCGTGGTCGTGGGCACGAACGTCACCGACAACGGCGACGGCAGCGCCACGGTCGAGGTGGGGGCCACGCCCGGCGAGGTGACCGTGACCAACGGCTACGACGCAGGCATCCTCACCGTCACCAAGGTGGCCGACGGCGCCGGCGCGGACCTGTACGGCGCCGGTCCGTTCACCTTCACCGCCGAGTGCACCTACGGCGAGCAGGTGCTGCTCGGGGAGACGTTCAGCCTCGGCGCCGGGGAGACCCGCACGTTCGGCACGTACCCCGCGAGCACCGAGTGCGCGGTCACCGAGACCGCGACCGGCGGCGCGAACGCCACGGTGCTCGAGCCGACCGACGGGACCGTGACCATCCTCGGGCCCGAGGACCAGGACGAGACGGTCGGGTCGGCCGAGGTGATCGCCACGAACACGTTCCTCCTCGGGGACCTCGTGATCGACAAGGTCGTCGACGGCCCCGGCGCCGCCCTCTACGGGTCCGGACCGTTCACCGCCCAGGTGGTGTGCACCTGGGACCGTGACGGCGAGGCCGTCGAGGTGGCGCTGCCCGGCGACGGGCTCGTCACGCTCAACGCGGCGAACGGCTACACGGCGGTGCTCAGCGACCTCCTGGTCGGCACCGACTGCACCGTGGCCGAGGTGGGCACCGGCGGCGCCACCAGCACCGCGATCAGCCCCGCCGACGGCGTGGTGACGATCGTGGAGGCGAGCGCCACCGACGGGCCGGGCGAGGGTGAGGAGCCCGGAGACGGTGAGCAGCCGGGTGACGGTGACGCCGTCGCCACCGTGGTGCTCACCAACACCTTCGAGGTCACCTCGTTGGAGGTGACCAAGGTGGTCGAGGGCGACCTCGACGCCGAGGGCGCCCAGGGGCCGTTCATGGTGGAGCTGCAGTGCACGTGGGACGCCGGCGGCGAGCAGCGCGAGGTGAGCATCCCCGGTGGTGCCACCCGCGAGCTGCGCGCCCCCGAGGCGCTGACCGCCACGTTCGACGACCTGCCGCTCGGTGCCGACTGCACCGCGCAGGAGACGGCGACCGGCGGCGCCGACAGCACCGCCATCTCGGTCGAGACGGCCGGGTCGGACCCCATGCGCACGGACGGGACGACGGCGGAGGTGACGCTCGCCGCGTCGGCCGACGGGCCGCCGTCGGCCGTCACCGTGACGAACACGTTCGACGCGCCGCCGGCGGGTGGCGGCTCGGACGGCGGCGGCTCGGACGGCGGCTCGGACGGCGGCGGTTCGGACGACCCCAACGGGTGGCTGCCGGACACCGGCGCCCAGGTCGCCTGGCTCGCGGGCGTGGCCGCACTGCTCGTGCTGGCCGGCATGATGCTCGTGGTGGCCCGACGCCGGACTGACGCGACCGAGTAGCGGCACGTGCCCGGTCGGCCGTGAGGCCGGCCGGGCAGCGTGCAGCCCGCAGGCCGGGTCGAGCGCTACGACGTCGGTGCCGATGCACCACGTGCTCCGCGGTTCCTGCGCGGGCTCCCTGCCCTCAGGAAAACAGGGCTGCGTACGCGGTCAGGCACTCGGGGTTCGCCAGCGACGCGTGGTTCTTGACCGGTTGGCCCGCGGCGGCGGACTTGGCCGCCCCCTCGGCCTTCTTGCCGTTGTGGGTCACCGGGACGCCCGGGACGGCGTACACGTGAGCCGGCACATGCCTGGGCGAGGCCTGCGTGCGGATGTCGGCACGCAGGCTCTTGATGAGCTCGGCGCTCAGGTCGTGCCCGTCGGTGAGGACGACGCAGAGCACGACCTCCTCGTCGGTGGGCGTGGCGTGCCCGAACACCACCGACTCGGCGATCTCGGGCCGGGCGTCGAGGACCCGGTAGATCTCCGCCGTGCCGATCCGCACGCCTTGCGGCTTGAGCGTGGTGTCGCTGCGGCCGTAGATGATGACGGAGCGGCGTGGGGTGATCTCGGCGAGGTCGCCGTGGGTCCAGATGTCCGGCCGCTCGGCGAAGTAGGCGTCGTGGTAGCGGCGTGTCCCGCCGTCACCGAGGAAAGTCAGCGGCATGGACGGGAACGGCTCGGTGCAGGCTAGCTCGCCCTTGACGCCGATGACCGGGGCGCCGCGCTCGTCCAGGACCGACATGGCGTGCCCGAGCGCGACGCAGGTGATCTCGCCGCGTCGGACCGGGTGGACGGGGGAACCGAGCTGGAAGCAGCCGTGGATCTCCGTGCCGCCGCTGATGGAGGCGAAGACCATGTCCTCCTTGACGCGTGCGTACAGCCAGTCGTACTGCTCCGGGCTCACGGGCGCGCCGGCGGACAGGACGAACCGCAGGGCGCGCAGGTCGTGGTGCTCGCCCGGGTGGTAGCCGGCGTTGATGAGCACGGAGAGATAGGCGGGGCTGGTCCCGAAGTGGGTGACGCCGGCGTCGTCGGCGATGCGCCACAGGTGCCCGCAGTCCGGGTTCCCGTCGTCGCGGCGCGGCGAGGGGTTGCCGTCGATCAGCACGACCGCCGCCTCGGCGGCCAAGGCCGAGACCACCCAGCCGTACATCATCCAGCCGGTCGAGGTGAACCAGGAGTGCACGTCGCCGGGCCGGACGTCACCGTGCAGCACGTGCTCCTTGAGGTGCTGGAGCAGGACCCCGCCGGCGCTGTGCACGATGGCCTTCGGCAGGCCCGTGGTGCCGGACGTGAACATGATCAGGCCCGGCGTGTTGAACGGGTGGCGCTCGAGCACGAGCTCCGCCGTCGTGTCGGCGAAGTCCGACTGCCACTCCGGTGAGCCGGTGACGACCAGGTCGGCTGTGGTGTCGATCTGGCCGAGGACCTGCTCTGCCTTGGCCCGCACGTCGAACGTCTTGCCGTTGTAGACGTAGCTTTCGGCCGAGACGACGACGGCGGGCGCGACCTGCCCGATGCGGTCCTGCAACCCCGGCACGCCGAAGTCGGGCGAGCACCCGGCCCAGGCCGCACCGAGCGAGAGGGTGGCGAGCATCGTCACGAGGTTGTCGACGTCGTTGGGCATGATCCCGGCGACGACGGAGCCCTCGGTGACACCGTGGCGGCGCAGCCCGGCCTGGACCGCTGCCACGCGGCCGCGCAGCTCGTCGAGGGTCAGCCGGGTGTGGACGCCGGACTCGTCGGCCGCGACCACGGCGAGCCGTCCGCCGTCGCCCCGGAGCAGGTTCTCGGCGACGTTGAGCCGACCCTGCGGGAAGTACCGGGTGCCGAACATGTGGCCGTGCTCGAGGGAGGGGAGGCCCGCGGTGGTGCCGAGGTCTGCGTGGTGGGGCGGCTGCTCGACGACGTCGCCCTGCTCGCCGAGGACACCGGTGAAGTCCCACAGGGCCGACCAGAACGCGTCGCGCTCGGAGATCGACCAGGCGTGCAGCTCGTCGTAACGGCGGGCATCGAGTCCTTGCTCGCGGGCGAACCTCGCCATCGCCGAGTCGGTGAACGCGGACGCGGGCGGTGTCCACAACGTCGTGGGGCCGGGCATGGACCTACCTCTCGGTCTGGCGCACGTGGGCAGCCCGCACCAAAGTGTGCTGTATTTGCGGCTACGCACCCCACATTGTGCAAAATTTCGATCAAGTCTGACGCCCCAACGCCATTCGGATCTGGTCCACGACCTCTCCCGGCCGGCCAGTCACCTGCTTCCAAGTGAAGCGCAACACCGTGTACCCGGCCAGCGAGAGTCGGTTCAGACGCTCCCGCTCATGTTCGAAGTCATCGTGGTAGGCCCGGCCGTCAGCCTCGACGACCAGTTTCTCGGCCTGGAAGAGAACATCGGCGCGCGCGATGACCGAACCGTCGACGACGATCTGACGGTTCGCCGTCCAGCCGGTGATCCCTGCCTCGTGCAGGAGCTGGTGCAGGCGTCGTTCCAGCTCGCTCAGCGCTCCGTGCGCCGTCGCCGCGACCAGCGAACGGAGCTGAGGGACTCCCCAGGTGTTCGCACGTTCCTCGATCGCCGCCTGCAGCTGCGTGTCGGTCAGGAGGTCGCGCGTGCGTACCCATGCCATCAGGCGCTCGGCCTCGTCGTACGGCAGCCGGCTCAGGCAGTCGAGCAGGGTCCGGCGCGGCGCCGTGAGGCAGAAGCCTGCCGTGCGGCGGACGTCGCGTGGGGGAATCTCGAAGCTGTATCCGGCTACGCCACGCGGCGCTCGCCGGCCCGGTCCGACGCTGAGATGAACCAGATCGTCGTCCGGGACGGGGAGCTCGTGGAGCAATGCGGCTGTCCGCAGACACACGATGGCGGTCGGCCAGAGCATCGTCGCCCCGACGGCGCGCTGCAGCACCGGCGTGACCCACCGCGGCACGGACCGGCCGGTGTCGACATAGGCGCGCCCGGCGACGGGTCGCCAGCGTCCGGAATCGATCCGGTGTCGGATGGCGGCCGGTGTCAGGCCGGCCTCGATCGCCATGGCCCACGTCACTACGCCGAATGGCGACGCCTGCCGTAGGCGATGCTCGGCAGCAGCACGGTCGGTCGGGTCCATGGACGCACGGTCCCGAAGGCGCCCGTTCGGCCGGGCGCGACCTGTGGACAACAACGGGCCCCGGCCGTGGTGTGGACAGATCCACGCGGCCAAAGTTTGCTGTTCTTGTCGTTCTCAGCCGCACATAGTGCACATTTTCCCGGTCCGGTCCGGTCCGGTCCGGGCGGCGGGCGAGGGCGTCAGAGAATGCCGAGGGCTTTGCGGATGCGCTTCTCCGAGACCTTGACCGGCGTACCCAGCTGCTGGGCGAAGAAGCTGACCCGGAGCTCTTCGATCATCCAGCGGACCTCGTCGACCGTCGCGTCACGCGCCGGGTCGGGACCCAGCCGCTCCGTCGCCGCCTCGGCGTTCTCGAGCGCGTCCTCCAGCTCCCCGACGATCCAGGCCAGGTTGGCGTCCTGGTGCACGTTCTGCTGGGCGCGTTCGATCCGGCGCTGCGCCGCGCGCAGGTACCGCGGCAGATGCACGAGCTTGTCGGGCGGGGTCCGGGCCACGAAGCCCCGGTAGACCAGCCGGGCGACCTGGTCGCGCACGTCCGTGAGCGTGTTGAGCAGGTGCATCGACGTCGCACCCTTGATGGTGGCGTCCAGCTCGCGCTGCGCCTCGAGGGTGGCCACCACCTGGCGGATGACCTGGTGGACGCGCTCCTCGAGCTGGCTGCGGACGTGGGCGACCAGCTCCCGATACGCCTCGGCGTCCCAGACCTGCCCGCGGGACCGCATCCACTCGTCCACCAGGGCCGTCACGGCGGCGAGCTGCACATCGGCGACGAGCGCGTCGGTGCTCGGGTACGGACTCGTCGCCAGGGTCAGCGCCTCGGCACCGGTCCAGCGGGTCGTGATGCGCTGCGTCGCGAGTGCCGTCTCGGTCACCACCAGGCGGCGCAGGCCGAGCCGGTGCGCGCGGACCTGCTCGGCGACCTCGGCCAGCACCCGCAGCGAGACGCTCGCACTGCCACCCTGGCCCGGCACCTCCACGAGCGCCGGGTAGCCGCGCACGATCAGCCCGTGCGCGCCGGTGGACTCCACCTGCCGGGGGATCACCCCGTCCGGCACGTCCGGCCAGCTGGAGAGGGCATCTTGCTCGGGCAGGCCGGGTGCTCCGGGCGGGGAGGGGGCGTCGCGACGCGTCTGCTTGCTCCTCGTTCCTCGTCGCTCCTGCCAGTCCCAACCAGCGTCACGAGCACCCCCTCCCCGCCCGCCACCGCCAGCTGCCTCGGCATCGGCCATCGCCGCGGCGACAGCCCCACGCACGGCCGACGACACCGCCTGCTGGGTCTGCGGAGCCAGCTCACGCTGCAGCGCCAGGAGGTTCTTGCTCTCGGACAGCACGGCACCTCGTTCGGAGAGCACGCGGAACGTCACGCGGAGGTGGTCGGGCAGGCGCTCAGGGTCCCAGTCCTCGTCCGGGATCTCCACGCCGCGCAGGTCCCGCACCGCAGCGCTGAACGCCTCCCGGTACGACGGCGCACCCTCCGGTGCCGGCGCGACCTCCGGCCACGGGGGCAGCCGCCGGACCACCTCACGGGCGACGTCGGGCGCCGGGACGAGCTGCCGACGGGTCGGCTTCGGGAACGCGCGGATTGTCGCCGTCGCCAGCTCGAGCGCCAGGCCGGGCACCATCCAGTCGAAGCCGTCCGGGCGCAGCCGGCCGAGGACCTCCACCGGGACGTGGACGGTGACGCCGTCGGCGTGGGTGCCCGGTTCGAACTGGTAGGTCAGCGGCAGCGTGAGGTCGCCCTGACGCCAGGTGTCTGGGAAGTCGTGCGTGCTGACCTCGTCGGCACCAGGTACCAGGAGATCCATGGTGAACGTCAGCAGGTCCGGGTCCTCGCGGCGGGCCTTCTTCCACCACGAGTCGAAGTGCCGGGCGGAGGTGACGTGCTCGGGGATCCGCTCGTCGTAGAACGCGAACAGCCCGTCCTCGTCGAGGACCAAGCCGCGACGCCGGGCGCGGTTCTCGTACTCCTCGGCCTCGGCGAGCAGCTCCTGGTTGCGCTCGTAGAACTTGTGGTGCGTGCGCCACCCGCCGCCGACCAAGGCCTCCCGGATGAACATCTCGCGCGCGAGCTCGCGGGCCGTGAGATCGCCGAGCATCAGGTCACCGAGCCGGCCCAGCGGCACCGGCCGGTCGGCCACCAGGGTCATGCCGTACAGCAGGACCTTCTCCTTGACCATGGCGGTGGCCTGCTTGGTGGACCAGTAGGGCTCGGAGTAATTCTTCTTCACCAGGTGCGCAGCGACGGGCTCGACCCACTCGGGCTGGATCCGCGCCACGGTGCGCGCGAACAGCCGCGAGGTTTCGACCAGCTCGGAGGCCATGACCCAGGCGGGGGTCTTCCTGGCCAGCCCGGAGCCGGGCCAGATGACGAACCGGGTGCCGCGTGCCCCGGCGTACTCCCGGCGCCGCTCGTCGTAAGAGCCGAGGTTGGACAGCAGTCCGACCAGCAGGGACTGGTGCAAGGCATCCGCGCTCGCGGCGTCCGCAGACTTCCCGACGGCGACCGCCGCCCGGGCCGGATCGGGCCGGCCGTCCTGGGTCTGCTCCGCCGTCGTCGCGATGTCGGACTCGTGGGGCAGGGCGATGGGCTTCATCGACAGACCGAGCGGCTTCGCCAGCTGGCGCAGCTGGGCGACGACGTCCTGCCACTCGCGCACGCGCAGGTAGTTGAGGAACTCGGCGCGGCAGAGCCGACGGAACGCCGAGCCGGACAGGTCGCGCTGCTGGGTGCGCAGGTACCGCCAGAGGTTGAGGTAGGCGAGGAAGTCCGAGGTCGGGTCGGTGAAGCGCCGGTGCGTGGCGTCGGCCGCCTGCTGGTGCTCGGACGGGCGTTCGCGGACGTCCTGGGTGGACAGGCCGGCGACGATGACCATGACCTCGGCGGCGCAGCCGTTCTTCTGGGCCTCGAGGAGCATCCGGCCCAGCCGCGGGTCGATGGGCAGCTGCGCGAGCTGGCGGCCCACGTCGGTCAGGCGCTTGCGTGGATCGGTGGCGGAGGGGTCGAGGGCGCCGATCTCGTGGAGGAGCTGGACGCCGTCGCGGATCGCACGGGTGTCCGGCGGGTCGACGAACGGGAAGTTCGCGACGTCGCCCAGGCCGAGCGCGGCCATCTGCAGGATCACCGAGGCCAGCGACGTGCGCAGGATCTCCGGCTGGGTGAACTCGGGCCGGCCGGCGAAGTCCGACTCCGAGTACAGCCGGATCGCGATGCCGTCGGCCACACGGCCGCAGCGGCCCGAGCGTTGGTTGGCGCTGGCCTGGGAGATGGGCTCGATAGGCAGCCGCTGGACCTTGGTGCGGTTGGAGTACCGCGAGATGCGCGCGGTACCCGGGTCGATCACGTACCGGATGCCCGGCACCGTCAGCGACGTCTCCGCGACGTTCGTGGCGAGCACGACCCGGCGGGTGGTGTGCCGCTCGAAGACCCGGTGCTGCTCGGCCGAGGACAGCCGCGCGTACAGCGGCACGACCTCGACGGCGTCCGGTGCGTGGGAGGAGCGCGGATCGGCGACGTACCGGGGGCCGAGGTGCTCGATGAGCGCGACGTGGGTGTCGCGGATCTCGCGCTCACCGGAGAGGAAGACGAGGATGTCGCCCGGCCCCTCGGCGAGGAGCTCGTCGGCCGCCATCGTGATGCCGGTGGTCTGGTCGATCGCGTCCTCGCGGGCTCTCGACGCCGACCGACCGTTCGACGCCCTGCCGCCACCCTTCGCGTCCCCGCCGACCAAGCCCTTGGTGCCCTTCCGCGGTGACTTTTGCTCACCCAGGGCTTGTTCGGCGGTGGCGTCGCCGTCCTCGTCGGTGTCGGGCACGAGGGGCCGGTAGCGGATCTCGACCGGGTACGTCCGGCCGGTGACCTCGACGACCGGTGCCGGTCTGACGAGTTCGCCGTCGGGCCGGCCGCCCTCGTGCTCGCCGAAGTGGGCAGCGAACCGCTCGGAGTCGATGGTTGCCGAGGTGATGATGACCTTGAGGTCCGGCCGCTGCGGAAGCAGACGGGCGAGGTAGCCCAGGATGAAATCGATGTTGAGGCTCCGCTCGTGGGCCTCGTCGACGATGATCGTGTCGTAGCGGCGCAGCTGCGGGTCCCGCTGGATCTCCGCGAGCAGGATGCCGTCGGTCATGAGCTTGACCAGCGACGTGTCGGAGACCTGATCGGTGAAGCGCACCTGATACCCGACGGCGCCGCCGAGCTCGACGCCGAGCTCCTCGGCGATGCGCTCGGCCACGGTGCGGGCGGCGATGCGGCGGGGCTGCGTGTGCCCGATGATGCCGGTGATGCCGCGCCCCAGATCGAGGCAGATCTTCGGGATCTGGGTGGTCTTCCCGGAGCCGGTCTCTCCCGCGACGATGACGACCTGGTGATCGCGCACCGCGTCGGCGATCTCGTCGCGGCGCGCGGAGACCGGCAGCTGCTCGGGATAGGTGATGTGCGGCAGCGCCGCTCGACGGGCGGCGAGCTGCTCGTCCGTGTACGGCCGGAAACCGCTGCGGCGTCCGCCGTCGCGCTGGCGTCGGTTCCGACCACCGCGCCGCCGCTCGGTGCTGGGGCTCGACGGCGCCGCCGTCCTTGCCTCGCTCCGGTCCGTACTCACGATCCTCCATTCTCACTGATGAACCCGCCGGGGTTGAGTCGTTATCTCTCTCGGCGGACCGCGGGCCGCTCGCACGCCATTGACGAATCGACACGCAGATGACGACTGGGGCGTGGGTGGGGAGCCGCGCCTGGCCGGCCGGCGGACCCGGTCCGGTCGCGAGTCAGGATCCGGTCCGGTCGCGAGTCAGGATCCGGTCCGGTCACGAGTCAGGATCCGGTCCGGTCCGGTCAGACGGCGGCGGGCTCCGGTGCCGTGCGGAACCGGCGCCGGTACTGCTGCGGGCTCAGCCCACGGGCACGGGCGAAGTGGTGGCGCAGCGTCGCCGCGTTGCCGAACCCGACGTCGGCGGCGATCCGGTCGACGGTGCGGTCGGTCTCCTCCAGGAGCTGCTCGGCACGGCGGACCCGCTGGGCCGTGATCCAGGCGTGCGGCGTCGTCCCCGTCTCGGAGCGGAAGCGGCGGGCGAAGGTGCGCGGCGACATCGCGGACCGGGCGGCGAGCTGCTCGACCGACATCGCCTCCTCCAGGTGCTCGACGATCCACGTCAGCACCGGACCGAGCGTCTCGCTGGTGCACTCCGGCACCGGCTTCGCGATGAACTGCGCCTGACCGCCGTCACGCTGCGGCGGGACCACCATGCGGCGTGCGACGAGGCTCGCCGCGGCCGACCCGAACTCCTCGCGCCAGAGATACAGGCTCGCGTCGAGGCCCGCCGCGGTGCCGGCGCTGGTCAGGACCCGGGCGTCGTCGACGTACAGCACGTCGGGCTCGACCTTCGCGAGCGGGTACCGCTCCGCCAGCTCGTCGGTGTACATCCAGTGCGTCGTGCACCGTCTCCCGTCCAGCAGGCCGGCCGCACCCAGCACGAACGCCCCGGAGCAGACGGACATCACCCAGGCACCCCGGGCGTGTGCCGACCGGAGCACCTCGAGGATGCCCGTCGGGACCGGGCGATTCCGCGGAAGCGCCGGGACGACGACGAGGTCCGCCTCCTCGGCACGCTCCGGCCCGTGGCGCACACCGATGTCGAAGCCCGAGGAGGTGGCGACCAGCCCGGGCTCCGGCGCGCAGACGGCGAAGTCGAAGACCGGCAGGCCCAGGTCTGACCGGTCGACGCCCCAGGACTCGCAGACCACACCGAGCTCGAAGGGCGCGACACCGTCGTAGGCGAGCACGACCACGTTTCCGATCATCCGCGTCATTGTCCCACAGAGTTGGCAGTAAATCGACGTAAGGCGGCACGACTGCCACTCGTGGCAGGAGATGTCCGGACGCACGATATCTGCCATGAACATCGAACTGCTCACCCTCGTCGTTCTCGGACTGGTCCTGGCGGCCTACACGGTTCATCTCGTGCGCGTGGTGCGTGAGCGCGAGGCGCCCGGCCCCGCCACGGACCCGGCGGCCGACGCGGAACCGTTGTGGGTCGACATCGGGATCTCCAGCTGGCCGCCGCGCAGCCTCTGAGTCCCGTGACCGACCTCGAGGTGAGGACCACGACGCCGCGGCCGTAGTCTCGTGAGGTGACCGACGACCAGCGACGAACCTCCGGCGCACTGGTCGTCCTCCTCGGCGCGTTCACCGCCATCGGACCCCTGACGATCAACCTGTACCTCCCCGCCTTCCCGGTCATCACCGACGACCTCGGTACCACCGAGGGGCAGGTCCAGCTCACGATGACGGCAGCACTCGTCGGCATCGCCGTCGGTCAGCTGGTGCTCGGCTCGTTGTCCGACGTCGTCGGGCGCCGGCTCCCGCTGCTCGTCGCGTTCGGCGGCTACGCCGTCGTCTCGCTGGGCATCGCCGCCTCGGGGGACATCGTCGTCATGCTGGTGCTGCGGGTGCTCCAAGGGTTCCTCGGTTCCGCCGGCATGGTGATCGCGCTCGCCGTCGCACGGGACACCTCCAGCGGGCTCGCCGTCGGCAAGACGCTCTCGCGCATCATGCTCGTCGTGGGTATCGCCCCTCTCGTCGCACCCGCCCTCGGCTCGCAGCTCCTGCTCGTCGGGTCCTGGCGGTTGCTGTTCGTGGTCCTCGGTGTGCTTGCCGCCGTGCTCTTCGTCATCGTGCTCACTGTGCTGCCGGAGACGCTGCCCACAGACGGCCGGCGCTCGGGCGGGCTACGGGTCGCGATCACCAGCTACGGCTCCCTGCTGCGCGATCGGGCGTTCCGCGGCCTCGTCATCGTGGCGGGCCTGACCATGGCCGGACAGTTCACCTACATCACAGCCTCCGCCTTCGTCTTCCAAGGGACGTACGGCCTCAGCGCGCAGCAGTACGGACTGCTGTTCGGCGCCGGCGCGTTGACCGTGACGACCGGGACCCAGGTGGCCGGCTTCCTGATGGGCCGGGTCTCGCCGTTGCGCATCGCGGGCGGTGCGGTGGCGTTCGCCCTGACCGGTGCCACGGCCATCGCGGTCATCGCGCTGACCGTCGGGACCGGGCCGGACCACCTGTGGCCGATGCTCGTGGTGCTGCTGCCCACCATCGGGTCGATCGGCATCCTGCTCCCCACCATCCCCGGCATCGCCCTTTCACGGCAGACGCACGACGCCGGAAGCGCCTCGGCGCTCATCGGCGCCTCCCAGTTCGGCCTGGCCGCCGTCGGGGCGCCGCTGGCGGGGCTGCTCGGCGGCTCCGTCGTCGCCATGGCGGGGGTCATGATGGTCTGCTACGCGGCCGCCGGGATCGCGCTGGCCCGGGCCGTTCGGACGAGGTGAGCCCGCCGGCGATGTTTCAATGACCGCGTGCGCATCGTCGGTTGGGTCCTCGTCGTCCTCGTCGCCGTCGCCGCCGCCCTCACTCTCAAGCCCGACCTGGCCGGCGCGGTCGTGCCGAGCTGGGGAGACCTCAGCGTCACCTTCCCGTTCAGCCAGGCCATCGCGGTACGCATCCTGCCCGCCGCCGTCTTCGGGATCATCGCCGTCATCGTCCTCGTCGTGGGCCTGGTCCGGAAGTTCGGGTTCCGGGCCGGGAACCACTCGCTCGTGCTCGCGCTCGTGCTGGCGCTGGTCGCCGTCGGGCACTTCTGGTTCCTGTGGGACCGCGGTCTGCAGAACCCGGAAGAGCTGCGCCCGGACCGTGGGGTGCGGCCCGCCGGCGAGGGCGACGGCACGATCACCGTCGTCTCCTACAACACGCAGGTCGGCCGCACCGGCGCCGACGGCATCGCCGGCGTCGCGGAGGACACCGGCGCCGACGTCATCGCTCTCACGGAGACCGGTCCGGAGCTCGCCGAGCAGATCGCCTCCTTCCTCGAAGGTGGCGGCGAGAGCTTCCAGGTCTTCACCTCCGGCGAGGGCGACGGCGAAGGCGGCCAGGGCGACCCCGAAGGTGACGAGCAGGACGCCGAGCAGGCCTCCGTCGGCGCGACGGCCTTGCTGGTGTCCTCAACCCTGGGTGAGTACGCCCAGGCCGAGAGCCCGGCCACGGAGTTCGGCTCCGTGCGGGCCGAGCCGGCCTCCGGCGTCGGGCCGGTGCTGGTCGTCGTGCACGCGGTACCCCCGCTGCGCGAGCAGCACGAGCGGTGGCGCGCCGACCTCGAGACGATCCTCGAGCTGTGCTCGGACAGCGGCCCGGGCGGCCTGGTCCTGGCGGGAGACTTCAACGCGACGCTCGACCACGCACCGATGCAGGACCTCGGGCGGTGCGCCGACGCCGGCGTGGCCGCCGAGGTCGGCGGTGTCTCCACCTGGCCGACCCGGCTGCCCGAGCTGGTCGGCTCACCGATCGACCACGTCCTCGTCGACACCGAGGCCTACGAGACCACGCAGGGCCGCGTGGTGGAACGCGGCGAGAGCGACCACCGCGGACTGGTCATGCGGATCCGTCCGCTCGAACCGCGGACCGACTGACCGGACCCGCCCGGCCGCCTGAAGCTGAACGAACCGACCGCCTGAAGCGGCCGAAAAAGAGGTGCCGCGGCGGGGCGCCGGTGCCACTCTCGAGCCATGTCCACAACACCGCGGTTCCGCATCATCGAGGTGTCCGTCCCCCCGTCGCTCGACGCCGAGCCGTCGGCCGCGATCATCGCGCGGAGCGAGATCGAGACCGAGGCGCTGCGGGAGGTCCTCGGCCACGACGACCTCGCCGACCCGCCGTCCACGATCGTCGCCGGGCTCGCCGACCAGCGGCACTCGAAGAAGCTCATGCTGGCCGCCGTCGAGGACGACGGCGACACCGGCCAGCCGCGCGACCCTGCCCAGATCCTGGGTTACGCGGGGTTCATGCTGCCGACCGACGACAACGTGCACCTGGCCGTCGGCGACGTGATGGTGCGCTCGTCCGCACGCCGTCGGGGCGTCGGGACGGCGCTGTGGGAAGCGGCGCAGGACCGGCTCCGCGCGGAGGGGCGCACGACGGTGAGCGCGTGGACGGCGCACGCCCCCACGGTGCGCGACGGCGTAGAGACGCTCGAGGCGGCCACCGGCGTCGGAACGATCGCCGCCACCGACGCTGCCGCCCGGTTCGCGGTTCGGCACGGGTTCGCGCTGGAGCAGACGGAGCGGCAGTCGACCCTGCGGGTGCCGGTCGACCCGAGCCAGGTGGCCGCCTGGCGCGCCGAGGCGCAGGGCAAGGCCGGCGAGGACTACCGCGTGGTCCAGTGGCAGGAAGGCACGCCCGCGCAGTGGCTCGAGCCCATGGCGGAGCTGAACCGCCGCATGAGCACCGACGCCCCGACCGGTGGCATCGACTTCCAGGAGGAGACCTGGGACGCCGAACGGGTCCGGCACAACGACGAGCACATCGCGGCGCGCGGGCACCGGTACGTGCTCTCCGCCGTCGAGCATGTGCCCGGCGGGACCCTGGTGGCCTACACCATGCTCGTGATGCCGCGGGCCAAGCCGGAGGTCGCCTACCAGGAGACCACCATCGTGCACGGCGAGCACCGTGGGAAGCGCCTCGGTCTGCTCGTCAAGGCCGCCAACCTCGAGCTGCTCGCCGACGCCTACCCCGCCGTGCGGCGGATCCACACGTGGAATGCGGGCGAGAACGACCACATGCTCGCGATCAACATCCGAATGGGGTTCGAGCTCGCGAGCGTCGAGGGGGCCTGGCAGGTTCGGCTCGACGCGAGCGGCACGGCGGACGCGGCGGTGGGTCCCGGGAAGGAATCGGTCGCGAGCCAGCCCGCGCCGGCCGGCTGAAGCTCCGCCGGGCCGGTCTCAAGCCGCCCGGTCTCAAGCCGCCCGGGTCAGGTGCTCGGCCGCCCAGCTGAGCGCCACCTCCGCGGCGGCATCGAGCCGGTGGTTGCCGTCGGCGTCGACGATCTCGAGGCGTGAGCCCTCCGGCAGCAGCGGCAGAGCCTCGCGCGACAGCTCGACGAGCTCGTCGCCGTCCTCGTCGTCGGCGCCGTGGAGCAGCAGCACCGGTACCTCCACGTGCTCGAGGAGCTCGGCCGGGTCGATGAGGCTGTAGTCCGCCAGCGTCTGCTTCGAGATCACGGAGTACTCGCGTGCCGCCGCCTCGTTGTCGTCCGGGATCCGGGCGTAGCCGTGCCGCTCGAGGTCCTCGAGCTGCTCGGCCGAGAAGATCTCCTCCCAGGGGTACGACATCGGGCCCATGATCGGTCCGGTGAGCACCATCGCGGCGACGTCGCGCGGCCGGGACCGCAGGGCGGCGAGCGTGCCGAACGAATGGGCGTGGACGATCTGGTCGGGGTAGTCGTGCTCGGCGAGCCAGGCCGAGGCTGACCGCAGGTCTTCGACCTCGCCCGCGACCGTGACGACGTCCTCGCCCGACGCACCGCATCCCGAGAAGTCGATCTGCAGCGTGGCGTGACCGGCCGTCCGGTAGGCCGAGGCGAGGATGTCGAACCGCAGGGACGAGTGCCGGTCGGCCAGGAACCCGTGCGCGAACAGCACCGCGGAGTTGCCGTCCCCAGGCTCGAAGGTGCCCGCCAGCGTGACGCCACGCGGCGTCATGATCTCCACCTCGGCCATGCCTCCACCGTAGGCGGTGAGCCCGTCCGTCACTGGGGGCGAGCGGGCTGTCTCGCGATTCGGCGCCGCGCCCTCTCCTCAGGTGTTGATGATCTCCGCCAGGTCGGCGAGGCTGTCTCGCCAGAACTTCTTGGTCTCCGTCACCGCGCCGCCGTCGGCCAGGCGAGCGTGCTGCACGGCCAGCCGCACCTTGGTGCGCCCGTCGGCGCCGGGCGGGAGATCATCGACGAGCATCGTGATGCGAGAGCCGTCGTCGGCCACGAGCCGCAGCGAGCGCGGCTCGGTCACCCCGACCATCGGCCAGTCGACGTCGAGCCAGTCGCGGCGCAGGTCTTCATCGGCCAGGTGAGGCCACAGCCGCTCACGGGTGGTGTACAGCGTCTTGGTGGCGTTCGCCTCCCAGGTCCCGTCGCTGCGCTGGCCCGGCTCGCGCATGCCACGGGACTGCTCGTACCCCACGGTGACGCTCTGCGCCCACCAGCCGTCGACGTCGTGCTCACCGCCCAGCCAACGCGCGATCCGGGTGTGGTCCCACTGCCGCGCCCCGGCCTCGTCGAGGAGGGCGTACCACTCCGCGCGCGATCGGCCGGTGGCCTCGCGGAGGCGCGCATCGCTGACGACCGCCTCGCTGCTGCGCGTGCTCACGGATGCGACGTTACGCGCCCGGCGGGTTGCCGTGCAGGCGGTTGCCCCTGACTCGGTCGGGAATGCACATAACCTGGTCCGGTGATCGAGCTCAAGACCCCCGCCGAGATCGAGGCGATGCGCCCTGCCGGCGCCTTCGTCGCCGAGGTCCTGACCGCCCTGAAGGAGCACGCGGCGATCGGGGTGACGCTGCTGGAGCTGGACAAGCTTGCCCACGAGATGATCCGCGAGCGCGGCGCGACCTCCTGCTACATCGACTACCACCCGTCCTTCGGCGCGAGCCCGTTCGGTCACGTGCTGTGCACGTCGGTCAACGACGCGGTCCTGCACGGGCTGCCGAACGGTTACGCGCTGCGCGACGGCGACCTGCTCTCGGTCGACTTCGCCGTCAGCGTGGACGGCTGGGTGGCGGACTCGGCGCTGAGCGTCGTCGTCGGCACGCCGCGTGCGGCGGACCTGCGAGTCATCCAGGCCACGGAGAAGGCGCTCGACGTGGCCATCGAGGCCGCCGTCGTCGGCAACCGGCTAGGCGACATCTCCGCCGCGATCGGCGAGGTGGCCCGGAGCTACGGGTACCCGGTCAACACCCAGTTCGGCGGGCACGGCGTCGGGCGTGACATGCACGGCGACCCGCACGTGCCCAACGCCGGCCGGCCGGGTCGCGGGCTGCCGCTGCGGCCCGGGCTGGTGATCGCGCTCGAACCGTGGTTCATGACCGGCACCGACGAGATCTACACGGATCCCGACGGCTGGACGTTGCGCAGCCACGACGGCTCCCGCGGCGCGCACTCCGAGCACACGATCGCCATCACGGAGGGCGGGCCGGTGGTCCTCACAGCCCGCTCCGTGTGACGCCGCGGGGGGTCAGGCGATGGAGGCGAGAAGCTCGGTGCAGGCCTCCTGGCAGGCGCGGCACTGCTCCGCACAGATGCGGCAGTGCTCGTGCATCTCCGCGTGCCGGGCGCACTCGTCACCGCAGGAACGGCAGGCCTGGATGCAGGCCTCGAGCTGTGCACGGGTGATGTTGGCGTCGTAGCCGGTGTGCCGGGACAGGACCCGGGACGTGGTGGCGCAGATGTCGGCGCAGTCCAGGTTCGACCGGATGCACTTGCGCAGCTCGGCCACCATCTCCTCGCTCAGACAGGCGTCGGCGCAGGCGGTACAGGTCTGTGCGCACTCGACCAGGACGTCGATCGTGCCGGCGAGCAGATCGCGGTCGAGGTTGATCGTAGCGGGGTAGGTCTCCATCATCGCGTGGCTCTTCATCGCACTTCTCCCAGGTCGGTGAGGCGCCCTTCGGGGCGCGTGCGGACGTTCCCGACCGTAGTGAGGGACTCGGTCACCCGCATGGCGGGACGGGGCATCGCGAGCCGGTGCCCTCAAGGCGGTGGCACGAACGGGAAGAGAACTCGACGTCGCGGTGTTGCGGCGCATACCCCCCAGAGGTATTCAGGGGTTGTCGCCGGAGGAGGGAGAGCCCGTGCCTGATCAGCCGCACGACCACCACGAGGGTCACGACGAGCGCGCCAGCAGCGAACCGTCACCGCGGGTCGACCGCCACGGTGGTGTCGACGCGGATGCCGCGCCCGTGGTGGGTGCGCACCACCAGCAGGAGCAAGGTGACGCGCACGCCGAGCACGCGAACCACGAGAGCCACGGCGGCCACGGGGACCACGTGGCCCAGTTCCGCCGGCTGTTCTGGATCATGCTGGTCCTGGCCGTGCCGACGGTCGGCCTGAGCCCGCTGTTCGCGGACCTCCTCGGCTACCGGATCCCCGACGTCGCCGCCCTGCGCTGGGTGCCACCCGTGCTGGGTACCGTCATCTACGCATGGGGCGGCCGGCCCTTCCTCACCGGCGCCGTCAGCGAGATCCGTGCCCGGCAGCCGGGGATGATGCTGTTGATCGGCACGGCGATCACGGTCGCCCTGGTGGCGTCCTGGGGCGCGACGCTGAACCTGCTCCCCGGGGGCGTCGAGTTCTGGTGGGAGCTCGCGCTGCTCGTCGTCGTCATGCTCCTGGGCCACTGGGTCGAGATGCGCTCCCTGGCGCAGACCACCTCCGCGCTGGAGTCGCTGGCCGCGCTGCTGCCGGACGAGGCGGAGCGCGTCGACGGCGACAAGATCGTCACCGTCAACCCGCAGGACCTGCGTGCGGGGGACGTCGTCGTGGTCCGGCCGGGTGGGCGCGTGCCGGCGGACGGTGAGGTCGTCGACGGCGGAGCAGCCGTCGACGAGTCGATGATCACCGGCGAGTCCAAGCCGGTGCGGCGCGAGGTCGGTCACCAGGTCGTGGCCGGCACGGTGGCGACCGACGACGCCATACGGGTGCGGGTCACCGCCGTCGGGGACGAGACCGCGCTGGCAGGCATCCAGCGCCTGGTCGCCGAGGCGCAGAGCTCGTCCAGCCGGGCACAGCGCCTGGCCGACCGCGCGGCCGGCTGGCTGTTCTGGTTCGCCCTCGGGGCGGCGACCGTGACCGCCGTCGTCTGGATCCTCGTCGGTGAGCCGGAGCAGGCGTGGCAGCGGGTCATCACGGTGCTGGTGATCTCCTGCCCCCACGCGCTGGGCCTGGCCATCCCGCTGGTCGTGGCCATCGCCACCGAGCGGGCCGCCCGTGGCGGGGTGCTCGTCACCGACCGGCTGGCGCTCGAGCGGATGCGCACGGTCGGCACCGTCGTGTTCGACAAGACCGGCACCCTCACGCGCGGGCGGCCCGGCGTCACCGACGCCGTGGGGACGCAGCGTTACGACCGGGACCAGCTGCTGGCGCTCGCGGCCGCCGCCGAGGGCGACAGCGAGCACCCGCTGGCCCGGGCGATCCGGGACGCCGCCGCCTCCCGCGACCTCGACGTCCCGCCGGCGTCGGACTTCTCCTCGTCGACCGGCATCGGCGTGGGCGCCACCGTCGACGGCGAGGAGGTCGCGGTCGGCGGGCCGGGCCTGCTGCGCGAGCACGGAACCGAACCGCTGCCGGACGCCGAGCCGTGGTCGGCGGGGGGCGCGACCGTCCTCCACGTGCTCGTCGACGGCACGGTCGCCGGCGCGATCGCGGTGGCCGACGAGGTCCGCGACACGGCCCGGGAGGCCGTCGAGGCCCTGCACGCGCGGGGCGTCCGCGTCGCCATGATCACCGGCGACGCCGAGCCGGTCGCCAGGAGCGTCGCTGAGCAGCTCGGGATCGACGACGTGCTGGCCGAGGTGCGGCCCGAGGACAAGAGCGCGCGGATCGCCGAGCTGCAGCGTGGCGGGCGGACCGTGGCGATGGTCGGTGACGGCGTGAACGACGCCCCGGCATTGGCGAGGGCGGACGTCGGTCTCGCGATCGGCGCGGGGACCGACGTCGCCATCGCCTCCGCCGGGGTGGTGCTCGCCTCGGACGATCCGCGGTCCGTGCTGTCGGTGATCCGGCTGGCGGAGGCGGCCTACGCGAAGATGCGGCAGAACCTGTGGTGGGCGGCGGGTTACAACATCGTCGCCGTCCCGCTCGCCGCCGGTGTGCTGGCGCCCGTCGGCTTCGTCATGCCGATGGCCGCGGGCGCGGTGCTCATGTCGCTGTCCACCGTGGTGGTGGCGCTCAACGCCCAGCTGCTGCGGCGCATCGACCTGCGGCCCGACACGGCGGGCGCGGCGGGCCCGGGTACGCCGGCCGGCACCGGCACGCCCGCACCGGCGGGCGTGCAGCGCTGACCTCGGGCCTGACGGGCTCCAGCCCTACTCCGGTGGCTCGACGGGCTCGGCACCACGCTGGATCTTCACGCCGGTCAGCTCGACCTCGACCGGCTCTGCGAAGCGGCGCCCGTTGATCTCGTCGTGGCGCATGAAGCTCGGCGGATCGATGTGGACCCGGACGGTGTACTCGCCGTCCTCCGGCACGGTCCAGTTCTTCCCGTAGTGGTACATCATCGGGTGCCACACCAGCTCTTGCCGTTCCGGCCCCAGCCGCTCACCGGACGGGGAGACGAGCTCGACCCGCACGTCGAGGCAGGGCACGAACCGGCCGTCGGCAGCGTCCCGGACGACGATCTCCAGATGGGTGTTCTCCTGCTGGGGGTTGTGCCAGACGAGCTCGCCGTCCTCGAGGTGATACATCCCCTCGGCGTCCTCGACCGCGTAGCCGACCTCGTACGGTCCCACCTGCTCGCTGCCGCCGTCGTGCGCGACCCGCGTCACCATGTGCTCGACGGCGTCGCCGTAGGCACGGCCCTGCACGAGGGCGAGGTCGAGCTGGTCCTTGGTGGCCTCGGAGCTGGACGGATCCATGGGCGGGCTGGTGCCGGTCATCGGCGAACTCCTCTCGACGGCTGCCAGTACCCGACCAGCCTGCAGCGCATCACCCGCGCTCGCCTCTCGGGCACGAAGCGGTTCCGAGCGGACCGGCCGATTCGGTGTGCGTCGAGCGGGTCGGCGGCGCCCGGCGCACCGCACGAGGCCGTCAGGTCCGGCCGGCACCGACCTCCGGCAGCCGCCGGGCCATGACGACGCCCCCGAACCCAAGCAGCGCCAGCAGCCCGAGCGCGGCCTCCGGCCCCCAGACCGCCAGCCCGCCGGTGACGGCGCCCGCCACGAGCAGCAGCACACCCATCGCCGAGTTCGCGACGGCGACGTACTCGGTGCGTCGCTCGCCCTCGGCCATGTCCACCACGTACGTCTTGCGGCCCACACGCGCACCCGTGTGCGCGAGCGCGAGCAGCAGGTAGGCGGCGGGAGGCAGCAGGCTCCAGTCACCCGCGCCGGGGAGCGCCAGGAGCAGCAGCAGGACGACGATCATCCCCGAGCCGGCCGCGGCCATCGAGGACATCAGGCCGCGGCTGGACCGGTCCGCCCAGCGCCCGAACAGCCGTCCGCCCACCAGGCTCGCCAGCCCCGAGGCGATCACGAACGCCCCGAGGCCACTCAGCCCGGCGCCTCGCTCGGCGGCGAGCGCGACCACGAACGGCGGGCTCAGCGCGGTCACCAGCAGCAGCGCCCGCACGGTGACGAACCGCCGGAACGCAGCGTCCGCGCGCAGCAGGGCGACCGCTCGCGCGGCCCATCTCGCACCGGCCGCGTCGGGATCCGGCTCGGCGTCCGGCTCCTTCACCCGCGTGTAGACCACCAGTGCCGCGACCCAGGTGAGCGCCCCCGCGGCGATCAGCACGGCCAGGTGGGTGGCGCCGTCGTCCCCGAGGAGCCGGATACCGACGCCCACGGTGACCGCGACGAGCCCGGCCAGGACGGTGGCCAGCCCGTTGATCTGCCCGCGCTGCCCGGCCGGCACGGTGCGGCCCAGCACGTCCTTGCCGGCGAGCGACGTCAGGGACCGGGACACGGAGAAGGCCGTGAGGGCGAGCAGCACGACCGTGCCCGCCACCGCACCGGTCGCCATCGCGGCAGCGACCGCCATCGCGGCCGCGGACAGGGCCTGACCGGCCGCACCGACGACCCAGACCCACCGGCGACGACGGCGGCGGCGCACCCACGGCAGCAGCGCGGCCTGCGGCAGCAGCGACCCGGACTCACGGACCGGCACCAGCAGGCCCACCATGGCTGCCGGCACCCCGAGCGCGGAGAAGAGCCACGGCAGCACGGTCCTGGGGTTGACCACCTGGTCACCGGTGCTCTGCAGCGCCTCGGCGGCGATCTGGCGCAGCCCGTTCGCCGGCACCCGGCGCGCGACGGCGGGGGAGAGCTTCCCGTCGGCCGCGTCCGCCGGGGAGCGGACGAGCCGCGCGTAGAGCTCCGCCGTGGTCATGCCCGCGGTTGTATCCCGGGACGGTGCCGGGCGCCAGCGGCGGGAGCGGTCAGGCGCGTGCGACCGCCGTCGCGACGATGAACGCGGCCGAGGCCAGCGCGATGACCACGCACATGCCGCTCAGCGCCGCCAGCATGGCGCCACCGGGCATCACCGGCTCCTCCGCAGACTCCCCGACGGCGCGCAGGTCCTCGTTGAGGCGGCGGAATCGCACCGATCCGGCGTAGAGCAGAACCAGACCCCCGAGCACCGCGAGCAGCGGCAGGGTCAGGCCCAGCATCAGGTTGCTCGCGCCGAGGTAGCGGGCGGCGAGGACCGTGCCGGTGGTGGTCGCCAGGACGGTGCGGCGCCACGCCAGCTCGGTCCGCTCCGGCTGCAGGCCCGCGTCCCAGGGGCGCATCAGGAGGGCCCCAGCAGCAGGGCGACACCTACCAGCACCGCCACGATCACGAGCCCGATGACGGCCGGCAGCGCCGAGATCGGCGACGGGAGGGGCTCGTGCCGGCGCAGAGCCCGCTCCGTGCGGACCCACCCGAACCAGGCCTGGAGCACCAACGCGAGCCCGGAGGCGACCAGGATCAGCGACGCGATCAGCCGGAGCGTGGGGTTCAGCGGGGTGGCGAGCGCCTCCAGCGCGACGGCTCCCGCGAGGAAGGCCAACGAGGTGCGGATCCACGCCAGGAAGGTGCGCTCGTTGGCGAGCGAGAAACGCACGTCCGGCTCCTTGCCTGTCCCGTAGACGCTGCGCGGTAGCCGGGTGCCGCTCATCCTGGGGTCTTCCCCTTCC
Source organism: Georgenia halophila (assembly GCF_039541595.1). Classification (NCBI taxonomy): domain Bacteria; kingdom Bacillati; phylum Actinomycetota; class Actinomycetes; order Allobogoriellales; family Allobogoriellaceae; genus Georgenia; species Georgenia halophila. Next base: position 347,902 of record NZ_BAABGN010000012.1, on the reverse strand, counting down.
CTCGACGTTCCTCGGTCCTCGGTGATCCAGACCTGCGGGTCACACGATAGAGGTCCGGCAGCCGCGTGCGATGGGCAGAAGCTGGGATCGCGGATACGCTCGCCTCCACGCACACAAGGCACACGGAGGTTCCGCAGATGGGCAAGATGACATTCATCGTCGGCGCGGGTATCGGGTACGTCCTCGGGGCGCGCGCGGGTCGTGGCCGGTACGAGGCGATCAAGGGTGCGGGCACGAAGGTGTGGGAGAACCCGAAGGTCCAGCGGAACGTCAACAAGGTGGAGTCTCGGGTGTCCGACATCGCCCGGGAGCGTGGCAGCGCCGTCACCGACAAGGTCGCCGGCGTGGTGAAGTCCAAGCTGCGGAGCGACCAGACCCCGCCGGCGACGCCTCCGCAGCCGCAGCCCTGACCGTCGTATCTCGACACCTGTCCGTCGGCGCGGGGGAGCCGTTCGTCCTGCGAAGATGAGGGCGTGAGCGCTCCACCTCGTTCCGGTGACGGCGGCACGGGCCCGACCCGTGAGCAGATCCGGCGTTGGCGGCGCTACCTCGCGGACGAGCGCGCCGAGGGTGCCGTCTACCGCCACCTCGCGGCCCGTCGCGACGGGGAGGAACGCGAGATCCTCCTCGGCCTGGCCGAGGCCGAGCTGCGCCACGAGCAGCACTGGCGCGAACTGCTCGGCGAGCACGCCGCCGACCCTGGCAAGGGAGAGCTCGGCACCCGGCTCCTCGGCTGGTTCGCCCGCAGGTTCGGCTGGGTGTTCGTCCTCGCCCTCGCCCAGCACGCCGAGGCCCGCTCCGGGTACGAGGCGGAGGCGGACGCCACCGACGCGATGGCTGCGGACGAACGCGTCCATGGCGAGGTGGTGCGGGCGCTCGCGGCCCGCGGGCGTGCCCGCATGTCCGGCACCTTCCGCGCCGCCGTCTTCGGGATGAACGACGGCCTCGTCTCCAACCTCGCCCTCGTGCTGGGCGTCGGTGCCTCCGGCGTCGGGTCCGCTGCGGTGCTCGTCGCAGGGGTCGCCGGCCTGCTGGCGGGCGCGCTGTCGATGGGCGCGGGGGAGTACGTCTCCGTACGCTCCCAGCGCGAGCTGCTGGCCGCCTCGGTCCCCGACGAGCACGCGCACGAGAGCCTCCCGGCGCTCGACGTCGACGCCAACGAGCTCGCCCTGGTCTACCGCGCCCGGGGCATGGACGCCGACGAGGCCACGGAGCACGCCGCCGCCGTCATCGCCCAGGTGCGGGCCGGGCAGGCCGTCCCGCGTCCGGATGCGGCCCGCTCGTACGAGGAGGTCGGTTCCGGGTGGGCGGCCGGGCTGTCGAGCTTCTGCTTCTTCGCGTCCGGGGCCGTCATACCGATCCTGCCGTTCCTGCTCGGCATGACCGGCAACGCCGCGATCCTTCTGGCCGCAGGCCTGGTGGGCATCGCGCTGCTGAGCACGGGCGCGATCGTCGGCGTGCTCTCGGGCGGCCCCGCGCTGCGCCGCGCGCTGCGTCAGCTGGGCATCGGGTACGGGGCGGCCGCGATCACCTACGCCCTGGGCCTGCTGTTCGGCACGACCGTGGTCTGAGCGGGGAAATTCCGCGTCGGCGCCCATTCGGGCCGGATCCGTCGTACCGTGATGTCAAGCATTCGCGCGTGAGCGCCGATCGAGGGAGGGGATCGCGTTGGGTGACGAACCGCTCGACGCCGAGGTGGGCGAGTTCCTCCTGGGCGTGCTCCTCGTCGGAGGTGGGATCGCCGTCGTCCTCGGGCTCGTCGGCATCGCCGGGCTCTGGTACGTCGTGCGCCGGATCCGGCGCTCCCGGCGCTCCGACCAGCTCCGCCGCGGCATCCACCGCGGCCGTCTGACGATCCGGTCCGTGACCGCCGACGACGTCGGACGCCAGCTCGCCCGCCTGCGTCTGCAGGTCCGGCGCGCCTCCGAGGCCACCGAACGGGCTCTGGCCGCCGCCGAGGTCCGCAAGGCTCCCGTCGCCGCCGTGACCCCCGTCGTCGACGGGCTCCGCGGGGTCGGCGAGCAGCTCGACCACGAGCTGCGGCTGGCCGAGGCAGAGCCGGACCCCGAGCTGCGCCGCATGTGGACCGGGATCCTCGCGGACAAGGTCGACGAGCACCAGGGTCTGTGCGCCGATCTGCGCCGCTCGCTGGTCGACGTGGCCGTCAACGCCGGCCCCGACCAGCTCGACCGCACGGCCGGTCTGGCGATGCTGGAGGTCGAGGCGCTCAACACCTGGGGCCGCACGTACCGCTCCCGCCGCGCGGCCTGAGGCCCGCGGTGTTCGACCGGATCCGCCGTCTGGTGCGGGCCAACCGCGCCGCCACGCAGCAGCCCACCGATCCGCTCGTGGCTCTCGAGCAGGTCCACGCGCACCGAACGGACCGGCTCGAGGGGGCCCGCCGCGCCGTGGCGGACCTGGCCGCCAGCAGACGCCGCGTCGAGGTTCTCGCCCAACGCACCCGGGCCGAGATCGAGGACCACGACCGGAGGGCCGAGTCCGCCGTCGCCGCCGGGAACGACGACGCCGCGCGCGAGCACCTGCGCCGGTCGCTCACGGCCGGGCAGCGGCTCGAGGATCTCGCCGGGCAGCACCGCAGGCTGAGCGAGCAGGTCCGACGCCTCGAGGACGACCTGGGACGCCTCGAGGCCCAGGTCGAGGACTCGTACTTCCGCGTCCAGTCTCTCCGTGCCGACCACGACGCCGCCCGGGCCGCCCTGGGCAGGCGCACGGACGCCGTCGCCCAGGGGCAGGTGGAGGCCGGCGGCGTCGAGCGTGAGGCCGAGAGAGAGGTGCGGCGGCTGCAGGCGAAGGCCGACGCCTACCAGGAGGTCGCCGGGACCGACCCCGGCTCCGACCGCGTCCGGGCGGCCTTCGACGAGCTGGCCGGCGAGGACGACGTGAGCCGCCGGCTGGAGTCGCTCCACAAGAGGGTCGACCCACCGGCGAGCTGAACCGGCAGGGCTGCGCCTACTGCTCCGTCGACATGTGGATCGCGTTGGCGAGGTCTTCCGCGCGGCTGAGCATCGGCCAGTGCCCGGTGGGCAGGTCCGCCAGGGTCACGTCCCGGTCCGCCAGCTCGGCCGTGAACGGGTCGCCGGCCTGGATGGCGTCGTTCAGCTCGCCCGCCGGCATCGAGCAGGAGATGACCGTGACCGGCACGTCCTTGCGGCGCGGGTTCTCGAGGTGTGCGGCTGAGCGAAGAACACCCGCGGGCTCGGGCCGCGCACGTTCACGGAACTCCGCCCGCTGGTCGGCCCCGAGGCCCTCGGAGCTCAGACCCAGCCGCGCCAGCTCGTCCCAGCTCGGCAGCGGGAGAGAGGTCGATCCCTCGGGCGCATCGAGCGGGAACGTCTGGCCGTCGGCCAGGGGAGCGTCGTCGACGTAGACGACCCGTGCGAAGCGGTCCGGCTCCGCATCCAGCACGCCGTTGACGACGCTCGCGCCGGCGCTGTGCCCCACGAGGACCACCGAGCCCTCCAGATCCGCGACGACGATCCGGACGTCGGTGATCTGCTGGGCGAGGTTGACCCCTGCGGGACGGTCGCCGGGGCGCAGGCCGGGCGGCGTGACGGGATACGGGCGGATGCCTTTCTGCTCGAGCACGATGGCGACGCTCTCCCACGCCCAGCCACCGAGCCAGAATCCAGGCACCAGGACCACGTTGACGGTTTTGCTCATGCGCCCAGCGTCCCTGGGAGCGCCCGCCGCCGCCAGTGGGTACCGCTCCGTGGTACCCACCGGCGATCAGCTCACAGGATCGACCCGTGCGGCGCGGTGTACTGCTTCGGGAGCCGCAGGTCGCACTCGTCCATGACGTCGCGGAGCCGGTCCGGTCGGTCGGTGATGAGGCCGTCGATCCCGGTCTCGATCAGCCGCCGCATGGTGTCCGGGTCGTCGACCGTCCACGGGATCACCTCGATGCCGGCGGCGTGGGCGTCGTCGACCATCTTGGCGGTGACGTAGGGCGTGTAGTCGTCGTCGGCGACCGTGCCGTCCTGCGGGAAGCCGTGCACCGGGGAGATCGCCTCGACGCCGAGCTGCTCCGCCATCGCGACGAGGTCGCCGCCGAAGTCGTCCGCGTCCAGGCCGCCCAGCCACACCGAGGCTCCGGGCTGCCCCACCTCGAGGAAGTCGTAGTTCGTCAGCGCCACCCTCGGCAGGCGCGGGTTCAGCTCCCCCACGAGCTCGAGCGCCCCCCAGTCGAAGCTCTGGATGGTCACCTGGCGCTCCATCTTGTGCGCCTCGACCTCGTCGACGACGGCGCGGACGAACTCCTCGCGCGGCGCCGTCTCCTCCGGCGCGGCGGCCTCGACCTTCGTCTCGATGTTCAGCGTCACCTGGTTCGCCCGGTAGTAGCGCACGAGGTCGAAGACGTCGCCGAGCTCGAGCATCGGGCCGGGAGCGATCTGCTGCTCCGGGTGCTGAGGGAGCGGCTGGTACCCGCACTCGACGGTCTGGACCTGGGCGAGCGTGAGGTCGGTGATGTACTTACCGACGTAGGGGTACTCCAGGTCGCCCGCGAACGCGGGCGCCGTGTCGCGGCACTTGTCGCCGTTGATCTGACGGTCGTGCGTGACGACGACGGCGCCGTCCTCAGTGACCTGGGTGTCGAGCTCCAGCGTGGTCACGCCGAGCTCGAGCGCGTTGGCGAAGGACTCCCGAGTGCTCTCGGTGTACAGGCCCGTGCCGCCGCGATGAGCCTGCAGGTCGAAGCGGTCGTCCGGTCGCTCGGCGGCGGCCGGAGCCGCCAGGCCGACGACGACGACGGCGGACAGGGCGGCCCCGAGGGTCGCGCTACGACGGGTGGGCATCATGGTGCTCCTCTGCTGTGTTCTGACGACGGGCTCGGTGTGTGCTCGGGTCAACGGTGCGGTGGGTGGGGGCAGTCAGGGCAGGACGGTGATGCGGCCCTCGAGGACCACGTCGATGACGCCCAGCTGGCGCGCGTGGGCGGCGATGGTCTCGGCGTCGCTCGGCGCCTCCGATGCGGGCACGAGCGCGTCGGCGTCGGAGAAGCCGGTGATGCCGTCGCCGCCGTCGACGACGTAGTTCGGCACCGCGACCGTGTACGTCGCCGCCGGGTCGAGCGGCCGGCCGCCGACGCGCACGTCGCTCACCCGTGAGCCGGCGGACGCCGTCGGCGAGTACGCGTAGGACATGCCGGACACCTGCGGGAACCCGCCACCGAGGTCTGCTACCTGCGCGACGCCGTCCTCCAGCGCCTGCGCCAGATCGGCCCCGGTGACCTCGACGTGCATCACCTTGTTGTCGAACGGAGCGATCGCGTAGGCGTCCCGGACGGTGAAGTCCGGTCCCGGGGCCTCGGCCCGGAGGCCGCCGCCGTTGGCCCACCCGACGTCGGCGCCGTGGTGGGCGCGGAAGGCATCAGCGACGAAGTTGCCCAGCGCCGTCTCCCGGCCGCGGCTCGCGTGATCCGGGTTGAGCAGCGGGGTCGCGACGCTCGCCAGGACCTCCGAGAGGTTCTCCGCCATCTCGGCCGCGTAGTGCTCCTCGAGCTCGAGCAGCTCCGGGTCGGGCGTGACCGTGTGGTCCACCTCGACGACGGACGGCGGTGCGACGACGTAGTCGCCACGTTCCTTGCTGATGTCGAGGCGGACGAGCGAGCCCAGGTTGCCCTCGGAGGCCATGAGCGGCACGTCGCCCTCGTACTCGATCACCGAGGAGTACTCGGCCATCTCCTCACCGAACACCGCGTCGATCGCCGGCACCGCCCGTACCAGCTCACGGTTCACGTCCATCGGGTGCTGGGTGACGGCGACGACGACGTCGACCCGGCCGTGGGAGGTCATGTCCTCGATCGCCGCGCGGGCGGAGTCGACGGCGTCCTCCTCGACGAGCTGGTCACCGGCGGAGGTGGTCTCGATGGCGTCCGTGAGGCCGATAAACCCGATCCGGACCTGTCCGACGCGCTGGACGGTCCAGGTGCCGTCGTCCACGAAGGGCCGGCCCGCGGCGTCGAGCAGGTTGGACGTGATCCACGGGAACTCGGAGGCCCCGACGAGCTCGCGGGCGTTGTCGACACCGAAATCGAAGTCGTGCTGGCCGAAGTTCGCCAGGTCGACGCCGATCTCGTTGAACGCCTCGACCATCGGGAAGCCCTTGTACAGGCCGCCGAACAACGACCCGCCGGCGAGATCGCCTCCGAAGACCACGGAGGTCGCCGGGTTCTCGTCCCGCACGGTCTCGATCGCCGTCGCGAGCCGCGCGACCCCGCCGCGGTCCTGGCCGCCGGTCAGGACCGGACCGATCTCGTGCGCGTCGTGGAAGTACAGCAGCGTCGCCGTCTTCGAGGTCCGCGGGTTCCCGGAGCGGTCGGTGCCGGCTCCATCGGGCGGCGCGGCGGTCACCGGGGCGGCGAGCGCGACGAGGGTGGCACCGACGGCCACCGCAACGGCGGTGCGGTGTGCGACGGACGCGGACGGGGTCTGGCGGCGTGCGGTCACGGCGGTCCTTCCGTGCGGGATGCGGGTGCCTGAACCGTAGGGCGGCCGCGTGAACGACTCGTGACCGTCCGGTGGCGCGCCTCGCCGAGCTGTCCCGAGAAGAGTGCGGCACATGTCGCCGGCAGCGACCGATCGTGCACATCGCTCGGCGGTCTGGGAGCCTCGTCGCCACGGAGGAGAAGCGATGACGCACGTACTGACCATCACCAACGCCCTGATCTTCGACGGCTGGTCCGCGGACCTCACCGAGGGGTCGGTCCTCGTCCGCGACGGCGAGATCGCCGCCGTCGGAGACGTCACCACCGAGGGCGAGGTGCTCGACGCCCGCGGCGGCGTGGTCACGCCCGGGCTCGTCGACGCCCACTTCCACGCGTACGCGCACAGCATCGATGGGCTCGAGGACGAGCGCGCACCGCTGAGCTACGCCGCCCTGGTCGGCGCCCGACGCGTCCGGGACGCGTTGCGCCGGGGATTCACCACCGTGCGTGACGTCGCGGGCGGCGACATCGGCTTCGCCAACGCCGCCGCGGAGGGGGTCATCACGGCGCCGCACTACCTCTACAGCGGACCGGCACTGAGCCAGACCGGCGGGCACGGGGACCCGCGCCGCGCCGAGGTCGACATCTGCTTCAGTCACGGCCACCTGAACGAGCTCGTCGACGGCGTCGACGAGGTCCGCCGGGCCGTGCGCGAACGGCTCCGCACCGGTGCGCACTGCATCAAGATCATGGCTTCCGGCGGCGTCTTCTCCCTCACGGACCCGCTCGCCGCGCCGCAGTACTCGCCCGAGGAGGTGCGGGCCGCCGTCGACGAGGCGACCCGCCGCGGCTCCTACGTGGCCGCGCACGCCTACTCCGCCGAGGCGGTCACCCACGCCGTGACCAACGGCGTGCGCTCCGTCGAGCACGGCAACCTCATCGACGCCGCCACGGCTCACCTGATGGCCGATCGGGACGCCTACCTCGTGCCGACCCTCGCCGCCTACGACGCCATGGACCGCCGCGGAGCTGGGCTCGGGCTCAACGCCGTGTCCCTGGCGAAGAATCTCGAGGTCCTCGACCACGGCAAGCACGCGATCGAGGTCGCCTACGAGGCCGGCGTCCCCGTCGGCTTCGGCAGCGACCTCATGGGCCACCTGGACGACGACCAGCTCGTCGGAGTACGCCTGCAGGTCGAGGCCTCGAGCGTGCTCGCGACCCTGCGCGCCATGACCCGCACCAACGCCGAGATCATCCAGGACCCGCGCCGCGGCCGCGTCGAGGAGGGCGCCGTCGGCGACGTCGTGATCTACCCGGGCAACCCGTTCGAGCATCCCGAGCTTCTCTGGGACGACCGGCCCGTGCGGACCGTCGTCCGGGGCGGGCGCCCGGTCGACTGAGCGGTCGCGACCTAGATCACCCGGGGGGCGCGGCGACGGCACGTACGTGCCGCCGCGACCAGGCGTAGCCGAACCGGCGAAGCTGCGCCGCCCACCGGTACGGCGGCAGGCCCACCGGGCCGTTGAGGACCGGATCGAACCGCAGCGGCCGGTCCGCTGCGGTCTCCGGGTCGGCGGCGCACCGCAGTACGCCGAACGGTCGCCACGGGCCGGCGCCGCGTGCCCACGCGAGCTCCCAGGTACGCCGGTCCCCCGTCGGGCGGGCGGCCAGGACCACCGGCCCGACGTCGGACCGGAACGGCACGAGGCTCGTCATGACGACCCATCGGCGGACCCGTGGGAGGGGCACGAAGCGGGTGACGCGGCCCGGTCCGCCGGAAGACAGGAGCAGGTCCACCGGCCCGGGCAGCCGCACCGCCAGCCCTCGGACGTCGAGCCATGTGCGGGGCAGGCCGGCGCCGTCCGAGAACCGTGCCACGGCGTCGTGGCGGCCCGGCCGCCCCAGCGTGCTGAGGGCGGGTACCTCGGCAGGTACGTCGAGGACGGCGTCGACGACCCGTCCGCGCGGGTGAAAACCCTTGGCGCCGCGTGCCAGCCCCATGCCGACGGCGAGAGCCCCGAGGGTCACGCCGGCAACCGCGGCGGGTATCGCGAGCGTTCGGTCGAGGGGTTGCCCCATCGCGGCCCCCTTCGGTATGCCCGCGCAACGGCTCGGCACCGATGTCGCAGGCGACGGTCACCAGGCTCCGTGCCCCTGGCAGGCCAGCGTGCGCCGCCGGGCGCCGGAGCGCAACCGCCCCGGGCTCGCGTGGCGAGGGGAGCGGGCCGATGCGACGATCGTGGCCACCCGACGAGAGGTCACGCATGGTGCTGAACATCTTTGTGGTCGGGCTGGACGAGCTCAACCACTCGACGTTGCGCAGCCTGCCCAACGCCGACCAGTACGAGTTCCATCAGCTCCTCACGCCGGAGGAGCTCCAGGAAGGCACGGTCGCCGTGCCGGAGCTGCTGGACAAGGCCCAGCGGCAGCTGGATGCCTTCGACGGCTCGATCGACGCCATCGTGGGCTACTGGGACTTCCCGGTGAGTTCCATGGTCCCGATTCTCTGCGACCGGTACGGGCTGCGTTCGGCGGACCTGGAGGCCGTGGTCAAGTGCGAGCACAAGTACTGGAGCCGGCTGGAGCAGCAGAAGGTGATTCAGGAGTACCCCGCCTTCGGCCTCATCGATCTCGGCGACGAGCACGCCACGCGGCCGGAGCACGTGTCCTACCCGGCGTGGATCAAGCCGATCAAAGGCACCGAGTCCGAGGGCGCACACCATCTGGAGGACGATCAGCAGCTGCAGGACGCCCTGGCGCTGGAGCGCGAGGAGGTCGACCGGCTCGGTGGGCCGTTCAACGACGTCCTGGCGATGCTCGATCTTCCCACCGAGATCGCCGAGGTCGGTGGCAGCGCCGCCATGATCGAGGAGGCGGCCGCCGGGGACCAGCTCACCGTCGAGGGGTTCAGCCGCGGCGACCGCGTGGAGATCTACGGGGTCGTGGACTCCTACAACTACCCCGACGTTCCCAGCTTTCTGCGCTATCAGTACCCGTCCCGGCTGCCGGCGCAGACCCAGGACTACATAGCCGACGTCACCCGCCGCGTGATCACCGGGCTCGGGTTGACCAACAGCACCTTCAACGTGGAGTACTTCTGGGACCCGCAGGCCGAGCGGCTCGTTCTGCTGGAGGTCAACCCACGTCATTCCCAGTCGCACGCCATGCTGTTCGAGGAGGTCGACGGCGTGTCCAACCACGCCGTCATGCTCGACCTCGCCCTTGATCGCGACCCGCATCTGCCTCGTCGCGAGGGCCAGTTCGCCGTGGCGGCCAAGTGGTACCTGCGGCGTTTCTCCGACGGCCTCGTGCGCCGGGTCCCGTCGGCGGCGCGGATCACCGAGATCGAGCAGCGGTATCCCGGCACGACGGTCGAGGTGAGTGTCGAGGAGGGCGATCGCCTGTCGGAGGGCTACGGCGGGGACAGCTACAGCTACGTCCTCGCGGAGATCTTCATGGGCGCGCGCGACGAGGAGGAGCTGGTCCGCAACTACGACCGGTGCGTCGAGGCGCTCGAGTTCGATATCGAGGACCGTCAGGAAGGAGACTGATGCGGACCGTCACCTCGCTGCCCAATGAGATTCGCGAGGTCGAGCACCTCTGGATCCCCATGTCCGACGGCGTCCGGCTTGCCGCGCGGCTGTGGCTCCCGGTGTGGGCCGAGGACGAGCCGGTGCCCGGCGTGCTGGAGATGATCCCGTACCGCAAACGCGATCTGACCGCGCAGCGCGACTCCATCCACCATCCCTACATGGCGGGCTACGGCTACGCCTGCCTGCGCGTGGATCTGCGCGGCAGTGGGGACTCCGAGGGGCTGCTCACCGACGAATACCTCGAGCAGGAGCTGTCCGACGCCGAGGAGGTGCTCGCCTGGATCGCTGAGCAGCCGTGGTGCAACGGGCGGACCGGGATGATGGGCATCTCCTGGGGTGGCTTCAACGCCTTGCAGGTGGCCGCACGCCGCCCGGCGAGCCTGAGCGCGATCGTCACGGTCTGCTCCAGCGATGACCGCTATGCGGATGATGTTCACTACATGGGCGGGTGCCTGCTCAGCGACAACTTGTCCTGGGCCTCGACGATGTTCGCCTACAACTCCTGCCCGCCGGACCCGGCGATCGTGGGCGAGCGGTGGCGGGATCTGTGGCTGGAGCGCCTCGAGCACAGCGGTCTGTGGCTCGAGGAGTGGCTACGGCACCAGCGTCGGGACGAGTACTGGCGGCACGGCTCGGTGATCGAGGACTACTCCGCCATCCAGTGCCCGGTCTTCGCGGTCAGTGGTTGGGCCGACGGGTACTCCAACTCGGTGTTCCGCCTGTTGCGCGGGCTCGACGCGCCCACGAGAGGACTCATCGGCCCGTGGAGCCACAAGTATCCGCACCTGGGACAGCCGGGCCCGGCGATCGGGTTCCTGCAGGAGATGGTGCGTTGGTGGGACCACTGGCTGAAGGACCAGCGGGACAACGGCGCCATGGACGGGCCGAATCTGAGCATCTGGATGCAGGACGCCGCCGATCCCGCCACCACCTACGAGGAGCGCCCGGGGCGCTGGGTCGGCGAGCGGAGCTGGCCCAGCCCACGTGTCGTCGAGACCCGTTACCCACTGGGCCGCAACCACATCGCCTGGCCGGACGACGGTGAGGAAAGCCCCGAGCTGACGGTGCAGTCACCTCTCTCCGTCGGTCAGTTCGCGGGAAAGTGGTGCTCCTACAACGCCCCGCCGGATATGCCCTACGACCAGCGCGAGGAGGATGGCGGCTCGATGACCTTCGACAGCTACCACCTGCCCGAACGCCTCGAAGTCCTGGGCGCACCGACGGTCGAGCTGACCTTCTCCGCCGACAGACCGGTGGCCATGGTCGCCGTCCGGCTGTCCGACGTCGCCCCCGGCGGTCAAGCGACCCGGGTCAGCTACGGGCTGTACAACCTCAACCACTACGCCGGATCCGACAACCCCCAACCGCTGGAACCAGGGGAGCGCCACACGGTCACCGTCCAGCTCAACGCCATGGCACAGTCCTTCCCGGCGGGTCACCGGCTGCGCCTGTCGATCTCGACCTCCTACTGGCCCGTGGTCTGGCCCTCACCGGAACCGGTCCGCCTCACCGTGCACCCCAACGAGAGCTGCTTGACGCTACCGGTGCGCCCGGACGTGGACGGCGACGAACGGGCACCCTCGTTCGAGGAACCGGAGGGCGCCCCACCCATCCAGGTGACCCAGGTGGAGCCCGGTGAGCAGGACTGGCGCGTCAGCCGGAACATGGTGAACCTGTCCGGAGCACTGGAAGTGGTCAAGGACCTCGGCGTGGTCCGGTTCGAGGACATCGACCTCGCGGTCACCCGCCGGGCCTACGAGCGGTACACCTTCGAGGGTGACGACCTCAACTCGGTGCGCGGGGAGACCGACTGGGCGATGAGCTTCGCCCGCGGCGATTGGGACGTGCACACGACGACGAAGACCGTCCTGACCTCGACGCCAACGGACTTCCATCTCCACGCGCAGCTCGACGCGTTCGAGGGCGAGGAACGCGTGGCCGCGAAGACCTGGACAAGAACCATTCCCCGCGACTTCGTCTAGCTCAGGCGGCGGGCGGCGCCGTCGACTCGCGGACGACCAACTCGGTCGCCAGATCGATCCGCGGCATGGTGAGTGGCTTCCCGGCGGCCAGACGCACCAGCATCGTCGTGGCGGTGTGCGCCATGTCGACCAGCGGCTGGCGCACCGTGGTCAGGCGCGGTGTCGTCCAGGCCGCCACCTGGAGGTCGTCGTAGCCGACGATCGAGAGGTCCTCCGGCACGCGGAGGCCCCGGTCTCGGGCCGCCCGCAGCAGCCCCATGGCCTCGAGGTCGTTCCCGGCGAAGATCGCCGTCGGCCGGTCGGGCCGGTCCAGCAGCCGAAGACCCTGCTCGTACCCGCTCCCCGCGGTGAACTTTCCGCTCAGGATCAGCGCCGGGTCGTAGGGAATGCCCGCCTCGTCCAGCGCGGCGCGATGGCCGTCCGTGCGTTGCCGGCTGCACATGACGTCGGCCGGCCCGGTGACGACCCCGATGCGGCGGTGCCCCAGCTCGAGCAGGTGCCGGGTGGCGACCAGGCCGCCGTTCCAGTTCGCGGACCCCACCGCGGGCACGCCGGCCGGCAGCTCGCCGGCGGTGTCGACGACGACGAAGGGGATGTTCCGGGTCACCAGCTGCCGTCGCTGACCGGGGTCGAGGTCGGACAGAACGAGGATCACGCCCATCGGCCGGCGGGCGATGACGCCGTCCAGCCACGCCTGCCGCGGCCGGTGCTCCCCGGCCAGGTCGGAGAGCACGACGTTGAGACCGTTCTCGTGCGCCGCCCGCTCGACCCCGCAGATGATCTCCACCGACCATGCGGACCCGAGCTCGTGGAAGACGAGGTCCACGAGGCGCGAGCCCGCGGACCGCGAGGTGTTGCGGCGACGGTACTGGTGCTTCTCGAGCACCTGCTCGACGTGCTGCCGGGTGGTCTGCGCGACGTCGGGGCGCCCGTTGAGCACTTTGGAGACGGTGGGCACGGAGACCCCCGCCTCCTTCGCGATCATCGCGATGGTGGTCGTGCTCATCCGGGGATCTACCTCACGTCGTCGGGTCGCCTCAAGCCGACAGTCTAGGCCGAAACACTTTCGGAATGTAAGGCCGTCAGAGTCCGGCCCGCGGGGCCGCCTTCGGGGCGGCACGCTGGGCCGCGTCGTAGTTGACGCGGCCTGTCGCCGTCTCTACTGTCCTGTGAGCAGGAGCGGTTTCGAGCCGCATACCGATAGTTTCGATCCACGGCACCGTGGCCGAAGGGAAGATCATGACGGAGGAGCACGCGTCCACCCTTGCCGTGGAGCCGTGGCAGGACCCCGAGAGAACCGTCGCCGAGCGGGTGGATCACCTCCTGAGCCACATGACGTTGCGCGAGAAGACGTCGCAGCTCGTCGGGCTGTGGGTCGGGGCGGACGCCACCAACGGGGGCGTCGCGCCCTACCAGGCGGACCTCACGCGTGCACCCCTCGGGTGGGACGCGGTCATCGCCGACGGCCTGGGCCAGCTCACCCGCCCCTTCGGGACCACCCCGGTCGAGCCGGCCACCGGCGCCCGCGGCCTGGCCAACTCACAGCAGGAGATCGTCCGCGCCAACCGGTGGCGCATCCCCGCACTGGTGCACGAGGAGTGCCTCGCCGGCTTCGCCGCCTGGAAGGCCACCGCCTACCCCGTCCCCCTGTCCTGGGGTGCTTCCTTCGACCCCGATCTCGTCGCCGAGATGGCCCGCCGCATCGGCGGCTCGATGCGTTCGGTGGGTATCCACCAGGGTCTCGCGCCGGTCCTCGACGTCACCCGCGACTACCGATGGGGACGCACCGAGGAGACCATCGGTGAGGACCCGTACCTCGTCGGCACTGTCGGCACCGCCTACGTCAGCGGTCTCCAGGACAGCGGCGTGATCGCCACCCTCAAGCACTTCGCCGGCTACTCCGCGTCCCGGGCGGGACGTAACCTCGCGCCCGTCTCGATGGGCCGCAACGAACTGGCCGACGTCGTCCTCCCGCCGTTCGAGATGGCGGTCATCGAGGGTGGGCCCGGCTCGGTGATGCACTCGTACACCGAGATCGACGGCGTCCCCTCCGCCGCCGACCGCGACCTCCTCACCGGCCTGCTGCGCGAGACCTGGGGCTTCGACGGCACCGTCGTCGCCGACTACTTCGGCGTGAAGTTCCTGATCATGCTGCACGGGGTGGCCGGCACCGAGGCCGCGGCCGCTCGTCTCGCGCTCAACGCCGGCGTCGACGTCGAGCTGCCGACCATCCACTGCTACGGCGAGCCCTTGGTCGAGGCGGTCGAACGCGGCGAGATCGACGAGGCGCTCGTCGACGTCGCCGTGCGTCGCGTCCTGATCCAGAAGGCCGAGATCGGCCTCCTCGACGCCGAGTTCGACCCCGAGGTCCCCGACGCGGAGGCCGTCGACCTGGACGACGACCTCAGCAAGGACGTCGCGCTGCGGCTCGCCCGCGAGGGCGTGGTGCTCGTCGCCAACGACGGCACGCTGCCCCTGGCCCGCCCGGGGAGGGTCGCCGTCGTCGGGCCCCGTGCCGACGACTCCCTCGCCATGCTCGGCTGCTACTCCTTCCCGGCCCACGTGGGCGTGCGGCATCCGGAGACGGACATCGGGATCGACATCCCCACGGTCCTGTCCGAGCTGCACCGGGAGCTCGGCGAGATCACCTTCGCCCCCGGCTGCACCGTCACCGGCGAGAGCACCGCCGGCTTCGCGGCGGCCGTGGAGGCGGCCCGCGAGGCCGACGTCGCCGTCGTCGCGGTCGGCGACCAGGCCGGCCTCTTCGGCCGCGGTACCTCGGGCGAGGGCTGCGACGTGACCGACCTCAAGCTGCCCGGCGTCCAGCACGAGCTCGTCGAGGCCATCCTCGACACCGGCACCCCGGTGGTGCTGCTGCTCGTGACCGGGCGGCCCTACGCCGTCGGCCCGCTCGCCGAGCGTGCCGCCGCGACCGTGCAGGCCTTCTTCCCGGGGCAGCTCGGCGGGCGGGCCATCGCCGAGATCCTCACCGGCCGGACGAACCCCTCCGGGCGGCTGCCGGTGAGCATCCCGCGGCACGCGGGCGGGCAGCCGGGCACCTACCTGACGCAGCGGCTCGGCACGAAGACGGACGTCTCCAACATCGACCCGACCCCGGTGTACTCGTTCGGGCACGGCCTGTCCTACACGACGTTCGAGTGGGACGCGGCGACGGCGGACGTCACCGACTGGGCCGTCGACGGCGAGGTGAGCGTCGAGGTCACCGTGCGCAACACGGGCGACCGCGCCGGCACCGAGGTCGTCCAGCTGTACCTGCACGACCCCGTCGCCTCCGTCACCCGACCCGCCGTGCGGCTCGTCGGCTACGCCCGCGTCCCGCTGGAGGCCGGTGAGGCCAAGCGGGTGCGGTTCACCGTGCCGGCCGACGCCACCTCCTTCACGCTCCGGGACGGCCGTCGCATCATCGAGCCCGGCGACGTCGAGCTGCGCCTGGGCCGCTCCGCCGCCGACATCGAGGCGGCCCTGCCGCTGCGGATCGTCGGCGGCGTGCGGGTCGTGGACCACACGCGCCGGTTGAGCGTGCCCGTGTCGGTCGGACCGGCGAGGTGACGGGGAACCGCACGCGGAAGTCGGTGGGCGCTACCGGGCGTGGAGGCGCGTGTCTACGCTCCAGGCGCGAAACTTTCTGCGGTCTTTCTGCTGTCCCAATGCGCGCGAATCGCGTACTTCCCCGGGTCGACTACAGGTCGATCACGACCGCGGAGGTGCGCTTGACGTCGCACATGTGCGCGCCTAGCCTTCGAAACGAAGCATCAGTAGGAACGATAGTTTCGAGCGACCGATCACAACGAGGTGAGACGAGGTGAAGCGTCGTATGGCCCCCGAGCACCCGACGTGCATCGCATGAGCCTCCCCGAGAGCAGCTCGGCCTTCACGGCCCCGGACGCCGCACCGAAGAACCTGGCCGACGGCGCGAAGACCGGCCGTGGGATCCCGCCGCGGCAGAAGGGCCCTGTCCCGTGGGCGAATCGCCACCGTACTGAGTGGCGCACCGGCCTCAAGAGGGACTGGCGGCTCTACACGCTCGTCGCCTTGCCGCTGCTGTACTTCTTGATCTTCCGTTACATCCCGATGGCAGGCAACGTCATCGCGTTCCGCCGGTACCGGCCGGGCGGCAGCATCTTCGGTGACGAGTGGGTCGGGTTCTACTACATCGAGCAGTTCATCAACGACGGCGCGTTCTGGAACGCCTTCGAGAACACGTTGATCCTCGGGGTGCTGAGCCTGGCCATCATCTTCCCGCTGCCGATCGTCCTGGCGCTCATGCTCAACGAGCTGCGCTCGCGACTGTTCAAGCGGGCGGTGCAGACGGTCTCCTACCTGCCCCACTTCATGTCGATCGTCATCGTCGCGGCGATGGTGCTGCAGATCGTGTCCATCCGCGGCACCGTGAACCAGGTCCTGGAGGCGTTCGGCGCCGAGGCGATCTCGTTCATGCAGCACGCCGAGTGGTTCCGGACCATCTACGTGACCTCGGAGATCTGGCAGACGGTCGGCTGGGGCACGATCCTGTACCTGGCGGCGCTGACCACCATCGACCCCCAGCTGTACGAGGCCGCTCGCGTGGACGGCGCCAACCGCTGGCGCCAGACCTGGCACGTGACGCTGCCGGGCATCCGGCCCACCATGATCGTCCTGCTGATCCTCAACATCGGCACGTTCATGTCCGTCGGGTTCGAGAAGGTCCTGCTGCTGTACAACCCGCTGCTGTACCCGACGGCCGACGTCATCGCGACGTATCTGTACCGGATCGGCCTCGAGCTCGGGAACTACTCGTACGCGGCGGCCATCGGATTCTTCGAGGCCATCATCGGCCTGATCCTGATCGTGTCCGCCAACCAGATCTCCCGTCGAGCAGTGGGGACGAGCCTGTGGTGAGCACCAAGACGACGACCGACGACCCGATCAGCCCTGGACCCTCGGAGGTCAGCAAGCGCATCGCGTCGGGGACGCCGACCCTGATCAAGGACAGCCGCAGCTACACGGTCTTCCGCTGGTTCAACGGCATCGCACTGATCATCATCTGCTGCGTCACGCTGTACCCGTTCGTCAATGTCGTCGCGCAGGCCTTCTCCGCGGAGGTCTACATCACCAGGGGTGAGGTCAACCTCGTCCCCCGCGGCTTCAACGTGACGACCTTCGAGGCCGTCATGGGTGACGACATGTTCTGGCGGAACTACCTCAACACCGTCATCTACACCGTCGTCGGGACCCTCATCTCGATGGCCCTGACGACGACGTTCGCCTACGCGATCAGCAAGCGGTACCTCAAGGGCCGGCAGTTCTTCATCGGTGTCGCCATCTTCACGATGATCTTCAACGGCGGCATCATCCCGAACTACCTGCTGGTCGACAGCCTCGGAATGCGGAACACGCTGTGGGCGATCGTCCTCCCGAACGCGATCAGCGCCTTCAACCTCCTCGTGATGAAGACGTTCTTCGAGAACTTCTCTCAGGACCTCGAGGAGGCCGCGCACATCGACGGGCTGACGACGTACGGGGTCTTCCTGCGCATCGTGCTGCCGCTCAGCAAGGCCGTGCTCGCCACGATGATCCTGTTCTACGCGGTCTTCTACTGGAACCAGTGGTTCCCGGCCTTCCTCTACATGGACCGGGCCGAGCTGTATCCGGTGACCATGTATCTGCGGAACCTCATGGCGGCCGCGACGTCGACCGAGGCATTGGGCAGCGACACCGCGCAGATCAACGCGAACGTGCAGGCCGTGACGATGGTGCTGACGATGCTGCCGATCGTCTGCCTCTACCCGTTCATCCAGAAGTACTTCGTCTCCGGCGTCATGCTCGGCGCCGTCAAGCAGTAGAACCCCTCGACCGTCAGAGAAGACGACGTTCACCACTGGAGGAGAACAATGAAGATCACCCACAGGAGGGCGCTCGGCGGGGTCACCGCGGCGAGTCTGGCTCTCACGATGGCCGCCTGCTCGACGAGCGGCGGCGACGACGGAGGCGGCGGTGGCGGCGAGCCGGCCGACCTCGAGGACAACCGGGTCGGAGCCATGGAGAACTTCGACGTCGGCACGACGTTCGAGGCGACGGAGCCGCTCGAGTTCTCGCTGCTGTACCGCAACCACCCGAACTACCCGCTCCAGGAGGACTGGCTCTTCTTCGAGGCGCTCGAGTCGAACCAGAACGTCACCTTCGACATCACGAGTGTGCCGCTGTCCGACTGGGCCCAGCGCCGGTCCGTCCTCATCGGTGCTGGTGACGCGCCGATGATCATGCCGATCACCTACCCCGGTGACGAGACGCAGTACGTCGCCTCCGGCACGATCCTGCCGATCTCCGACTACGTCCAGCACATGCCCAACTTCCAGGCCAAGGTCGAGGAGTGGGGCCTGCAGCCCGAGCTCGAGCAGAACCTGCAGGCCAACGGCAAGTACTACATGATCCCGGGTCTCCACGAGAACCCGAAGCCGCAGTACTCCATCGTCATCCGTAAGGACCTCTTCGAGGAGGCCGGCATCACGGAGGCCCCGGAGACGTTCGAGGACTTCCAGCAGCAGCTCGAGACCGTCATGGCAGAGCACCCGGAGCTCGACTACGGCCTCTCCGACCGCTGGAGCATCAACGGCCCGATGGAGGCCACGCTCCAGGCCGCCGCGCCGAACTTCGGCACGGAGGCCGGCTGGGGATACGGCGATGGCCTGACCTGGAAGCCGGAGAGCGAGGAGTTCGTCTACACCGGTGCCTCGGACGAGTATCGCTCGCTCCTGGAGTACTTCGCCGGCCTGGTCGAGTCCGGCGTCATGGACCCGGAGTCCGTCACGCAGGAGGACGACACCGCTATCGCCAAGTTCACCAACGGCCAGAGCGCCGCCATCGGCGGTAACGACCAGGAGATCCTGAACTACCGGCAGAGCTTCGAGGACGCCGGGGTCGACGCGGAGCTGAAGCTCATCACCGTGCCGGCAGGGCCGGCCGGCAGCATCAGCGGCACCACGCGCACGGAGTCGGGACTCATGTTCTCCGCGGAGGCCGTCGAGTCCCCGAACTTCGTCGCGATGCTGCAGTTCGTCGACTGGCTGTACTACTCGGACGAGGGCCTGGAGTTCGCCAAGTGGGGCGTCGAGGGCGAGACCTACAACGTCGAGAACGGCGACCGCGAGCTCATGGAGAACATCGACATCAACGGCCTGAACCCGGGCGCACCAAAGGCCCTCAACACCGACTTCGGCTTCCACAACGGTGTCTTCATGCCGGCGCACGGCTCCACCGCGGACCTCGTGCAGTCCATGCTGCGGCCCGAAGTCGTCGAGTTCATCAACTCGATGAACGAGAAAGAGCCGGCCGTCATCCCGCCGCCCGTCCCGATGGACGAGATGGACCGTGAGCAGGCGTCGCTGCACCGGCAGTCGCTGCAGGACCACGTCATGCAGAACACGGCCAAGTTCATCCTCGGCCAGCGCTCGTTCGACGAGTGGGACGCGTATGTCAGCGAGCTCGAAGGCATCAACATGCAGCAGTACGTCGACCTCGCCAACGAAGCCCAGGAGAGCTTCGAGCAGCAGTGACAGGTAGCTGAGCACCGGCCACGGGGCCGGCGACCGCTCTCTCCCCGAGCGGTCGCCGGCCCCGCGGTCATGCCGTCCGCCGACCGACAAGGAGCCCCGTGCCCACCCAGGTACCCGACCAGCCCATCGCGACCCTGTCCGACGCCTGGCGCAGCTGCGTCGGTACCGGCCGGTTCAACCTCGCCCTGCGCAAGGACTACCAGGACTCCCTGGCACTGACGCAGTCGGAGATCGGCTTCCGGTACATCCGCGGCCACGGGCTGCTCAGCGACGACGTCGGCGTCCACCGGCCGTACGAGGTAGGTGGCGAACGACGGGTGCTGCACTCCTTCACCTACGTCGACCAGGTGGTCGACGCCTACCTCGAGCTCGGCATCAAACCCCTCGTCGAGCTGGGGTTCATGCCCTCCGGGCTCGCCGCCGGCGGCCAGACGGTCTTCTGGTGGCAGGGCAACGTCACCCCGCCCCGTGACCACGGCGAGTGGGCGGACCTGGTGCGTGCCGTCGTCGGGCACCTGGTGGACCGGTACGGCCTCGAGGAGGTGCGGACCTGGCCGATCGAGGTGTGGAACGAACCCAACCTCACCAACTTCTGGGAGGGCGCCGACCAGTTCGCCTACCACCGTCTGTACGAGGCCAGTGCGTACGCGGTGAAGGACGTCGACGCCGAGCTCCAGGTGGGCGGGCCGTCCCTGTCACCCGGCGCGGACGACTGGTGGGCGCCGTTCGCCGAGTTCGTCACCTCCAGAGACGTGCCGGTCGACTTTGTGTCCCGGCACGCCTACACCTCCGGCCCGGCCGGGCACGTGCCGTTCGGGACGTACCAGACCCTGCGTGCGCCGTCGTCCCTGCTTGAGCAGTTCGACGCGCCGCGGCGTCATCTCGAGGGCACGGCGCTGGCCGGCCTGCCGGTGCACATCACGGAGTTCAACTCCTCCTACCGCCCCGACAACCCGGTCCACGACACGGCGTACAACGCGGCGTACCTGGCGCCGGTGCTCGCGGCCGGCGGGGACCTGGTGGACTCCTTCTCGTACTGGACGTTCTCCGACACCTTCGAGGAGGAGGGCGTGCCGACGGCGTTGTTCCACGGCGGCTTCGGGATGCTCGCCCACGGGCAGATCAAGAAGCCGACCTACCACCTGTACGCGTTCATGGCGCGGATGGGGTCGCAGGTGCTCGCCCGCGGAGAGGACCACCTCGTCACGCGCGACGACGCAGGTCGCGTCACCGTGCTGGCGTGGCAACCGGTCGGCGGCACCGACGACCCGGTCGAGCCGGAGAGTCACCGGATCCGGCTCAGCGTCCCGGTCGGTACGGGCGGCGGGAGCGACGGCGCCGCGTTCGTGCTCCGCTCGAGCGTCAACGAGACCGAGGGCAACTCCTGGGCCGCGTGGCGCGAGATGGGCCGGCCGCGGTTCCCCGGCCGGCGGCAGCTCGACGCGCTGAGTGAGGCCGCCGAGCCCGTGCGCCGACACTTCTCGATCCCGGTGGCCGGTGGTCGCGCGGATCTCGAGCTCACCCTCGGCCGCCACGAGGTCACCCTGCTGGAGATCGACGCGGTCCAGGACCAGACCCCCGAGTGGCTCGACGACGCCCGCATCCTCGGCCGCGGCCCGTACGGCTCTCGAGACGCCCGTACGGTTGTTCCGTGACGACGTGCCAGCACGGGCGGACGCGATGACGCAGCCGAAGCCGCACCACGAGCCGGGCCAAGGCGTGCTGAGCCGGTTCACCGGCACGGTGTACTGGCTGGCGATCGTCGGCGTGATGCTCGTGGTGACCACGCTGCCCGGGACCGTGCCGTTGATGCTGCTCGACCGCTCGGCCAGCAACATCCCACTCGTCGCCCTGTGCCTCGTACCGATGGGACCGGCTGTCTCGGCGGGCCTCTTCGCCCTCCGCGACAAGGATCGCGCGGAGGACATGACGCCGGGGCAGTCCTTCTGGCGTGGCTACCGGCTGAACGCCGTGGACGTGCTCAAGCTGTGGATCCCGGCGCTCGCCGTCGAGGTGATGGTCGGCATCAGCCTCGCCAACCTCGACATCGCGGGCGTCCCGAGCGGTTACGGGCTGGTGCTCGTCATCCTCGGTGTCCTGTTCGCGGTGTGGGCGGGGCAGGCGCTCGTGATCACCTCGTTCTTCGCGCTGCGGACGCGTGACGTGGCGCGGCTCGCCCTGTACTACCTGGCCCGCACACCGCTGGTCGGCCTCGGGGTGCTCGGCATGCTCGTGGTCACGGCCGGCATCGTCTACCTGACGTTCGACGCCGTCCTTGCGCTGGTCGGCCCCGTCCTCGTCTGGATGCTCATGCGTACCTGCGATCGCATGGTGCGTCACGTCGAGGAGAACTTCACGGCCTGAGCCCGGAGCTTTGCCGAGAGCAGCCTCCTGCACCAAGAGCGGTTGTTCGAACGGCTGCTTTCGGTGCAGGAGGCTGCTCTCGGCGAGCTGCGCCGCGGTGAAACGCTGACCGGACGGGACTGTTCACCTGCAGGTCCTGCCGGAGGTCGCCGGGACTTCACCTGTCCTCCCTAGCGTCAGCGCCGCACCCGCGAACCGACGAGAGGCCCACCGTGTCCGTCCTGCCCCGACGAGCCCGCCGCGCGATGGTCGCCGGCGCCGCCGGCTCCCTGCTCGCCACCTGCCTGCTCGCCACCACCGCGACCGCTGAGCCGAGCCACGCCGGCGGCAATGGCCGCCCCACCGACGGCGTGCTCTATCGCCAGAGCTTCGACGACCTCGCCGATCGCCTGCAGCCGCGTGCCGAGGAGCCCGGCATCGAGGCCGGCACCACCGGCTTCACCCACGAGGCGCCGGAGGACTGGTCGGTCGAGAACGGCACGCAGATGGCCGAGGGCGGCATCCAGGAGTGGGAGGGCTGGAGCTTCACCACCCGCGACTTCTGGACCGATGCCGAGGATCAGATGCGCGGCCGGTTCGCCCGGGCGCACGACGTCATCGCCGTCGCCGACTCGGACGAGTTCGCCGACGCGCCGGACGCGCCCGAGCGCTTCGACAGCACGCTGGTCTCCGCGCCGGTGGACGTGCGCGGCCGTCACGAGGTCGCCCTGACCTTCGACAGCCACTACCGCGGCTGGGAGGGCCAGAGCGCGACCGTCACCGTAGAGCTCGACGGCAGCGGCCAGGAGACCGAGCTGCTCCGCTACGACAGCGGCACCGTCACCGACAACTACGACGGCGCACACATCAACGCCTCCGAGAACCTCGCCGTCGAGATCCCGAACGGCACGCGCAGCGCGACGTTCCGCTGGCACTTCGAGTCCACCGCCAACAGCTGGTACTGGGCGATCGACTCCGTCGCCGTCCACGAGGCGCTCGACGAGCCGCGCGGCGGAGCCACCTCCGCCTGGGTCGTCAGCGACATCCAGGGCGACCCCGACGACCTCGGCCACGCGCTGCGGGACCTCGCCGCCGTGCGCCCGGACGCAGCCGGTCTGCTCACCGTCGGTGACCAGGTCGCCTCCGGCACACCGGCGCAGTGGCAGGAGATCGACGACGTCATGACGGCTGCGGCCGGGGTCCTGCCCGAGCAGCTCGTCACGGCGATCGGCAACCACGAGAGCTACACCGGCGAGCCCTGGCCGGTCCTGCGCGACCGCTTCCTCGACTTCGCCGGTCGCGACAAGGTCTGGGGCGAGTACGTCCTCGAGGGTGACGGCGTCGACGTGCCCGTCCTCGTGCTCGGCCAGGAGGAGGCCCGCCCGCCCGAGGTGCCCATGAGCCGCGAGCAGATCGAGTGGTTCGGCGACCGGTTGGACCATTGGACGCAGCAGCGCAAGCAGGTCCTCGTGATCTCGCACTTCCCGCTCGGCGACACGGTCTCGGCGTCCTGGATCCCCTGGTACAGCGACCACTACCAGTACAACGACGAGCTCACCCAGATCCTCGGCGACCACCCGAACGCCGTGATCCTCACCGGGCACACCCACTACCCGTTCGAGCTCGGCGACTGGGCCGTCCAGCGCCGCACCGACGGCGGGCACCCGGACGGCTTCTGGGCCGTGAACACCGGCGCCGTCCAGGTCGAGTGGGACGCCCGGGGCGAGCACACCGACGGCATCAGCGAGATCGTCACCCGCGACATCAACCGGGGCCTGACGGTTGACGTCTACCGCGACCGCATGGTGGTCACGGGCCGCGACTTCGGAGTCGTCACCGGCGACCAGCCCACCAACACGGTGAACGACGTCGTCCGCGAGGTGACGATCCCGAACCCGTACGTGCACAGCCCCCGCGGTTGACCGTCCCCGCCGAGAGCAGCCGAACGCACCAAGAGCAGCTGTTCGAACGGCTGTCTTCGGTGCAGAAGGCTGCTCTCGGCGGGCGGGTGGCTCAGTGGATCGTGCGGCCCTGCTCGTCCGGGATGCCGGACTTGCGGTAGAAGTACGTGTTGATCTGATCGCGCCACTCGACGGCGGACCGCAGCTGCTCCTCGAGCCGCCGCTGCACGCGCTCGACCACCGCCTGCGGCGCCCGGTCGCGGACCGACTCCCAGGTCGCCACCATCCGTTCCACCTGCTCGACGCCCTCGAAGTGGGTGTCGTAGATGTGCTGGATGACCGTCGTGCCGCTGTGCAGCCGGTGCGTGTACGGCACGTGGTGGAAGAACAGCAGCAGCTCGTCGGGGGTGGTCTCCGGACGCTCGAAACGGCACGCCCACGGCTCGGGGTACATGCCCGCATAACCGGTTCCGGTCGCGACGGTCCGATCCACGCCGATGCCGTCGCGGTCGGCGAAGTGGTACGTGCCCCACGGCGTGTACTCGTAGCCGTCGACGTCCGGGCCGTAGTGGCGCCCGGGCCGGACCATCCACCCCACGCCGAGCGGCGCGGTGTACCGCTCGTAGGTCTGCCAGGAACCGGTCATGATCGACCGCACCGCCTCGCGGACCGCCTCGTCGTCGTACGTCTCGGCCAGCCACTCATCGAGGATGGTGGCGGCGTCGAGCGTCGGGTCCCACGCGAGTCGGCCCAGGGCGTAGAGGTTCGCCTGGGCGAACGGGTGCCCGGTCCAGTGCTCGTCGCCGCCCACGTTCGAGACGGCCACCACACCGCCGGACGGCGCGTCGTCGGAACCGGAGACGATGTCGCCGACGGTGGGTGCGCCGTCGTCCCCGAAGGGGAAGTCCAGGACCTGCGACCACAGCGGCGCGAGGTAGCAGACGTGCTGCTGCTGGCCCGTGTACTCCTGGGTGACCTGCAGCTCGAGGGCGAGCCGGGTGGTCGGCATGGCGCCGATCACGGGAGAAACGGGCTCGCGCACTTGGAAGTCCATCGGGCCGTGCTTGACCTGCAGGACCACGTTGTCGTCGAAGGTGCCGTCCAGCGGGGCGAAATGGTCGTAGGCGGCGCGGGCGCGGTCGGTCGAGCGGTCGCGCCAATCCTGGCGGTGGTTGTAGACGAACGCCCGCCAGAACACGTCGCCGCCGTGCCGGGCGAGCGGCTTGGCGAGCATGTTGGCGCCGTCGGCATGCGAGCGGCCGTACCCGAAGGGGCCGGGCTGGCCCTCGGAGTCGGCCTTGACGACGAAGCCGCCGAAGTCCGGGATGGCGTCGTAGACGCGGTCGACGGCGCCGGCCCACCAGGCCCGCACCGACTCGTCGAGCGGGTCCGCCGTCGGCAGGCCGCCGAGCACCACGGGGGAGTTGAAGGACACGGACAGGTAGACGGCGATGCCCTGGGGCCGGAAGACCTCCGCGAGCCGGACGACGTCGCCGATCCCGTCCGTCAGCAGCCTCGCCTCGAGGGCGTGGACGTTGACGTTGTTCAGCGCGACCCGGTTGATGCCGACCGACGCGAGCAGGCGGGCGTAGTGCTCGACGCGGGACAGGTTCGGGCGCAGCCGCCCGTTGTCGTAGAAGAGGGAACCGCCGGCGTAGCCGCGCTCCACCTGCCCCATGCCGGGGTGCACGGCGACGTTGTCCCAGTGGTCGAGCATCCGGATCGGCTGCGTGGGGGCGTGGGTCTCCGTTCCGTCGGCCGCGTCGAGGACGCCCGAACCGGCCCGGCGGACGTGGTGGTACCCGTAGAGCAACCCACGGTCGCTGCTGCCGACGACGGTGAGCCGACCGCCGCCGTGCACGAGGGCGAAGCCCTCGCCGGGCAGTGCGCCGAGGTCGGCGGAGACCTCGGCACGCTCCGCCGTCGTCAGGACGACGGCGGCATCCGCCGGTTCGACGATCGAGCCGCCGTGGCGGGCGGTCAGGGTCTCGAGCTCGGCGCGGACGGTCTCGGCGAGCCCTCCGGCAGCGTCCAGGGCGACCGCGCGCGACCCCAGCTCCGTTCCGGCATCAGGGCGCAGCCAGGCATGGTCGGCGTGCTGGGGCAGGGGCGACATCGCATCTCCACAGGGATTTGTTTGCCCGTGGAACTTATTTGGCGCCGGCCCCCAAGTCAATCGGCCGAGCCGGTGCTCCGCCGGTGGACTCGCGCTCGATGATGTCGAAGTGCGCCTTGTGCAACCGGGGCGGGCGTCGTACCCCGGAACCCCAATCGATGCGTTCCACGAGCATGGCGACAGCTGTCTCGGCGATCTCGTCCCGGCCCGCGTCGACGGTGGAGAGCGACGGCAACGTGAAGCGCCCGTCCGTGATGTTGTCGAAGCCGATGACGGCCACGTCGTCCGGAATATGGCGGCCAGATCTGCCGAGGGCTCTGAGGGCGCCGAGTGCCAGCGTGTCGTTCAGGGCGAAGATGGCATCGAACTCGACCCCGGACTCCAGCAGCTCGTTGGTGGCCCTGGCGCCGTCCTCCTGGTGCCACGGCGCCACCGCACGTTCGAGCTGGCGGTCATGCGGGAGCTCAGCCAGCGCTAGGCCCTCGCGGTATCCCCTGACGCGAAGGTCCGCGGCACGCAGCTGCCCCTCCCGGCGATCGGGATGTGCGCCCAGCACAGCGATCCTCGTCCGTCCCTTCTCGGCGAGATGCTGAACCGCCGCCCGTGCCGCGGTGATGTTGTCCATCGTCACGTGGTCGGTGGGGCCACCGAAGATGCGCTCGCCCAGCAGCACGAGCGGATAATCGATGTCGTCCAACATCGCGGAGTCTTCCGTGCCGAGCCTCTCGGGGCTGAAGAGGAGACCGTCCGTCTGCCGCAGCCCGTTGGCGAGGACGTTGATCTCGTGCTGCCGGTCACGGCCGGCCTGGCCGACGATCACGCTCAGGCTGCGCTTCTCGGCCGCTGCGATCACCGCATCCGCAAGTTCGGCGAAGTAGTTCTGGCGCAGCTCGGGGACCGCCAACCCGATGACCCCGGTGCGGCCCGATCGAAGTCCACGTGCCGAGAAGTTGGGCCGGTAACCCAGCTCGGTGATCGCCTTCTCCACCCGCGAGCGTGTTGTCGGGTGCACGTGCGGGTGGTTGTTGACGACGTTGGAGACCGTCTTGATCGACACGCGCGCCACCACGGCGACGTCCCGCATTGTCACACTCAACTGACCATCCCCGCGTTCCCGTTCGTGCCGCGTGACCGGCCTGGCCACCCCGCGTGAAGCGCGTGAAGGGCGGCGCCCGCCGGCCGCAGCAGCGGACTGCGTGACCGTTCTGATTCCCGGGGATTCCGAGACGAAAGTCTACATCGGCACATCGGAACGGTCCTTTCGCGGCGCGCGTAGTCGCCCGCCGAGCCGGCCTCCAGTGGCGCGTCGGCGCCCTTGACATCACTGCGCCGCACGAGCAAGATACTGACCGAAAGCATACGACGTTGTAAAGCCCCAGGTCACAAGCATACATCGTGGTATCGCCAGTAGGCCAAGCTCGTCAGCTGTCCCGGCGCACACGGGCGTGCGGTGAGGCAGCCGAGTGACGGGTCATCCCAACGAAGGGACTCAAGGTGGTTGAGGTTCAGCAGGAAGTGCCGACAGCGTCATGGCGCCGTGCGATCGCGTCCGTGGGGACGGGCGCGGTGGTGGCGGTCGCCGGTCTCGGTGTGGCGGCGCCGCCCGTCCAAGCCACGGAGCCGTGGCTGACGGTCGAGGACGGCTTCGCGACGTTCGAGATACCCGTCGATCACGTCGAGGAGGCCTTCGGGAGGGACGTCAACCAGGTCGTGGCGGAGGGAAACTTCGGCCCGTCGGCGAACTGGGCCGAGTTCGGTCTCTCGATCAGTGGCGACACGGCAACCGGCACGCTCGGGCCGCTGGAGCCGGGCCTGTACTACTACCAGGTCACCGCGGACGACCACTTCACGGTCAAGGACCCGACCAATCCGACGAGCGTCTCGTCCGAGCCCGAGTGGAGCACCTTCTTCATCGAGGGCGAAGGCGCGGAGCTGCTGGCCGACGCCCCCGAGAGCGACCGGGGTGACCTCCAGACGTTCACGTACCGGAGCTCCGTCGCGCACGAAGAACGAACGGCCCTGGCGTGGACACCGCCGGACTACGACGAGGACCGGCGCGAACCGTACCCGGTGCTGCACCTGCAGCACGGCGGCGCGCAGAGCTACCGGGACTGGGTCGAGGTCGGCCGCGCCGCGCAGATCTTCGACAACCTGTACGCCGCCGGCAAGATCCAGCCCATGGTCGTGGTGATGGGCAACGGCAACGTGGACAGCTTCCCCGACGAGCTGCGACGCCACATCGCCCGTGCGGCACAGCGAAACTTCAACATCAGTCGCGATCCGGAACAGCGCGCGCTGGCAGGACTGTCGATGGGTGGCGGGCACGCGTTCGAGGTGCTGGCGGACCGTCCCGGCGACTACGCGTACGTCGGCACCTTCGGAGCCGGTCGCTTCGGCCAGCTGGACGATCTGCCGGTCGAGGACATCAACGAGAGCACCAAGCTGTTCCGCATGTACGTCGGAAACCCCACCGACATCGCGTACAACGACGTGTTTCACGCGATGAGCGCCCTGGATGAGGCCGGGGTCGAGTACGAGTTCGACGGGGCGAACCCGGATGCCGGCCACAACTGGGACGCGTGGCAGGAGAACCTGATCGACTTCGCGCAGCGACTGTTCCAGGAGCCGCCGTTCGAGGGGATGAGCCCGGGACACCTGGCGATCGAGTCAGCCTTCGAGACCCCGCCCTCCGGGACGACCCCGACGCCGTGGGTGAGCGAGGACGGGTACGTCACGTTCGAGACCTCGACCCAGTTCGCCGACGCCGAGCACGTGACCGTGTGGGCGAACTGGGGAGCCAGCCACCTGTGGACCCGTGTGGAGCTCTCCAAGGCGGGCGATCGCTGGCGGGGCACCGTCGGTCCGCTCGAGCCGGGCTGGTACCACTACCGCCTCATCGTCGACATGGAGCCGACGAAGGACACCGGGAACCCGACCAGCGTGACGAGCGAGCCGACATGGAGCCAGTTCCTCGTTCCCGGCGAGAGCGCCCGACTGGTCTCGCCCGCCGCCGAGGGGCAGGGCGGCGAAGTGCAGGACATGTCGTACCAGAGCGACGTCGCGGGCGAGCAGCGGACCGCACTCGTCTGGACGCCACCCGGCTACGACGCCGACCGCGATGAGCCCTATCCGGTGTTCTACCTGCAGCACGGCGGTGGCCAAAGCTACACCGACTGGACCGAGATGGGGCAGGCCAAGAACATCCTCGACAACCACTTCCTCGACGGCAACCTTGAACCGATGGTCGTCGTGATGGGCAACGGCAATGTCGACGACTTCACCGCCGAACTCCTGAACAACATCGTCCCCGCCGCCGAGCGCCAGCTCAACGTCAGTTCCGAGCCGCAGGAACGCGCTCTTGCGGGCCTGTCGATGGGCGGATTCCAGACCATGCAGGTCCTCGCCGACGAGCCGGGCGAGTTTGCCTACATCGGCGCCTTCTCAGCGGGCTTCTTCGGGGACGCACCGTCGCTGGACGTCGAGGCGATCAACGAGGGCACCACCTTGCTGCGCGTCTACAACGGCAACCGCACGGACTTCACGTACGACCTCGTCAGAAGCACCTTGGCAACGTTCGACCGTCTCGGCGTCGACTACGAGTTCGACGGCTGGTTCGAGGGGCCGCACGGATGGGACACGTGGCAGCACGCGCTGATCGATTTCGCGCCACGGCTGTTCCGGTAGTCGATCCGGGCGGCGCCGTGCGTGGCGCCGCCCGGACGTGGCCCGTCACTCGCTCAGGAAGGTTTGACCCGAGTTGAAGAAACTGTTGTATTCGCAGCGGCTGGCGCCCTACTTCTTCATCGCCCCGTTCTTGATCACGCTCGTGGCCTTCTGGTCCGTGCCCCTCGTCAGGGCATTCATCATGAGCACGCAGGAGGTGCTGTACGGCGAGGCGACCTTCATCGGTGCAGCGAACTACGAGCGGCTGTGGAATGACCAAGTCTTCTGGCACGCCCTGTACAACAGCATCAGGTACATGGTCTTCACGCTGCTACTGCTGATCCCCATACCGATGATCCTTGCCGCCGTGATCAACTCGAAGATCGGCAGCGCGCGGATCAAGTCCTTCTTCAAGATGTTTGTCCCGGCGCTCACGTCGGTGGTCGTCGCCGGCATCATCTTCCGGCTCATGTTCTCGCAGACGGAATCGGGCCTCGTCAACCAGGTCCTCGGGATCTTCGGTCTGGATCCGGTCCGATGGCTCAGGGAGGACATCCCCGGCCTGGTGGCACTGCTCGCCCTTGCCATGTGGCGCTACACCGGCGTCAACATCCTGTACTTCCTCGCGGGCATGCAATCGATCCCGACCGAGTACTACGAAGCCGCCTCGATCGACGGCGCCAACAAGGTGCAGCAGTTCTTCCGGATCACCATCCCGAACCTCAAGCCCACTCTCGTGTACGTCCTGACGATCAGCATCTACGGCGGCCTCGCGATGTTCCTCGAGAGTTTCATGCTGTACGCGGGCAACAACTCGCCCAACAACCAGGGGCTCACGGTTTTCGGATATCTGTACCGCCAGGGGATCGAGCAGAACGACCTTGGATTCGCGTCCGCCGTCGGCGTCGTTCTCCTCATCGTCATCATGGCGATCAACCTCACGAACCTCACGCTTTCCGGAACGTTCAGGAAGGAAGCGGATCGATGAGCCGGCGCAGCGTACGGCTGGAGAAGCACGAAAAGGTGCCGAGGGAGAAGCACGAAATCCCGCGAGGCCTGTACGGGTTCATACAGGGTGCATTCCTGGTGGCACTCACCATCGTGGTCCTGATCCCGCTCGTCGCGATATTCGTCGGGACGTTCCAGGACGGCAACGAGGTGATTCGGCGCGGCATCAGCTTCGATATCGACATCAGTTCCCTCTCGCTCGACAACTACGTCATGCTCTTCACGGACTCAGGACCATACTTTCGCTGGTTCCTGAACTCGTTGTGGCTCACGGTGGTGCAGGTGGCGGGCACCCTTCTGGTGAGCTCCTTCGTGGCATACGGGTTCGCGATGTACGAGTTCAAAGGGAAGAACGCGGCGTTCGTCGCGGTACTCATCCTCATGACCGTGCCCTTCGAGATCATGATGCTGCCGCTATACGTCATGGTGAACGACTTCGGACTCGCCGACAACTATGCGGTGATCGTGGTGCCGTTCCTGGCGGCGGCCGTGACGATCTTTTTCTTCCGTCAATACTTCCTCGGGATACCGAAAGAGCTG
Organism: Georgenia halophila; assembly: GCF_039541595.1. Classification (NCBI taxonomy): domain Bacteria; kingdom Bacillati; phylum Actinomycetota; class Actinomycetes; order Allobogoriellales; family Allobogoriellaceae; genus Georgenia; species Georgenia halophila. The sequence goes on along the minus strand of NZ_BAABGN010000012.1, from coordinate 316,758 downwards.
CTGGAGGCGGGGCGCGTCGACGGCGTGACGGAGTTCGGCATCTTCTTCAAGCTGGTGCTGCCGATCTCGAAACCCGCCATCGCCGCCATGGCGATCCTCAACGGGATGATCATCTGGAACAACTTCTTGTGGCCGCTGCTCGTGCTGCGTTCGCCGGAGAAGTTCACTCTCCCGATCGGCCTGAACACGCTCTTGACGCCGTACGGCAACAACTACGAGCTGCTGATCATCGGCGCCTTCTTCTCTGTAATACCCATCTTGATCCTCTACCTGGCGTTCCAGCGATTCTTTATCTCGGGAATGACAGCGGGGGCGCTCAAGGGCTGATGGACGTGACGAAACCGATCGGAGAGAGATGATGAACAGACTGCGAAAGATGAGATCACTCACGGCTCTGGCCGCTGCGGGTGCGCTCCTGGCGGCGTGCAGCAGCGGAGGCGGCGGCGGCAACGACGAGGGCGGGCCCGGCGAGGACGGGCGGACGGCTCTCGACATGTGGGTGTTCGCCTAGCTGCACGCCACCTACTACGAACAGATGGCCGAACGGTGGAACGAGGAGAACCCCGACCGGCCCATCGATCTGGAGGTGACGGTCTACCCGTACGACGACATGCACAACAAGCTGCAGCTCGGCGTCAACTCGGGATCTGGGCTCCCCGACGTGGTCGACATCGAGGTGAACCAGTTCTCGAACTTCGTCCAGGGGTCGAATCCACCTCTCGCCGACCTGACCGGGGCCGCCTCGCCGTACATCGACGACATCGTTCAGGCGAGGCTCGACCTCTACAGCCGCAACGGCACGATCTACGGGTACCCGACCCACGTCGGTGCCTTCGTCGCGTTCTACAACAGCACGCTCCTCGACGAGGCTGGCATCGACTACACGACGATCGAGACCTGGCAGGACTTCCAGGAAGCCGGCGTGAAGTATCACGACGAGACCGGCAAGGCGTTCGGCGTCGCGAGCACCGGCGTGAACTTCATGGAACCGCTGATGGTCAGCCAGCTCGGCGGGAACATGTTCGACGAGGAGGGCAACGTCGCCGTGAACAGCCCGGGGGCCGTGGAGGCGCTCTAGCTGCAGCAGGAGATGCACGAGGCCGGGGCGACGTCGACGATCCCGGGCGGAAGCCCGGACGCGGAGGAGGCCTACGGCGCGATCAACAACGGCGACTACGCAGCGATCGTGTACCCGGCCTGGTACACCTCCCGTTTCGTGGACTACATGTCCGACCTGGAAGGTGACATCGCGATCGCTCCTGCCCCGACCATGGAGGGAGGCGAGGTCGCCACGATCGGAGGCGGCGGCACGGGTACGGCCGTCCTGGGCAACTCGCCCGACAGGGAGCTCGCCGCCGATTGGCTCGCCTTCGCAAAGCTCTCACCGGAGGCGAACGTCGCGGTGTGGGAGGTACTCGGCTTCGATCCCGTCAACATGTCCGTGTGGGAAGACCAGGAGGTCACCCACGCCGAGGACAACAAGTTCAACCAGTACTTCCAGACAAACCTCTTCGACGTACTGAACGAGGTCAAGGGTGACATCGGGCACTTCGAAGGGTTCACGAACCCGGCCTGGCCTGATGTGGACACCGTCTTCACGACGGTGACCCTGAACGAGGTCATCGAGAACGGGGTGCCCGCGAAGCAGGCACTGAACGATGCGCAGAGCCAGCTGGAGAACCAGCTCGGCCAGTAGCTGAACACGGAGACGGGCGACGGCGTACGCGCCGTCGCCCGTCTCATTTTGCCGGTCGCAGTCTGGCGCTCGAGCAGAACTAGGACTGCCCGGTGGCGGATCCTCCGGTCCTTCTCGCCACGCAGCCCACGTCCGCGCTCATCCGACCGGCAGACTCGCGATCGTCTCGGCAGCCTCGTATCCCGCGGGTACGCCTTCGAGCATCATGACGATCGAGCGGCAGTTCCTGGTACGCAGCTCGAGGATCGACTGGTAGGCCGACGACTCGTACCAGGCCCTGGCCTCGGCGAGACTCGGGAAGCCGATGATGACGACGTCACCGCGGAGCACGCCCTCGACCACCTGCGGCGTCGTCCCGTGCACCACCCATTCGCCGCCGAACGGTTCGAACGTGGACTCGATCCGCGCCATGTAGGCCACGATCTCCGGACCCATCGCGACGTCCTCCAGGTAACCGACCACATAGGCGCGCCGTTGGGTCGTTGCCGCCGTCACGCGGGCACCTTGTCCAGGAACCCGCGTACGTCTCGGATGCGACCGTCGTCGTCGAGGACGATCACGTCGAACCCGACAACGAGTGGCTCCCCGTCGGCCGGTCCGAGAGCCCAGCGAAACCGCGCCTGCTGGTGGTGAGCGTCGACCTCACCAAGTGGCGAGAAGGTGAATGTCGGGAACTGCTCCCGGACGCCGTCGATCAGTTCGCTGAGCTCCGCGTGGCCGCGGACATCGGCCAGGGGATCGACGTACGTGACGTCGGACGACCAGTGCTCGGCCAGCTGCCCGTCGCGTTCTTCTCGGCTCGTGGAGTTCCACGTCGCCACGTACCGGTCCACGATGTCGTTCATCGCTCGTCCTCTCACTCGTCTGCGGGTTGACGTGGTCAGCGTCCGGCCGCGGACGGACGAGTGTCCATGACCTCCGAGGTCATGGACGCCCGTCGAGCGCCACCTAGGCTCGCCTCGTGAGCCTGACCACGGGAGCCCCGGAGATCGGCAGCACGTTGCGGACGTGGCGGATGCACCGCCGGTTCAGCCAGCAGGAGCTGTCGAACCGTTCGCTGGTGAGCGCCCGCCACCTGAGCCGAGTGGAGACGGGCAAGGCACGTCCGACGGCGACGATGATCTTGCACCTGGCCGAGCATCTAGACGTGCCGCTACGGGACCGGAACCGCCTCCTGCTCGCGGGCGGGTACGCGCCGCGCTACCCCGATCACCACCTCGACGACAGCTCGATCGCCGTGGTGATGGAGGGCCTGCGAGGGCTCCTCGACGCACACCTGCCCTACCCGGCGCTCCTGCTCGACACCCATTGGGACATCGTCGATTCGAACGTCGCTGTCGATCGCCTTCTCGACGGCTGCGCCCCTGAACTGCTCGAGCCCCCGGTGAACGTCGTGCGGATCTGTCTCAGCCCTCGTGGACTTGCCCCCCGGATCCGGAACCTCGATCAGTGGGCGACCCACCTGCACCGTCAGGTGGTCCACCGGGCGGACCGGACCCAGGACCCTCGGCACCAGCGGCTGGCCGCCGAGGCGGCCCGCCACATCGGGACGACGCCGGACCGTGCCACGGACCCGGGACCGGTACTGACCCTCGAGCTCGACGTCGGTGGTGCGTCGTTGCGCTTCTTCAGCACCTCAGCGCAGCTCACCACGGCGACCGACGTCGCCCTCGAGGGGCTCCAGCTGGAGACATTCCTGCCGGCTGACGCGGCGACCCGGCGGCTGTTCTCCGCCGAGTGATCGCGTGGCTGTGGAGAGCTGCCGACGACGTCGGTGCGGGCCCGTAGTCTGGCCCCGGTCCACCCGGAGGGAGGCGAGCACGTGTTGCACCTGCACCGCTCCGAGCGCGCCGACGCGCTCGTCGCACCGCTCGCCGAGCTGCTGGCCGACCCGCCCGAGGACCCGTTCACCCCCGACGTCGTCGCCGTGCCTACCCGAGGCGTCGAGCGGTGGCTCGCCCAGCGCCTGTCCCACCACCTCGGCACCGGCCCCGACGACGAACCGGGCATCTGCGCCAACGTCACCTTCGGCTCCCCGCGACGCCTCGTCGGCGACGTCCTCACCGCGGCGTTCGAGCTGGGCGTCGAGGAGGACCCGTGGCGGACCGACCGGCTCACCTGGCCGATCCTCGAGGCCGTCGACACCGTCGTCGACGAGTCGTGGGCGGACCCCGTCGCCCGCTACCTCGGCGCCGACGACCCGGACGACGCCGTGCGCCACGGCCGCCGCCTCGGGCTGGCGCGCCACCTGGCCCGGCTGTTCAGCTCCTACGCCTACCAGCGACCCGACCTCACCGACGGCTGGGCGCGCGGCCTCGACGAGGACGGCGCCGGCGCACCCGTGCCTGAGGATCTCGCCTGGCAGGCCGAGCTGTGGCGCCGGGTCCGCGACCACGTCGGCGTGACGAGTCCCGGCGAGTACCTCCCCACCGCGCTGCAGACGCTGCGTGAGCGGCCAGACGTCGTCGACCTGCCGGCCCGCCTGTCGGTCTTCGGCCCGACCCGGCTGCCCGAGGACCAGCTGCGCGTGCTCGCCGCGCTCGCGGCCCACCGCGACGTCCACCTCTGGTTGCCGCACCCCTCGCCGGACCTGTGGGACCGGGTCGCCGCGTCCGGCGGCCCGTCGCGGCGGCGCCGCGACCAGCCCGCCGTCGCCCAGCATCCCCTGCTGGCCTCGATGGCGCGGGACGCCACCGAGCTGCAGCGCCGGCTCACCGGCGAGCAGGTCGGTCCGGGCGTGAAGCAGATCGCCGTCGAGCACCACCCCGCGCCCGCGCCGCCGGGCACGCTGCTCGGCGCGCTTCAGCAACGCCTGCGCGACGACGATCCCGACGCCGCGCCGGAGCGCCTCGTCCGCGACGACACCAGCGTCCAGGTCCACGCCTGCTACGGCCTGAGCCGTCAGGTCGAGGTCCTCCGCGAGATCCTCGTCGGCCTCTTCGCCGACGACCCCACGCTCGAGCCGCGCGACGTCATCGTCATGTGCCCGAACGTCGAGGCCGTGGCACCGCTGGTCACCGCGACGTTCGGACTGGCGGCCGACAGCGCGGTCGCCGACGACGTCGACGACGTACACCCCGGGCACACGCTGCGGGTCCGCCTCGCCGACCGGTCGCCGGGCATGACGAATCCGGCCCTCGGCCTGCTCGCCGACCTGCTGCGGCTCGCCGACGGCCGCGTCACCGCCTCCGACGTCCTGGACCTCGCCGCCTCCGAGCCGGTCCGCCGCCGTTTCCGCTTCACCGACGACGACCTTGACCGCATCCGGGAATGGTCCGTGGCCGCCGGGGTCCACTGGGGCGAAGACCTCGAGCGCCGGGCCCGCTTCGGTCTGCCCGCACTGCGGCAGGGCACCTGGGACGTCGCCCTCGACCGGATCCTGCTCGGTGCCGCCATGGCCGAGGAGGAGCACCGCTACGTCGGTTCCGCCCTGCCGATGGACGACGTCGACTCCACCGACATCGACCTCGCCGGCCGGCTCGCCGAGCTGCTCGACCGCCTGACCGATGTGCTCGACACCCTCGACGGCGTCAAGCCCCTGGCCGACTGGCTCACCGCCCTGGACCGCGCCCTCACGCTCCTCGCCGACGCCGCACCGACCGAGTCGTGGCAGCTGGTCCAGGCGCGACGGGTCGTGGCCGACGTCCGCACCTCAGCGGTGTCGTCGGCGGGGCACGAGCAGCTGCCGCTGCGGCTGCCGGACGTGCGCGAGCTGCTCGCCGGCCGCCTGGAGGGCCGCCCCACGCGGGCCGGTTTCCGCACCGGCGCGCTGACCATCTGCTCGATGGAACCGATGCGAGCCGTGCCCCACCGGGTGGTCTGCCTCCTCGGCGTCGACGACGGTGTCTTCCCGCGCACCAGCTCCACCGACGGCGACGACATCCTCCTGCGCGACCCGTGCCTGGGGGAGCGGGACCGTCGCAGCGAGGACCGCCAGCTCTTCCTCGACGCCGTCACCGCAGCCGAGGAGCACCTCGTGGTGCTCTACAGCGGCGCCGACGAGCGCACCGGCGCCGCGCGACCCCCCGCCGTCCCGGTCGGGGAGCTGCTCGACTCGCTCGACGTCGTCGCCACCAGCCCCGACGGTCGGCCGGTGCGTGAGCAGGTCCAGGTCCGCCACCCCCTGCAGGTCATCGACGAGCGCAACTTCACCTCCGGCGCGCTCGGCCGCCCCGGGGCGTTCTCCTTCGACGCCGTCGCCTGGAAGGCCGCGCTCGCGGGCCGCGGCGAGCGGAAAGGGCAGGCGGCGTTCCTATCCGAGCCGCTGCCGGCCGAGCCGGCCCCCGACTCGGGACCCGCCCAGGTGGACCTCGACGACCTGGTCACCATGCTCGAGCACCCGGTGCGGTGGTTCCTGCGGAAGCGTCTCCAGGTCTCCCTCGCCGGGGAGATCGCCGACGTCGAGGACCGGCTCCCGCTGAGCATCGACGGCCTCACCACCTGGGAGATCGGCGACCGGCTGCTCGCCGCACGGTTCGCCGGCGTCGAGCCCGACCGCGCCCTGACCGCCGAGTGGCGCCGCGGGCAGGTCCCGCCCAAGCAGCTCGGCTACGCCACGCTCGTCGGTGTGCGGGACCAGGTCATCCCGGTCGGCAACGCCGCGGTCCGCTACGCGGTCGGCCCGGCACGCACGGTGGACGTCGCCGTCGACCTACGCGCACGTGACCTCACGCGGGACGGCGGTCCCGGGGTGGAGCTGACGGGGACCGTGCCGGGCGTGCACGACCACACCGTCGTCCGGGCCGTCTTCTCCCGGCTCGGCCCGAAGCACCGGGTCCGCGCCTGGGTGCAGCTCCTCGCGCTCGCGGCCGCCCACCCGGCCCGGCCCTGGACCGCCGCCACCGTCGGGCGGCCGATGCACAAGCGGCCCGGCGCCGTCGTCTCGCGCCTGACCGCACCCAGCCAGGCCGAGGCCCGGCGTTACCTCGCCGAGCTCGTCCACCTGCGCGACCTCGCCGCCCGCGAGCCGCTGCCGATCCCGGTCGGCGCCGCGCACGTGTACGCCAAGAGCCGGTTCGGCGGCGACTCCGAGAGCATGGCCGTGCAGAGCGCCGAGTACGAGTGGAACGGCGGGTTCGAGAAGGAGGACGACTACCACGTCATGTGCTGGGGCGAGAGGGCGGTGCTCGGCGCCATCCTCGGCGTCCCGGGCCCCGACGAACAGCCCTGGTGGCCGGACGACCACACGCGACTGGGCGTGCTCGCCCGCCGGGTCTGGGAGCCGCTGCTCGCCCACGAGGAGACGGAGCTGGCATGACACTGACCGGGGACCGCTCCGAGATCGCCAGCACCTCCGCGGTCTTCGACGTGTGCGGCGAGCTGCCCGAGGGCACCACCGTCCTCGAAGCCAGCGCCGGCACCGGCAAGACCTTCACCATCGCCGCGCTCGCCACCCGCTACGTCGCCGAGGGCGTGGCGGAGCTTGCCGAGCTCATGCTCGTCACCTTCGGCCGGGCCGCCACCTCCGAGCTGCGCGACCGCGTCCGCGAACGCCTCGTGCTGACCGAACGCGCGTTGCGCTCGCCCACCCCGCAGGAAGCCGACGACGCGCTGGTCCGACATCTCGCGAACGTCGACGTGACCGAGCTCAGACGACGACGAGAGCGGCTCACCCGGGCGCTGTCCCAGTTCGACGCCGCCACCATCACCACCACCCACGGCTTCTGCCAGCAGATGCTGACCGCGCTCGGGATCGCCGCCGACACCGACCCCGCCGCCGTGTTCGTCCCCGACATCGCCGACCTGCTCGGTGAGATCGTCGACGACCTCTACCTCCAGCGCTACTCGGAGGCACCGCAACCAGCTCCGCTCACGCCCACCGACGCCCGCAAGGTCGCCAAGGAGGCCGTCAGCGACCACCAAGCTCTGCTCGAGCCCGTGGACGCGGACCCCGACTCGGTGGCCGGGCACCGGTTCGCCATGGCCCGCGACGCCCGCGCCGAGGTGCTCCGCCGCAAGCGCGAGCGCCACCTCATGGACTTCGACGACCTGCTCGTCCTGCTCCGTGACGCCCTCACCGACCCCGTCCACGGCCCAGCCGCGGCTGAACGGGTGCGGTCGAAGTACCGCGTCGTCCTGATCGACGAGTTCCAGGACACCGACCCCGTCCAGTGGGAGATCCTGCGCACCGCCTTCCACGGCCACCGCACCCTCGTCCTCATCGGCGACCCGAAGCAAGCCATCTACGCCTTCCGCGGCGGCGACGTCGTCACCTACCTCGACGCCGGTGGCGACGCGACGACGGCGGCCACGCTCGCCCGGAACTGGCGGTCCGACGCCCCGGTCCTCACCGGCCTCGAGGCCCTCCTGCGCGGTGCCGCGCTGGGAGACGAGGCGATCGTCGTGCGGCCCGTGGAGGCGCAGCACGCCGGCCGGCGACTCGACGGCGGACCACCCGTGCGGCTGCGGCAGGTCACCCGCGAGCCGTTCCGGCTCACCGGTGCCAAGAACCCCAAGGTCGGACCGGTCAGGGAGCTGATCGCCCAGGACGTCGCGACCGACATCGTCCACCAGCTGACCAGGACGCGGCTGCGCGACGGCGAGAGCTGGCGTGCCCTCGAACCGGGCGACATCGCGGTGCTGACCAGGAGGAACGCCGACGCCACCATGGTCCGGGAGGCGCTCGCGGACGCCGGCGTGCCCGCCGTCGTCTCCGGCCTGTTCTCGGTCTTCGCGACTCGGGCGGCCGACCACTGGCTGACGCTGCTGACGGCGCTCGAGCAGCCGGGCCACGCCGGCCGGACGGCGGCGCTCGCCCTGACCCCGTTCTACGGCTGGTCCGCCGAGCGGCTCGCCGGTGCCTCCGACGCCGAGCGGGATGAGCTCTCCGACCGGGTGCGCACGTGGGGACGGGTGCTTGCCGAACGCGGCGTCGCGGCGCTGCTCGAGGCGGTCACCGCGTTCGGCGTCGCCGAACGGCTGATGCGCACCACGACCGGCGAGCGGATGCTGACCGACCTGCGCCACGTCGGCCAGTCGTTGCACCTCGCCGCCGTGCAGGACCGGCTCGGTGTCTCCGCGCTGACCGACTGGCTGCGCCGCCGTATCGCCGAGGCCGGCGAGGACTACGCCGAGGAACGCAGCCGCCGCCTCGAGACCGACGCCGCCGCCGTCCAGGTGGTCACCGTGCACGCGAGCAAGGGGCTGGAGTTTCCGGTGGTGTACGTGCCCTTCGGCTGGGACCGGTACGAGTCCAAGACCCCGCCGATTCTGCACTTCCACGACCGAGAAGCCGAAGGCGTCCGTTCCCGCCGGATGTTGCACGTCGGCGGTCAGGAAGACGGCGGCTACGACGCGGCGCGCGAACGCCACCTCGCCGAGGAACGCGGCGAGGACCTGCGCCTGCTGTACGTCGCCCTCACCCGGGCGGCCAACCAGGTGATCGTGCACTGGGCACCGTCGTCGAACTCCGGCGGCGGGCCGCTCAGCCGGCTGCTGCTCGGCGACGTCGCACCGGGGCAGCTCCCGCCCGACCGCGTGCGCGCCGCCGCCGACGACAAGGTGGCGCAGGCGCTGTCCCAGCTGTGCGAGCGCTCCGGCGGGACGGTGACGCACGAGACCGTGACCGCACGACCCCGGCCGGCGCGGTGGACGCCACCCAGCCACGACCAGCCCGACCTCGCCGTCTCGCGCCTGAGACGCACCCTCGACCACACCTGGCGCCGCACCTCCTACAGCGGCCTCACGGCCGCGGCGCACGCCGAGGGCGTGGTCAGCGAGCCGGAGGCCACGGGCGTCGAGGACGAGGCCGAGGTGGCCGTCGCCACCGCCGGCGGCGCGGACGGTGCTGCGGAGCCCGGCCGGGAGCTGCCCTCGCCCATGGCGGACCTGCCGGCGGGTGCCGCGTTCGGCACACTCGTCCACGAGGTGCTCGAGCAGGTCGACACCGAGGCCGAGGACCTGGGTGCCGAGCTGCTCGCCCGGTGCCGCGAGGCGGGCGCCGTCCCGGGGGCCGACGCGACCGCGCTCGCCGCCTCGCTGGAGCCGGTCATGGCGACGCCGCTCGGCCCGTTCGCGGACGGTGCCACCCTGGCGGACTTCGCACCGGCGGACCGGCTCGCCGAGCTCGAGTTCGAGCTGCCGCTCGCCGGCGGTGACCTCTCGGCGGGGGCCCGCTCGTCCACGCTCGCGGACCTGGCCGCGTTGCTGCGCCGCCACCTGCCGCCCGATGACGTCTTCGCGTCGTACGCCGAGCAGCTCGACGACCTCGGCGAGGCCCGGCTGCGCGGCTACCTCACCGGGAGCATCGACGCCGTGCTCCGGGTTCGTGGCGCACAGACCGACGGCGGGACGGCCGGCGACGCGGCGAGGTATCTCGTCGTCGACTACAAGTCGAACTGGCTCGGCCCGATGGAGGAGCCGCTGACCGCCTGGAACTACCGGCCCGACGCCGTGGCCGAGGCGATGATGCGGGCGCACTACCCGCTGCAGCTACTGCTCTACCTGGCGGCCCTGCACCGCTACCTGCGCTGGCGCCAGCGCGGTTACGACCCGGAGCGGCACCTCGGCGGCGGGCTGTACCTGTTCGTGCGCGGCATGTGCGGCCCGGAGACACCGGCCATCGACGGGACACCGTACGGCGTGATGGCGTGGCGGCCCCCGTCGGCGCTCGTGGTCGAGCTGTCCGCGCTGCTCGAGGGGAGGCGCCCGTGAGCGCCCAGCCGACCATCCAGGGGAGGACCCCGCCCGTTGACGGCACGGACCTCGTGCCCGAGGACCCTCGCGTGGCCCTCAAGGCGCCGCCGCTGCTCGCGCGGTTCAACGCCGCCGGTCTGCTCGCCGCCGCGGACGTGCACGTGGCGACCCGGCTGGGCCGCCTCGCCCGGGAGCCGGACGAGTCGGTGCTGCTCGCCGTCGCCCTCGCGGTCCGCGCGGTACGGGCCGGCTCGGTGTGCGTCCGGCTCGACGACCTCGACGCGCTCGCCGTCCCGGAGGCCGAGGACCCGGCGGCCGATAACGACGCGCCCGACGTCGACTCGCTGCCCTGGCCGGAACCGGCCGCCTGGGCCTCGGCGGTGCAGGCCAGCCCGCTGGTGGCCGCGGGCCTCGACGGCCCGGTGGATCGGCCGGTCCGCTGGGTCGACGGACGGTTGTACCTCGACCGGTACTGGCGCGACGAGCTCCTCGTGCGCCGCGGCGTCGACACCCGGCTGGCGTCTCCGGTCCCCGGCATCGACGACGACCGTCTGGTCGCCGCGGTGCACCGCCTCTTCCCGTCCGAGAGCGACGAGCGTCAGCGGCTCGCCGCCGCCACCGCCGTGCACGGGCGCCTCACCGTGCTGACCGGTGGTCCCGGCACCGGCAAGACGACCACGGTCGCGCGCCTCCTCGCCGTCCTCCAGGATGTCGCGGGTCAAGGCACGTCAGGCAGCCTGCGGGTGGCGCTGGCCGCGCCGACCGGCAAGGCGGCGGCCCGGCTGCAGGAGGCGGTGCACGACGCCGTCGCTCAGCTGTCGTCGGAGGATCGGGCACTGGTGGGCGAGCCGGCCGCCAGCACCGTCCACCGCCTGCTCGGGTGGAAGCCCGGCACCTCGACGCGGTTCCGGCACGACGCCAGCCACCACCTCCCGCACGACGTGGTCGTCGTGGACGAGACCTCGATGGTCTCCCTGCCGCTGATGGCACGGCTGCTCGAGGCGCTGCGCCCCGACACACGCCTGGTGCTCGTCGGCGACCCGGACCAGCTCGCGTCCGTCGAGGCGGGCGCCGTGCTCGGTGACCTGGTCGCCCGCCCCGCGCCCTCGGTCTCCACAACCTCGCCCGCCCCCTCCGCTTCCGCGGAAGCGTCGGCCGCGCCGGTCCCGACCGCGCTCGTCCCGGCCGATCTCGAGCCGGCCGAGCGCGACCGGCTCCGCGGCGGCGTCGTCCGCCTCACCAAGGTGCACCGGCAGGACGAGCACAGCCGCATCCTGCCGCTGGCCGCAGCCATCCGCGCCGGCGACGCCGACCAGGTCCTCAGCATCCTGCGCGACGGCGGTGGCGGCGTCGAGTTCGTCGAGATCGCGGGGGAGCGGCCTACCGAGGAGGAGGTCCGGGCCGTCCATGACGACGCCGTCCGGGCCGGTTCGGCACTTGTCGCCGCTGCGCGGGCCGGGGACGTCACCGCGGCGCTGCAGGCGCTCGAGGACCACCGCCTCATGCTCGCCCACCGGCGTGGGCCGGCCGGCGTGGCCCACTGGGCCGCCGTCGTCGAGCAGTGGGTGACGGACGCCGCCGGCGGGCACTCCGGCGACGACACTCCCTGGGACCCGGGCAGACCCCTCCTCGTGACCAGCAACGACCGGGAGACCGGCCTGTACAACGGCGACACCGGCGTCGTCGTCGCCGGCGAGCGCGGCGGCCCGGCAGCGGGCGAGAGTCCGGCCGACGGCCGGCCGGACCGCCGCGTGATGGCCGTGTTCGGTGACCCCGACCGGCCGCTGCGCGTGCGGCCCCACCGGCTGCCGCCGGTCGAGACGGTGCACGCGATGACGGTCCACCGGGGGCAGGGCAGCCAGTTCCGGGCCGTCTCGCTGGTCCTGCCGCCCGCGAGCTCGCCGCTACTCACGCGCGAGCTCCTCTACACCGCGGTGACCCGCGCCCGCGAGGCGGTCCGCGTGGTCGGCACGGCCGAGGCGGTGCGCATCGCCGTCGAGCGGCCGGTACGGCGGGCATCGGGGCTGCGGGAGCCGCTGGGCGAGTAGACGTCTCGCGGCGACGAAGAGGCGTCGAACATCTGGGGAACACCCTGTTCAGCGAACCTGGCCGGCCATAGGGTCGACTCATCAACGTCCACCATTCCTCGCAACGACGCTCGGGAGCAGCGCGACGCCACCCGCATCCACCGGGAGCGGCGGCGAGCACGGTTCCTGTGTGGAGCCAGGGACAGAGACCGGAGCAGCTATGAAGAAGTGGATCCGCATCGTCGCCGTGGCGGGCCTGATCACTCTCCCGCTCGGCGCGACGACAGCGGTCGCGGCAACGCCGGAAGCCGCTGCCGAGGGAGCGGCCGGCTTCCGTGTGCTGCCCTACCTGCAGAATCCCGGTGCGGACGCGATGACGCTGAGCTGGGTGTCAGAGCGTGACGAGCCCGGAACCGTGACGGTGACCGGCCCAGGTCTGCGGGGACGGGCAGAACTGACGTCCGAGCCGAACTACCTCGACCTCATGGAGTACACCGACGCCGAGCTCGCCCAGGAGATCCCGGGCCTCGAGCAGGGCTCGTGGCTGCTGTCGGACAGCAGCTACCGGCACACAGCCACGCTCGACGGGCTCAAGGCGGACCACACCTACCGGTACACCGTCGAGCAGGGGGACGAGACGTTCGACGGGACCTTCACCACCGCCCCCACGGCCGAACGGTGGCGGGACCTTCGCGTCGTGGCCTTCTCGGACACCGAGACCGAGCCCGCGGGAGCGATCGAGCAGCGCGAGTGGGAGCTGCACCCCGAGACCGGGTACACCGCGGACTCCGTGCCCCGGCCGGGCCCCGGGTCGCTGTGGGAGGAGACGCATGGCTCGACCACTCGGTACGGCGAGTTCACGCTTCGGTACCCGATCGACCAGCAGCGTGCGCTCGTCGAGAACCTCGGCGTGATCGAGGAGGCGGATCCCGACCTCATGCTGTTGGCCGGCGACCTCGTTCAGGGCTCCGGCTACCAGCCCGCCTGGGACGAGTTCTGGCGCCACTTCGCCGGCGAGTACGGCACACTCGCCACGAACACCCCGCTCGTCACCGCCATCGGCAACTGGGAGACGTACGCCGGCATCAACGGCGGTTACGGGACGCCGGAGGACCGCAGCCCCGCCGTGATCGGCCGCAACCGGTACCACGACTACTTCGACACCGGCGGCGACCCGGAGAACCCGCATTACAAGGACTCCTACCACCGCGTGGACTACGGGCCGCTGACCGTCATCACGCTCGACTCCACCAACGGCATCCCCGACGAGAACGTGAACGAGGGGATCCTCTCCGGCGAGATGTTCTCCGGGGACGACACCAACCCCACCGAGGCCCGGCGCAGCACCGACACCCAGGGCAGCTTCACCGCCGAGGAGTACGACTTGGCCTTCGCCGACGTGTTCGGCGCGACGCCCGAGGACACGGACCTGCCCAACTTCAATCCCGGGACCGAGCAGTGGGACTGGGCGCAGGAGCAGCTCGCGGACGCGCGCGAGCAGGGCCAGATCGTCGTCGTCCAGTTCCACCACGCGCCCTACTCCTCGGGCGTGCACGGCACGCCACCGAACCACGAGTACGCCGACAACCAGTCGGGCGTGGCGATGCGGGTCTACACGCCGATGTTCGAGCAGTACGGGGTGGCGGCGGTGATCTCCGGGCACGACGAGATGTTCGAGCGGTCGTGGGTGGACGAGGACGGCGACGGCGCCGGGTTCCACGTCTACGACGTCGGCGTCGCAGCCGACGGGCTGCGCGGCGAGCAGCTGGCCCCGGACGAGAACGGTGACTACGCGCCGGTCGACTTCAACAGCCGCTCCGAATGGACAGCGTCCGGCGACGAGCCCGAGACCTGGGAGCTGGACGAGAACGGCAACCCGCGGTTGGTCGACGGCGGCCTGCACTACGGGCACCTGCAGATGGACCTCGAGAACACCCGGTGCGGCGCCGAGATGACGCTCAGCCCGGTGTACGTCTTCCCGGTCCTGGACGAGGACTACGAGCTCGTCCGCACTGAGCGGCGCGTCTACGACGACGTCGTCGACGTCCAGCTCGCCGACGACGGAACGCCGCTCGCCGGTGCGCCGGACTGCCACCCGGGCCGCGGGCACGGAACGGGGTCGAAGCAGTAGGGGCTCTTCGTACCCCGAGAGACCGCTCAAGGCGCGCGACGACCGTCGGCGCGTGCGCACCGGTTGGTGTCGCGAAACTGCTCGCGCTGCGGCGTCGTGGACCCTAACGTCGCGATGGTGTCCGCCTACGTCCGTCCACCGCTGCCCAGCCAGGTCTTCCACGAGGCCGACGGCACGCCGTTCGTGTACGGAGAGCGGTGGGGATGCGGCGACCCGCCGGAGGAGTCGTACAGCCGCGTGTCCCACCCGGAGCGGTTCGCGCCGCTGCACGACGTCGCCGACGCCCTGGTCGAGCACCTGGCCAACACGTATGACGTCCAGGTCCGCGAGGGCGACGGCCCGGGTGAGAACCGGGGAGCGGTGGTGCGGCGGGCGTGCGTCCTGACGCCGGCGTCGGCCGCGGCAGCACCGTTGACGCTGCTGTGGACCGACCATCCGAGCGTGGTGCTCCGCGCCGGCCTGCTGGCCGAGGACATTTCTCCCGCATGCGGCTGCGATGCGTGTGACGAGCCGCTGGAGGCTCAGGTCGAGGATCTCGAGGAGTATGTGCTCGGCGTCGCGGCCGGTCACCTGACCGAGTGGGTCCGCGGCCGCGTGACGTGGGTCGGCTTCCGGCTCGAAGCGGTCGACGGACACCGGTCGGGGGAGTCGCGCAGCGACATGTCATCCGCAGCGGTGCGCGACGCGCGTCATCGCCTCGCCGCCCTCCCCGCGGGTCGCTGGCAGCCCTGGCCGCTGAAGGACCGGCTCACTGAGCCCTGAGTCGCGCACCCAGCAGGTCGACGCCGGCGCCACGCAGATCGGCAAGTGCCGCCGTCCGGCCGGTCGCGGCCATGGCCAGCGCCTCGGACGGCCCGGTGAGGTCCGCGCCGGAGCCGGCGGACCAGTCCTGGTCGGTCTGGTGTCCGCCGCCCCTCCGGCAGCCATACAGACGAGCGCCAAGAGTCTGACCACCGGACGCACCGATCCCGGTTCTCCCTGCTACGTCAGGATGGAGGTGGTCGACGCCGGTACGACGATGGGAGCGGCCGGCGAATGAGCACGGACCGACCGACTGTGACTTCGGAAGGAAGCGAGGGTGTCCCTGTGACCGTGAAGCCGAGTGTTGCCGACGACGTCGACGCGGCTGCGCCAGGCGTGCGCTGCCACGAGCACTTCGTGGGAGTGGAGTCGTGATCCCGGGCGGTGAGGGTTGGCTCCGTCCGCTCGGCCGGACGGGACTGGAGGTCTCCGCCGTCTGCGTGGGCGGGGGTCCCCTCGGCTCGATGCCAGGACTGTTCGGCTACGACGTCTCCGCAGACCAGGGCGTCGCGCTGGTTCAAGAGGTCCTGCATAGCCCGATCCGGTTCCTCGACACGGCCAACGGCTACAGCGACGGCGAGTCAGAACGGCGCATCGGCGCCGGGATCGCGGCGAACGGTGGACTGCCCGAGGACTTCGTCATCGGCACGAAGGTCGACGCCAAGGGCTCGAACTACTCCGGCGCGCGGGTGCGCGAGTCGGTCGCGGAGAGCAAGGAACGCCTCGGTCTCGACAGGCTGCCGTTGGTGCACCTGCACGACCCCGAGAACCACGACTTCGACATGATGACCGCGCCCGGCGGAGCCGTGGAGACCCTGGTCGCCATGCGCGACGCCGGAGAGATCGGTTCGATCGGACTGGCTGGTGGGGACACGCGGATCAACGCGCGGTACTTCGACCTCGGCGTCTTCGATGTACTCCTCGTGCACAACCGTCTGACGCTGGTGGACCGCAGCGCCGACGCGCTCGTCGAGCGAGCTGCCGAGCGGGGCATGGGTGTGCTGAACGCTGCGGTGTACGGCAGCGGGGCACTGGCACGCCAGGAGGGCCCGGTCGGGAAGTACGGCTACCGGCCTCCGTCGCAGCCCGTGGAGGAGGCGATTCTCGGTCTGCGCCGGTTGTGCGCCGAGTACGGCACGGACATCGCGACTGCCGCCTTGCAGTTCTCGCTCCGCGACCCGCGCGTGTCCTCGTCGATCGTCGGCATCAGCAAGCCGGAGCGGCTCGAGGGCGTGCTCGCCGCCTCGGCCACCGAGTTGCCGCAGGAGTTCTGGGACCGGGTGGAGGAGCTGTGCCCGGCGCCTGAGTGCTGGCTAGACGCGGATTGAAAGCTACCGCTTCGGGTTCTTAGCCATCGCGGCCGAGCCCATTCGCATGTCCGAGGGTGAAGGGTTGCGTGCGGGGTCGGTGCGGACCATCGGCCTTGGCCGCGTGGGTTGCGCGCCGCCTGCCGTGCTGTTGTTGTCCACGTCCGGCCTTTGGTGACGGCGGATCCACAGGGGCGTCGTTGCCGGGGCAGCGTGTCAGTGCGTCGTACTAGTGTTCGATGCATGACGACGACGGCACCGGTGGCGGCGGAGCAGGTGCGGACCGTGCGCACCCGACTGGCCGAGGCCAGCCTGCCCACCATCAACGCTGATACCGGCGATGCTAGTGCGGGGTTGATCGATCTGATCGCCGAGCTGGAGGCGTTGAAGAACACGGCGACGGCGATCCAGGCCGACGCTGCGGTCGAGGTCGACAAGACTCGCCGCGGTGAGGAGGCGGAGCGGGGTGTGCCCGCCGCCCGTCGTGGTCGGGGCGTGGCCAGTGAGATCGCGCTGGCCCGACGGGAGTCCCCGCATCGGGGAAGGCAGTTGCTGTCCCTGGCCAAGACCTTGCGCTCGGACCTGCCGTGTACGGCGGCCCGGCTGCGCGATGGGTCGATCTCCCAGTGGCGGGCGAGCCTGGTGGCACGCGAGAGCGCATGCCTGGACCAGGCCGAGCGCGCACAGGTCGATCACGACCTGTGCGCGGACCCGAAGAACCTCGAGGGCCTGGGCACCCGAGCACTCGTCGCGCAAGTGAAGAAGGCCGTGGCCGAGAAGGACGCTGCGGCAGTGGTCGCGCGTGCCCGGCGTGCCGAGTCCGAACGCCATGTCAGTATCCGGCCGGCACCGGATGCCATGTGCTACCTGACGGCATTGCTGCCCGTAGCTCAGGGCGTGGGTGTCTACGCGGCGTTGACCCGGGACGCGGAACAGACCATCAACTTCGACGGCGAGGTCCGCGGCAAGGGCCAGGTCATGGCCGACCTGTTCACCGCGCGGTTGACCGGTGCCGAGATGACCCTCGTCACCACCGAGAACGTGGCCCAGCAGCAACGGCCCCACAGGTCAAGCGAATCCAGTGGGCACGGTGAGGCTGGACGATCCCAAGAGCCCGGCGAACCGGGTGAGATGGTCATCGATGTTGCTCCGCCCGCGGTGCCGGTCACGGTCAACGTGACCATCTCCGACCTCGCGCTCCTCGGCGGAGGTCAGGAGGCCGCCACGATCACCGGCAATGGCGTGCCCGCCCAGGTCGTCCCCGCCGAGATCGCCCGCCAGCTTCTGGCTGACACTCTCAACACCGCCACGGTGGACAACCAAGTCAAGGCCTGGATCCGGCGCCTCTACACCGACCCGGGCGGGAACTTGATCGCGATGAGCACCAAGAGCCGGCTCTTCCCCGCCGGACTGGGCACCTTCCTCACCCTGCGTGATCAGGGCACCTGCCGGACCCCGTACTGCGACGCCCCCATTCGTCACATCGACCACATCGTCCCCTCCGCCGACGACGGCGACACCGACGCCGAGAACGGTCAAGGCGCCTGCGAGGCCTGTAACCACTCCAAGCAAGCCCCCGGATGGACACAGACCGTCGAATCCGCCGACCCCACGGCGATGAGTCGAAACCGCACCGCCGAGGACAACGACCGGCGACATCGCGTCACCACCACCACACCGACCGGTCGCAGATACCGCTCCACCGCGCCACGAGCCCCTCGATCGAACCCCCGCGCCGGCACTGGCGACGAATGCACACCAGCACGCGGCGGCCCCGACCACCACAGACGCGCCGTCGACGCCGCCTGACCCGGCAAACGCGACGACTCGGCCAAGGCGAGCCAGCGGTCGATTCGCCGAGTCGCCGTTGCGTTCACGTCTCGATCGATTCGGATCTCTAGGTGCTTGCCGACTATTCACTGACGGCAGGACGGGGTCAATGATCGGCCCGCAAGCTGCATGACCCCTTCGGCCAGCTGCTCCGAGCCACGCCTGCGAAGCTTCCCAGGTGTCGGTACCCGTAAGAACAGTCTTCGGGTACGGAACCCTGACGGGTCGATCTGCCGACGCTTGAGCTGGGCAGGTCAGCTGCGCCGTCGAGCGCCCCACCCGATTGGCGAGAGTGCCGCGAACAGGCCACCGACCACCGCGAACGACGCCGCCAACGGCATCATGACCACTGCACCGGCCATGATCGCCGGTCCCGCGAACATGCCGACCGAACGGAAGGTCCCCAGGGTGGCGATGGCGTCACCCTTGTCGTTCTCGGCCACGCCGTCGACGGCGACGGCGCTACCGAGCACCTGGAGGACCCCGGCCGCGGCACCCGAGATCACGAGCACGGCGAACGCCCCAACCGTGCTGCCGGCGACGACACCGAGTGCCGCGACGGTCGCTCCGGCTGCCAGCGTCGCGGCGATCAGGGTGCGTTTGCTAGAGATGCGTCCGAGCGGCGCCGAGAGCCAGCTGCCGAAGAACAACGCTCCGTTCGCGGCCGCCGAGAGCATCCCGACGGTACTCGAGGACTTGCCCGCCTCTGTCAGCACCACAGGGACGTAGGAGGTGAGGATCCCGCGCCAGGTGCCGGCCGACGTCGTCGCGATTCCTCCGGCCACGAAGCCCGGCTGGGCGAACAGCCGCTCACGAAGGCGGGTGCCCGGCTCCCGCGGCGGGAACGGCGGCAGGTACACCAGTAGCGACGCGACGAATGCGGTCAGCGCGCCGGCCCCGGCCGCGCACAGCAGCGCGGGCACCACCGACTCCGCGGACAGCCAACCCGCCAGGGCGGGGCCGATGAGTGAGCCGACCACCGAGCCGCCGTTGATGATCGAGAGCCCGCGCACCGAGGACCGCGACTCGCGCACCATGTGCGTCTGGATGCCCGTCCAGAAACACGCCCGGGACAGCCCGAACACGATCTGTGCGAGGACGAGCACCGCCATGTGGGTCGAGGCCACCATGAGCAGGCACGTGACGATCATCAGCACGCCGGACGCCACCACGAACCACTTGTCCGAAATCCGCCGCAGCATCCGTCCCATGTAGAGCCTGATGAGGATCTGCGACACGGCCGCGACGGCGACGAAGGCGCCGACCGCGGCGGTGCCGTATCCGGCGGCCAGCGCCAGCAGGGGAAAGGCCACGCCCTGAATACCCATCGCGAGGGCGAAGACAGCCGCGGAAACGGCAGCCGCGACGTCATCGCCGCCGGCTGCCGTCAGCTTCTTGGTCACCCTCATACGCCGCGGACTGTACGCCCTGGGATCACCAGCGGTTCACGACCGTTCGCCGGGCATATAGGCCTTGTGGGCGGGGCCGGGGCGGGGGCGGCCGACCGGCTCCGCCAGATCGCTGGTGACCGATCGGCCGCGCGGATGCCCGCTCGGTCGGACCCTCGTGTGGACAGGCGCGCACCGGCTGACTAGGTTCGGAGGCTGACCCCCGGGGAGCGCTAGGAAAGAGCGCTGAGAGTGCGGAACGTCCGCAGACCCGTCCACCTGATCCGGTTCGTACCGGCGTAGGGAGCAGGGCACTGGCCGTCGTGGGTCGACGGCGAGTCTCGTCGTACCCGCGGGCCCGAGAGAGGGACCGTGATGAGCACATCCACCACCCGACCGAACCCATCGACCGATGCCGCCGGAGCCAGCCCGGCCGAGCTCGGCGTCGGCATGCGGTTCAGCATCCACCCGCACACCGACCGCTTCGTCGACGTTATCCTCGGCGCGCTCGCCGACGTCGAGGAGGCGGGCCTCACCGACGGCCTGACGACCGAGACCGACGAGGTCAGCACGTACGTCGGCGCCACGACCGCCCCCGCCGAGCAGCGCCTGGCCGCGTATCTGTCCGCCGTCATCGCCGCGGCCTCGCGCCGCTCCGGCGGCGGGCACGTCGTGGTCCACGTGCTGCTCTCGCGCGGCTGCCCCGGAGAAACCACGTGCGACCTGTCCGTCACCGGGCTGCCGGATGCCGAGCCGATCGAGCTCGAGCCCACCGGCATCACCGCTGCGGCGCAGTGGTCGCTGTACCCGCTGCTCGATGCCGGTGGCCCGGCTAGCGCCAGCAACAACGGCGACGACAATGGCAACGCCAGCAGCGGCGACCACATGGCCCACATCGAGTCCGCCATCGCCGCCGCCCACGGGCGCGGGACCGCGGCCACCCCGGCCCACTACGCCACCAAGCTCACCGGCGACATCGCCGAGGTGCTGGCCACCGCCGTCGACGCGTGGGCCCAGGTCGGCGCGCACGTCCCGCACGTCGTCACCCACCTGACCATCTCGGTCGGCTCGCCCACCCAGAGCGAGGGCTGACGGCGATGAGCACCACGGACAGGGCCACCCGCGGCACCCGCCAGGGCTGGGCCATGAAGGACCTCGTCCTCATGGTCGTCCTGGGCGCCGTCTTCGGCTTCGTCTACTGGGCCCTCGTCCAGGCCTGGAACGGCCTGAGCATTCTCATGGGCCCGGCCGGCGACCTCTCCCAGCACGTCCTGCTCGGCGGCTGGCTGATCGTCGCGCCGATCGCGATCGCCATCATCCGGCGGCCGTTCGCCGGGATCATCGCCGAGGTCCTCGCCTCCGTCATCGAGGTCGTCTTCCTCGGTTCCCCGGTGGGCCCGCTGCTGATCCTTGCCGCCGCCATCCAGGGCGCCGGTAGCGAGCTGCCGTTCGCGCTGACCCGCTACCGCAGGTTCGGCTGGGGCGTCTTCGCGCTCTCCGGGCTCCTCGGCGCCGGCCTGGTGTTCTTCTACTCCGCGTTCCGCTTCGGCTGGTACGGCCAGGACATCTTCGCCCTGCGGCTGGTCCTGCAGTGCGCCTCGGGGATCGTCCTCGGCGGGCTGCTCGCCAAGGTGATCGTCGACGCCCTGGCCCGCACCGGCGTCGTCGACAACTTCGCCATCGGCCGCGCGCTGGACCGTTCGTGAGCACGAGCCAGACGGCGGATGACGACCCGGTCGTCGAGCTCGACGACGTCACGGTCCGGTTCCCGCGCCGGGACGAACCGGTGCTCCGGCACGTCTCGCTGCGGCTTGTGCCGGGGGAGCACGTGGTCGTCCTCGGCGCGTCCGGATCCGGGAAGTCGACCGTGCTGCAGACCATCACCGGCGTCGTCCCGCACACCGTGACCGCGGACGTCAGCGGTGAGGCCACGGTTGCCGGGACGACGACGCCCGAGACCTCCGTCGTCGAACGGTCCCGGTACCTCGGGGTGCTCGCGCAGGATCCCTCCTCGGCGGTGTGCCTGCCGGGCGTGGAGCAGGAGCTGGCGCTGCCGCTGGAGAACCACGCGGCCGACCCGGCCACCATCGGCCCGCGGATCGACGAGGCCCTTGATGCCGTGGGCGCCAGCCACCTGCGCGACCGGCCGACGGCGGCACTCTCCGGCGGCGAGTCGCAACGCGTCGCCCTGGCGGCGGCCCTCGTCACTGAGCCGGAGGTGCTGCTGCTCGACGAGCCGACGTCGATGCTCGACCCGGCCGGTGTCGCCGCCGTCCGCGGTGCGCTGGGCGAGGCGGTCGAGCGGTACGGGCCCGCCGTCGTCCTGGTCGAGCACCGCCTCGACGAGTGGGCCGGGGCCGACGGTGCCGCCGGGCTGCCCGCACGCGCCCTCGTCCTGAACGAGACCGGCGAAGTGCTCGCCGACGGCCCCACCGACGTCGTCCTGAGCGACCACGCCCGGGACCTGCACGCGGCCGGCTGCTGGTTGCCGCTCGACACCGAGCTGCGCGCGCTGACCGGCGCGGCCGGCGGGTTGGCGAACCCCGCCAACACCGAGCTCCTGCACTCACTGGCCAACCGCCGAGAGCAGCCGTCTGGACCGAAGGCGGATGT
This sequence comes from Georgenia halophila, assembly GCF_039541595.1. NCBI lineage: Bacteria > Bacillati > Actinomycetota > Actinomycetes > Allobogoriellales > Allobogoriellaceae > Georgenia > Georgenia halophila. The sequence goes on along the minus strand of NZ_BAABGN010000012.1, from coordinate 294,331 downwards.
TCGAACAGCTGCTTTTGGTGCGGACGGCCGCTCTCGGCGGGATGAGGTCGATCCGCGCGAGCCGCTGCTGTCCGCTCACGGCCTCGCCGTCGCCCGCGAACAGCCCTTCCGACGCCGGAACGAACCGGCACCGCCCCCGCTGCTCACCGGCATCGGCCTCGAGCTGCACCCGGATGAGGTGGTCGCTGTGCTGGGTGCGAACGGCGTCGGGAAGTCGACGCTGCTGCTCACGCTCGCCGGCTTGCTGGGCCCGTGTGCGGGCAGCGTGGAGGGTCCGAGGGCCGGCGTGGTGTTCCAGAACGCCGAGCACCAGTTCCTCGCCAACTCGGTCCGGGCGGAGATCGGCCACGGTCTACCGGCCGACGCCGCCGAGGAGATCGTGGCGCGCCAGCTCGAGCGGCACCGTCTGACCCACCTCGCCGACCAGAATCCGTTCCGGCTCTCCGGCGGGGAGAAGCGCCGCCTCAGCCTCGCCGCGATGCTCGCCCACGACCGCCCGGTGCTCCTCGCCGACGAGCCCACCCTCGGGCTCGACCGCCGCGACGCCATCGCGACCGCCGGCACGCTGCGCGACGTCGCCGAGAGCGGGGGAGCCGTCATGCTCGCGAGTCACGACCTGCGCACCGTCGCCGCGCTCGTCGACCGGATCGTCGTCCTCGGAAACGGCGGCGTGCTCGCGGACGGGCCGGCAGCCGACGTGCTGCGCGACGACGCCGTGCTGGCCCAGGCGGGCCTCACGCTGCCGCCGCTCGTTGCCTGGCTCCTCGAGCACGAGCCGCGGTCGATGCGCACCGTGCTCCGCCAGCTCGACGAGGCCGTCTCCGCCCCCCACCGAGAGCGGAAACCTGCACCAAGAGCGGACGTTCAAACATCCGCTAATGGAGCAAGTATCCGCTCTCGGCGCGAGGGCGGGCGCGAGGATGGGCGCGAGGACGGACGACCGGCGCCGAGTGGCACGGCCTACGGAGCCGTCCGATGAGCGCGCTGACCGCGGCACCCGTCGCCGAGTCCCCGCTGGCCCGGCGCAACCCCACCATGAAGCTGGCCCTGCTGGTGCTGGTCTCCGTCGTCGCGGTGTTCGTGCTCGACCCGCTCACCCCGAGCGTCCTCTACCTGCTCGGCCTCGCCGCGGTCGTGACGACGGTCCGCCCGCCGGCGCGCACCCTGGCGCTGGCCCACGTGCCATTCGCCGCGTTCGCGCTCGGCGTCTTCATCGTCAACGCCCTCGCCAGACCCGGCGAGATCCTGTGGCAGGCCGGTCCGCTGCGCATCACCGTCGAGGGCCTCGAGATCGGCGGGGCGCTCGCGGCCCGCACCCTGCTCATCGGCATCCTCGCCATCGGATTCCTGCTCTCCACCGACGGCGTGGCCCTGATGACGAGCCTGCACCAGAACGCCCGCCTCGGCGCCCGGGTCACCTACGCGATTCTCGCCGGGTACCGGATGCTGCAGGAGATGCCGCGGGAGTGGACCACCATCCGGCAGGCCCACACCGTCCGGGCAGACCCGCGCGACGGCGGAGGCCCGCCACGCGGCCCGCGTCACCTCGGCGGGGTGATCTTCACGCTGCTCGTCGTCTCCGTCCGCAAGGGCGAACGCATGGCCCAGGCCCTGGAGTCCCGCGGGCTCGGGCTCGAACCGCGCACCACCTGGCGGCCCGTGCGGGTCACCGGCGCCGACTGGGCGATGGCCGGCGCGGTGGCCGCCGTCGTCGCCCTGGTGATCGGCGCGAGCGCCTGGCTCGGCTACCTGGAGGGTCCGAGTGCGCTCTTCGGCTGACATCCCGCTCGTCGCGATGGTGAACCCGCCGACGAGCCAGTACTCCGAGAATTGGCGGCACCCGCTGGCGCGCACCGACTGGCTCGACGCCCGCTTCTACGCCGACCTCGCCCGCACCCTCGAGCGCGGCGGCTTCGCCATGATGTTCATGCCGGACGCGCTCGCGATCCCGGAGGACGGGGCCGGCAGCTACGCCACCACGGTCCGCACCGGAGGTAAGGGCACGATCTACCTCGACCCGGTCGTCGTCGCCTCCGTCGTCGCGGCGTCCACCACACACCTGGGCATCGGGGCGACGATGTCGACGACGTTCCTCCCGCCCTACGCGATCGCGCGCACCATGCTCACCCTCGACCACCTCTCCGGCGGCCGCATGGCCTGGAACGTCGTCACCTCTACCACCGACGCCGAGGCCCGAAACATGGGCATGGACGCCATCCCCGGCAAGGTGGAGCGTTACGACCACGCCGACCAGGTCGTGCGCACGGTCCTCGATCTGTGGGCCACCTGGGCGCCGGGCGCACTCACGCTCGACGGCGACGCCCGGGTCTTCGCCGACCCCAACCTCGTCTCCCGCATCCCGGACTCCGACGGCCAGGCGCTGAGCCGCGGACCCCTCACCCTGCCCCGCAGCCCGCAGGGCCGGCCGGTCCTCATGCAGGCGGGCGCCTCCGAGCGAGGCAGAGCCTTCGCCGCACAGTGGGCGGAGCTTGTCTTCGTCGTCGCCGACAGCCCGGACGCCATGCGCGCGATCCGCACGGACCTGCGCGAGCGGGCGGCCGCTGCGGGCCGCGACCCGGACGGCATGCTGGTGCTGCCCGCCGTCCAGCCGGTCGTCGGCGCCACCGACGAGGGCGCGCGGAACCGGCTCGCGGAGATGGAGTCGTTCCTCGACGAGGACGAGGTGCTCACGATCCTCGCCCGGCTCCTGCATGCCGACCCGGCCGAGCTCGATTCCGACGGGGACGCCGTCACGCTGATCGAGGCCCACCGAGGATCGACCGGCAGCGACGGGTTCGAGGAGATGCTGATCCGCGCCTCGCGGGCCGAGGGCCTGACCGTCCGCGACCTGGCCGTCCGGCAGGCCATGAGCCAGCTCAAGCCCCAGCCGACCGGCTCACCCGCCACCGTCGCCGACTACCTGTGCGATCTGATGGACTCGGGTGCCGCGGACGGGTTCGTCATTATGCCGTCGCTGTACCCGTCCTCGATCGAGGACTTCGTCGACGGCGTCAGCGCCGAGCTCCGCCGTCGTGACCGGCTGCCCAAGAATCCAGAGAATCGGACCCTGCGGGGTCGCCTCGGTCTGCCGGTGTGACGACGGACGGCCCGGTCCGGCTGGCTGGCGGTAGTTAGCGGTGTGTGCTGGGTCAGGGGCGGTGTTTCCGTGCGGTGTGTCTTGCTGCTGTGAGGGTGAGGGCGGTTCCCAGGAGTAGCGCGAGGGCGGCGGCGGTGAGTGTGGTGAGGGTGTCGGCGCCGGTCTCTGGCAGCTCGGTGACCGTGGGGGTGACCTCGACGGTGACGGTGTCGGTGAGTGTGTCGGTGGGCGTGTCGACGGTGGCGGTGATCCGGTGGGGGCTTGCCTCGGGGAAGGTGACGGTGAGGCCGTCGATGCTGTCGTCCGGGTGGTTGCTGGCGAGTTCGACGGCCTCGTCGCCGATTTCGACGGGGTTGCCGTAGGCGTCGGTCCCGTCCACGGTGAAGGTGAGCGATCCGCCCTGGTCCACGTTCAGGCCCTCGGGCGCACGCAGCTCGATCGCAGCCAGTGGTGCGGCGGTGACGTCCACGGTCGCGGTGGTGGTGACCGCCGGGTCGGTGTCCAGGGCGGCGGTGACGGTGTGGCTGCCGGTGGTGGTGAACGTGACCGTGTCGCCGTCGACCTCGGCTCCGGCGTCGGGAATGTCGAGCGTGGTGGTGTCGGTCAGATCGCCGAGGTCGTTGCCGAACCGGTCGGTCCCGGTGACCGTGTATGTCACCGACTCGCCCGCGACGACCTGCTCCGCCGACGGCGAGAGCTCGATGGTGGCTACTGGTGCGGGGGTGACGTCCACGGTCGCGGTGGTGGTGACCTCGGGGTCGGTGTCCAGGGCGGCGGTGACGGTGTGGCTGCCGGTGGTGGTGAACGTGACCGTGTCACCGTCGACCTCGGCTCCGGCGTCGGTGTTGATGGTGGTGGTGTCGGTCAGGTCACCGAGGTCGTTGCCGAACCGGTCGGTCCCGGTGACCGTGTAGGTCACCGACTCGCCCGCGACGACCTGCTCCGTCGATGGCGAGAGCTCGATGGTGGCTACTGGTGCGGGGGTGACGTCCACGGTCGCGGTGGTGGTGACCTCGGGGTCGGTGTCCACGGTGGCGGTGACGGTGTGGGTGCCCGCGGTGGTGAACGTGACCGTGTCACCGTCGACCTCGGCTCCGGCGTCGGTGTCGGGGGTGTTGATGGTGGTGGTGTCGGTCAGGTCGCCGAGGTCGTTGCCGAACCGGTCGGCGCCGGTGACCGTGTAGGTCACCGACTCGCCCGCGACGACCTGCTCCGTCGACGGCGAGAGCTCGATGGTGGCTGCTGGTGCGGGGGTGACGTCCACGGTCGCTGTGGTGGTGATCTCTGGGTCGGTGTCCAGGGCGGCGGTGACGGTGTGGGTGCCCGCGGTGGTGAACGTGACCGTGTCACCGTCGACGCCGGCGGTCTCGGGGGCTTCGATGGTCGCCTGGTCGGTTAGGTCGCCGATGTCGTTGCCGAAGCGGTCGGTGCCGGTGACCGTGTACGTCACCGACTCTCCCGCGACGACCTGTTCCACCGACGGCGAGAGCGCGATCGAGTCCAACGGTGCGGGGGTGATCTTGATGTCGTGGCGGGCCGGGTCGGGTGCGGCGAGGTAGGCGCCGTCGGTGGATCCGAGGTAGGTGGCGCTCACCTCGATGGTGGTGCCCGCGGTGGTGGGGAATCCGTCGATGGTGGTGGTGGCCACGCCGTCGTTGTCGACGGCGATGTCGATGGGGTCCTTACCGGCAACGCTGAAGCGCACCGTGCCGGTGAACGCGACGCCGGGCTGGGCCTCGCCGACGGCGCCGACATCCGCGCTGACCTCGACCTCGCCGTCGGTGGCGGTGATCGAGTCGGGAGCCTGCAGGCTCACCTCGGTCTCCACGGCCGAACGCAGCAGCACCGTATGCAGCCAGCCGGCCGCCACGTCGGTGTATACCATCCCCTCCGGCAACTCCGGCACCTCCGTGCGCCCGTCCCCGGCGTCCTCGCCGAAGGCCACTGCCTTGCCGTCCGAGCGCAGCAGCACCGTATGCGCGTCGCCGGCGGCCACGTCGGTGTATACCATCCCCTCCGGCAACTCCGGCACCTCCGTGCGCCCGTCCCCGGCGTCCTCGCCGAAGGCCACTGCCTTGCCGTCCGAGCGCAGCAGCACCGTATGCCGGTACCCGGCGGCAACGTCGGTGTAGACCACGCCCGGGTCGAGGTCCGGCACCTCCGTCTGCCCGCCCCCGTAGTCGTTGCCGAAGGCCTTGACTGTCCCGTCCGAGCGCAGCAGCACCGTATGCTGGACGCCGGCGGCCACGCCCGTGTAGGTCACCCCGGCAGGAAGGTCCGGCACCTCCGTCTGCCCGCCCCCGTAGTCGTTGCCGAAGGCCTTGACCGTCCCGTCCGAGCGCAGCAGCACCGTATGCCGCAAGCCGGCGGCGACGTCGGTGTAGACCACGCCCGGCTCGAGGTCCGGCACGGTCGTCCGCCCGTGCCCGGCGCCGAAGGCCACTGCCTCCCCGTCCGAGCGCAGCAACACGGTGTGGAAGCCACCGGCGGCGACGTCGGTGTAGGCCACGCCCGGCTCGAGGCCCGGCACCTCCGTCCGCCCGTCCCCGTCGTTGCCGAAGGCCTCGACGTTGCCGTCCGAGCGCAGCAGCACCGTATGCGCCCGACCGGCGGCGACGTCGGTGTAGGTCACCCCGGCCGGGAGGTCCGGCGCCTCCGTCTCCCCGAACCAGTCGTCGCCGAAGGCGATCGCCGACCCGCCGGGGACCACCGGCTCGTCGGCAGACGCGCGCGGGCCACCACCTAGGCCGGTCAGCACACCCGCGAGCACGGCCACCACGACAAGCTTGCGGATCCACAGCATGAGCGGACATTAGCGGACGAACAGTCCGCAAGACAACGGTGTCAGGGACCCATCCGGTTGCGGTGCGCGAGCTGGGTCAGCTCCTCCACCGAGACCGGCACCGCCGGCAGAACCGGCCGCGGCGCGCCCTGCGGCCGCAGGGCATCAAGGACCAGCGCCCGCACCCGAGGGATCAGCACGGACCGTTCCGGGTCGCGGACCCACACCAGATCCGCGAGCATCCCGGCCAGTGCCGCGACATCGGTGACATCGACGTCCTCGCGGATCTGGCCCGCCGCCTTGGCCGCCTCCACCGCGCCGGTGATCACCGGCGCCGACGCGCTGACCCGCACCTGTTCGGGAAAGACACGCTGGACCCGGACCCCGACCGCCCGAGCGATCGGGACATCGAGAGAGAACTGGACCACCTGGTCGATGAACGCAACCACCCGCTCATACGGATCCGCAACGTCTGCGAGGGCTTCGCCCGCCTCGTCGACGCGTTCCTGGAACCGGTGATACAGACCCAGCAGCAGGTCATCCCGCGTGGGGAAATGCCGGTAGACCGTGCCGATCCCCATCGACAGATCCTCGGCAAGACGATGCAGACTCACCTCGAGCCCCTCAACAGCGAACACCCGCTCCGCATACTCGAGAATCCGCTCACGATTCGCCAACGCATCCCGACGAGGACGACGCCGCCGAGCAGGGCTAGTCATCTCGGCAGTATGCCCCCACGCACCCGCCTTCCACAGCCACCCACGTCATGAGCGTCCACGTCTCGAGGCAGCGTGGCTGGTATCGATGGTCCTGGAAGGCGACGAGGCCCAGCCCCGCCGGACGCCCGGAGCATCCCGGGCGCCCGGTCGGGGTCAGTGGCTGTGCCCCTCGTGCTCGCCGCTGCTCTCCTCGCCCTCGGAGTGCTCGTCGTCCTCCGCGGCATGGTCCTCGTGCTCGTCCCCGCCGTGCTCCGGCGCGAAGCCGGTGCCCGCGGTGACCTCGTCCGGCACGTGCGGCAGGTCGTAGGACCGCAGCACCTCGCCCGAGGAGATGTCGACGGCGTGGACCTGCCTGTTGGCCGGCTCGGTGACGTAGGCGATCGCACCGGAGACGTGCAGGGCCGGACGGGCCTCCTGCCACTCGGTCGGCTCCTCCCACGGCTCCACGACCTCGGTGCGGCGGATCTCCTCGCCGGTCTCCTCGTCGATGACGCGCAGGGCGCCGTCGGTGGTCAGGACGAGTGCCTCGCCGTCGGGCCCGCGCCCGAGCGATCGGAACGAGTAGCTCGCGCCGAGCTCGACCAGCTGGAGACCGGCGTCGCGCGTGTCGATCAGCGCGACGCGCTCCGGACGCTCGAGCTCGGCGTCCGGGTCGACCTTGTAGTCACCGAGGACGATGGGGGAGTCGTGGCTTCCGGCGAGGTTGCCGCTGCGGGCGTACTCGTCGTCGACCTCGACCTTGGTGAAGGCGCCGCCCGCGAGCACGACCGGCCCGTTCTCGCACCCGAAGACAAGCGCGTCATCCTGAGCGGCGGCCTCCCCGTGCACGCCGGGGCAGTCGTCCGTCGCGGCGATCTGCTCTCGGTCGGCGTCGAGCAGTGCGACGCCGGAACGTTCCTCCTCTGTCCCGACCGTCACGGCGAGCTGGTCGCCCGGCAGCGGCACCGCGACGCCGTGGTGCGCCTCCGGCGCGGTCCACGACCCGGTGATGACGTCACCGACGTTCTCGACACCGTCCGCCGTGACGCGAGACGGGTCGAGCAGGGTGACCTCACCGGTGCCGTCGGCGAACAGCGCCGTGACGCCGTCGTGGACCACTGCGTGACCGGCGTGCTCGGCCGGGAAGGTCAGGTCGCTCAGGTGTGGGTCCGAGGCGTAGTAGTGGTCGTGACTCCCGTGCGGCACCGCGGAGAGCCCGGTGTCGTAGGCCTGGAAGCCGTCGGGCGTCGTCACCAGGACGTGCCGACCGTCGCCGGCCTGGTTGACGCGCAGGTAGCCGTCGAGCGGGACGTCGTCGAGGATCTCGCCGCTCCCGGTGTCGAGCGTCATGACACCACCGTCGTAGGTCAGGACGAGGCGCGGGTCGAGCGTGCTGACCTCGACCTCCCCGGACGGTCCGGAGTCTGCGGTCGAGGATTCGGCGCTCGGCGCGGCCGGGTCGGCGGACCCGGTACCAGTACCGGTTCCGCCGCATGCGGCGAGAGTCAGGGCGAGGGCGAGGGAACCCGCGGCAAGGGCGGGACGCCTGATGGGCAGGGACATGTCGGGTGAACTCCTCAAGCAGTGGTGATGGATGGCCGCGCGGTGCTTGAACAGTAGAGACTGATAATCGTTATCGTCAATTGCTACGCGGCCGCCCGAAGCCGTGACAGGGGACCGACGACCCGCAAGACTCATGCCATGAGCTCCGGCCCCCGGCCCTGGGTGCTGCACGTCGACCTCGACCAGTTCATCGCCGCGGTCGAGGTGCTGCGCCGGCCCGAGCTGGCCGGGAAGCCGGTGATCGTCGGCGGCCGCGGGGACCCGACCGAGCGGGCCGTCGTCTCCACCGCCTCCTACGAGGCGCGCGCGTTCGGCGTCGGGTCCGGGATGCCGCTCAAGATCGCGGCGCGGAAGGCGCCGCCGGAGGCGATCTTCCTGCCGGTCGACGCACCTGCCTACGAGGCCGCCTCGCAGACGGTCATGGACACCCTCAGGGCCCTCGACGGCGTGGTAGTCGAGGTTCTCGGGTGGGACGAGGCGTTCCTCGGTGCGACGACGGACGATCCGGAGGCCCTCGCCCGGCGGGCCCAGCAGGACGTCCTGGAGGCGACCCGGCTGCACTGCTCCGTGGGCATCGGTGACAACAAGGTGCGCGCGAAGATCGCCACCGAGTTCGGCAAACCGCGGGGAGCCTTCCGGCTCACGGGGGACAACTGGTTCGAGGTCATGGGGGAGCGGCCCACGCGGGCGCTGTGGGGCGTGGGCTCGAAGATCTCCAAGCGGCTCGCAGCCCGCGAGATCGAGACGGTCGCCCAGCTCGCGGCCGCACCGCGGGAGGACCTGGTGGCCGAGTTCGGCCCGCGCATGGGGGCCTGGTACGGCGAGCTCGGCCACGGCCTCGGGCCGGCCGTCGTCGACGACTCCCCGTGGATCGCCCGGGGCCACAGCCGGGAGACCACGTACCAGCAGAACCTCAGCACGCAGGACCAGATCGAGGAGGCCGTCCGGGAGCTCGCCGCCCAGGTCTTCGCCGACACCGCCGCCGAGGGGCGGCCGGTCTTCCGGGTGCACCTGAAGGTCCGGTACGCGCCCTTCGTCACCAAGACGATCGGCAAGAAGCTGCCCGCGCCCACCGCCGCGCGCGACGACGTCGTCGCGGCCGCCGTCGCCCTCACGGAGCGCCTCGAACCCGGGCGGGAGATCCGCCTGCTCGGAGTCCGCGCCGAGATGGTCATGCCGGACGGCGGCGATCCCGCTGAGCGCACACCGGTGCGGGGGCGGCTGTGAGGCAGTGGTGAGTCATCGACCCGAAAAGACCCGGCAGACGACGTCGGAGACCGACAGGAGACAAGAGATGGTCACGTTCACAACAACCCTGGCGGCGGGCGGCGGCAACAACGTCGGCATCGTCGTGCCGGAGGAGGTCGTGCTCGGCTTCGGGCGTGGCAAGCGCGTGCCGGTCGTCGTCACGATCGACGGCGGCTACAGCTATCGCAACACCATCACCTCGATGGGTGGGCGCTACATGATCTCGTTCAGCTCCTCTACCCGGGCGGCGACCGGCCGGGGCGCCGGTGACGAGGTCGAGGTCAACCTCGAGGTCGACGATGCCCCGCGCGTCGTCGAGGTGCCCGAGCCGCTGGCTGTGGCCTTCGCCGACAACCCGTCCGCCGCCGCGGCTTGGAAGGCCCTGAGCTACAGCAAGCAGCGCCAGCACGCCGAGTCGATCACTGGCGCCAAGACTGAGGAGACGCGCACGCGTCGCGTGGAGAAGGTGCTGGCCGCGCTCGCCTGAGACTCAGCGGGAGGTAAGGACCCGGTCGGTGTTGGCGGGATGAGAGGGCTGCCTGGCCGAGTCGGCTGGAAGCCCGCGGCCGAGCAGGTATGCGGTCAGCCGCTGTCGGTGCGCTGGATGTCCGCCCGCAGCTCCCGGACCTCGCGAGCGAGCGCGTCGACCTGAGCGCGGCTGGCTACCCGCTCCTCCTCGTTGGCTCGGCCACCTTCTCCACCAGCCACGACGCGAAGGTTGCCGTCACGACACCGAGCAGGGCGATGCCGCCCTGCATGAGCGCGACGGCGACGAGCCGGCCTGTCCCGGTGACGGGGAAGGTGTCGCCGTAGCCCACCGTCGTCATCGTGACCACGGCCCACCACAGGCCGTCGCTGACGCTCGTGATCGACGCGTCGGGATGCCCGCGCTCGGCGCCGGTGACCGCCAGGCCTCCCGCGAGATAGGTGACGACCCGGCCGCGCAGCTGGCGGGAGCCGGTGCGGTTGAGGATCGACAGCAGGGTCACCAGGCGGAGCAGCTGGAGCGGACGCAGCAGGGGCAGCACGATGATCGCCAGGTCGAACCAATGCTCACGCACGTATCGGCGACGCTCCTCGGCGAGATAGACGCGCGCGGCGTAGTCGACGCCGAACAGCACCCAGACGAGTGCGGCCACCGCGGTGCAGACCTTGCCGAGCCAGGCTGGGATGCCGGGGTCGATGATCGGCACGGCGTACGCGGCGAGGAACAGCAGTGCGGCGCCGGCGAGCGGTCACTGGCTGTGAGCCTCCCACCGCTCCAGCCGCGTCACGGCGCGCTCCCGGCGCTGCGGACTCTCCGGTCCCTCCGGGCACGATCGGCTCGGCTGCGGAGTCGGTACATGCTGCCGATGATGTCAGCCCGACCAGCCGGGCAGCCCTATCCCGCCAACGGAGGCGCAGCTCGCGGGGGAAAGGCAGAAGGTCCTCGAAGGACATCCGGCGGCGCTGTCGGATCGGGACCGAGGCGTTCGTAGGAGGGGTGAGAGGGCGGCCGCGAGGAGCGCTCCAAGGACGAAGGGACCGCGACATGAAGCTGACGACCACCACCCAGGTCTCCGTCGACGGCGTGATGCAGGGGAACGGCGGACCGGACCGCAGAGGCGGCTTCGAGCGCGGCGGATGGGCCAGGCCGCTGTTCGAGACCGAGACCATGACGTACGTCGACCAGGTTTACCGGTCCGCCGCCGCCTTCCTGCTCGGCCGGCGGACCTACGAGCTCTTCGCCGGCTACTGGGGCGTGCGGGAAGACCTGGACGACCCCGCTGACACCGCGGGCCAGGCCACCTGAAGCACCTGAAGCATCCAGCAGACGACACACCCGATGATTCATCCGAGGAGAGCACCATGAGCGTTACCTACACGTTCGACGTCTTCACCAGCGTCGACGGCTACGGCTCCTACAACGCCGACGGCGACTGGGGCGGCTACTGGGGCAAGCAGGGCCCAGAGCTGCTCGACCACCGCCTCACCCTGTACGACCGGGAGCAGCGGATGGTTTTCGGGGCCAACACGTACCGCGAGAGCGTGGAGATGCTGGCCTCGAGCACCGAGGAGTCAGAAGTCCGTGACCCATGGGTCACCCGGATGCGGGAACTGCCGGCAACGGTGGTGTCGAGCACGCTGGATGAACCACTCGACTGGCCGGACGCCATCATCGTGCAAGGCGATGCCGTCGACGTGGTCGCCCGGCTCAAGGAGGAGTCCGACGTGCCGTTGCGCTCGCACGGCAGCCTGTCGATGAACCGGGCGTTGATGGCCGCCGGCCTGGTCGACCGCGTCCAGGTGACGCTCTTCCCTGTGATCACCGGTCAGACCGGGTCGGACCGGATCTTCCACGGCGCGGCGGACTTCGACCTCGAGCTCATCGAGAGCCGGACGTTCGACGGCCGTACCCAAGAGCTCACGTACCGGCCCGCCTTGCACGTCTGACGCGCAGATCCATGCTCGCGGCGGTGTCGATCGGGCAGAGTCTGCTCGTAGCAGGGGTGAAAGGCCGTCCACGAGGGACGCCGGAACCGCAGGAGATGATCCGAGATGAAGTACCTGGTTTCCGTGATCGACGACACGGCCGGGCTCGCCACCCCGGACGAGATGGCGGCCATCACCGCGTTCAACGACCGGCTCGAGGCGGACGGTCACTGGGTCTTCGCCGGCGGCCTCGCCGAGCCGAGCTCGGCCACCGTCATCGACAACCGGGGCGAGGAGGCGCTGTTCACCGACGGGCCCTTCGTCGAGTCGAAGGAGTACCTCGCCGGCTTCTGGATCATCGAGGCCGCCGACCTCGACGCGGCCCTCGAGCTCGCCGCCGAGGGATCGAAGCGCTGCAACCGGAAGGTCGAGGTACGACCGTTCCGTGACAGCCGAGAGCCAGCCAGGACGACAGGAGACGATTCGACATGACGCAGTACATGATCGCGTTCAACGACGGTGACATGGTCATCCCCGCGGAGGATCTACCCGACGTGGGCCGCGCCGCCTCGGCGGTGGTCCGCGAGGCCAGGGAGGCAGGGGTGTGGGTCTTCGGCGCCGGCCTGGAGCACCACGACGTGGTGAGCGTGGTGGCCACCGACGGCACGGTCACCGATGGCCCCTACCCGGAGAGCAAGGAGCACCTCGGCGGGCTCGTGGTCGTGGACGTGCCGGCGCGCGAGGAGGCGCTGGAGTGGGCAGCCAAGTTCGCCGCGGCCTGCCGCTGTGCCCAGGAGGTCTTCGAGCTCCTGCCCGACCCGACCGCCTGACCGAGGAGCAAGCGTGGTCGACGTCCGCGAGGCGATCACCCGAGCCCACCACGAGGAGTGGGCACGGGTGGTCGCCTCCGTGACCAGGCGCTTCGGCGACCTCGACCTCGCCGAGGAGGCGGCGGCCGAGGCGTTCGCGACCGCCGTCCAGCGGTGGCCGGCCGACAGCGTGCCGCCCAACCCCGGCGCCTGGCTGACCACGACCGCCAACCGCAAGGCCATCGACCGGATCCGGCGCGAGAACAAGCGCGACGCCAAGCACAGGGAGGCTCAGACCTTGTGGGACGACCCGGCTGCGTCGTCGGTGCCCCTCGGCGCCATCGACGACGACCGGCTCCGCCTGATCTTCACCTGCTGTCACCCGGCGCTCGCGATGGAGACTCGCGTGGCGCTGACGCTGCGCATGGTGGCCGGACTGGCCGTGCCCGAGATCGCGCGTGCCTTCCTGGTGCAGGAGGCCACCATGGGGCGAAGGATCACCCGTGCGAAGGCCAAGATCAAGGCGGCGCGCATCCCCTACCGGGTGCCGTCCGCGGAGGATCTCCCGGGGCGTGTCTCAGGCGTGCTCGCCGTCCTGTACCTCGTCTTCAACGAGGGCTACCTGGCGACCGGACCCGGCACCGATCCGGTGCGTCACGACCTGACTGCGGAGGCGATCCGGCTCACCCGCCTGGTTCGGGCCCTCATGCCGCAGGACGGTGAGGTGACCGGACTGCTGGCACTGATGCTCCTCACCGAGGCCCGCCGCACCGCGCGTGTCTCTGCGAGCGGCGAGCTGGTCACGCTCGCCGAGCAGGACCGCGGCGCGTGGGACGCGGTGCTGGTCGCCGAGGGGCACCGGCTGGTGCGCGAGCGTCTGGCCGCCGGGGCGGCTCCGGGTCGGTACCAGGTCCTCGCCGCGATCAACGCCGTGCACACCTCCGCCCACGACGTGCGCGACACCGACTGGTCACAGATCCTCGCCCTCTACGATCAGCTCGTCCGGCTCGACCCCTCGCCGATCGTCGCCCTCAACCGGGCCGTCGCCGTCGCCGAGCTCGACGGCCCGGAGGTGGCTCTGGCGGCAGTCGACCAGCTCGAGGAGAGGCTGGCCGGCTACCACGCCTTCCATGCGACCCGCGCCGACCTGCTGCGCCGGCTCGGCCGCGGTGCGGAGTCGCGCGCGGCGTACGGCCGGGCCATCGAGCTGGCCGGCAACACTGCCGAGACCGCCTACCTGACCCGCCGCCGCAACCAGCTGGGCTAGAGCGGAGCCAGCACGCAGAGCTCGTTGCCCTCGGGGTCGGCCAACACCCGCCACGAGACGTCGCCGGGCTGCCCGACGTCGACCCGGCTGGCGCCCAGCGCCAGCAGCCGCTCCACCTCGACGTCCTGGTCGTCCGGCCGCAGGTCCAGGTGCAGGCGGTTCTTGCCCGCCTTGCCGTCCGGCACGCGCAGGAAGAGAAGGTCAGGCGCGACGCCGTCCTGCGGGCTGCCCGCCGGCGGCTCGAGCACGATCTCGTCGGGCTCCTCGTACGTGCGGCGCCAGCCGAGCGCCTGCTGCCAGAAGCTCGCGACGAGGTCCGGGTCGTTGCAGTCGATGTCCAGACACTGGATCTGCAGGGTCATTACCGCATCGTCGTGCCCGGCGGGTGAGGGTGGCAACGAGAATGTGCGCGCCCCTCGCGTAGAGTCCGGGCCAGCCGGCGGGCAGCATGTCGAGGAGGATCTGCGAGGACGCCGGGGGAGGAACGGAGAATGGTCGCGAGCTCGTTGCACCGTCGGGTGGCTGACACGCTGGGCCGCCGCGTCGCCGGCGGCGAGCTGCCCGCCGGGAGCGTGGTGAACCTCGCCGGCCTGGAGCGGGAGTTCGGGGTCTCCCGGACCGTCGCACGCGAGGCGATGCGGTTGCTGGAGTCGCTCGGCATGCTCGAGGCGCGCCGCCGGGTCGGGCTGATCGTCGCCGACGTCGCCCACTGGGACGTCCTCAGTCCGAAGGTGATCGAGTGGCGGCTCGCCGGACCGGGCCGGGACGCCCAGCTGCGCTCCCTGCTGGACCTGCGTGTCGCCGTCGAGCCGACGGCGGCCCGTTCAGCGGCCGTGCACGCCACCGCCGAGCAGCGCCGGCAGCTCATGGACCTTGCGCACCGGCTCCGTTCTCTGGGTGAGCAGGGTCTGGGTCAGACCGACGAGTACCTGCGCACCGACGTCGCCTTCCACCAACTCATGCTCCGGGCGAGCGGCAACGAGATGCTCTCCGCGCTCGACCAGGTGGTCGAGTCCGTCATGGTGGGGCGCACCCGGCTCGGCCTCTCGCCCGCGATCCCGGTCGCCGAGGTCCTGGACCACCACGAGACGACGGCGCGGGCGATCGAGGAGTCCATGCCCGAGGCCGCCGAGGTCTACTCGCGCCTGCTCGTCGCCCGCGTCCGGGCCGAGTTCGTCCTGCCGTAGCCGGCGCCACGGCACGCACGAGGCGGCTGTACGTCGCACCGGTGCGGCGGTCGGCGTAGCACCCGGGACAGACCCGCGTGCCCGACTGGCGTCGGCGTGAGGAACGAAAGAGAATACTTGTGCCGCCAGCTGCAGCGGTGGCAGCATACAAGCGACAGCGAGAGGCCGCTCGGGAGCATGTCGGTTCGGTGACGAGCTCGGCAGCGTCGACGTGAGGCATCTGGGCCGAAGGGGCGTGCTCAGCGAGGCCGGTGGGCGTAGCGGCACCCGGTCGGTTGGCACACGAAGGAGGACGGTCATGCAACGCCGCAGACGCACTTTGGTGTTATCTATAGCGACCCTTGGCCTGGCCACCGGGCTGGCCGCGTGTGGGGACGACTCCGGCGGGGGAGGCGGGGAGGAGACGTACACGCTGCGCTTCAACCACGTCCTCGCCGAGAGCGAGCCCTTCCACGAGGGCTTCCTCAGCTGGGCCGAAGCCGTGGAGGAGCGCACGGACGGCGGCCTCACCATCGAGGTCTACCCCTCGGCCCAGCTGGGGGTCGAGGAGGACATCATCGAGCAGATCCAGGGCGGGGCGAACATCGGTCAGAACACCGACGCCGCCCGGCTCGGGCAGTACGTCGAGGAGGTCGCCGTCGTCAACGGCCCCTACTTCGTCGAGAACCTCGACGAGGTCGAGGCGCTGCGCGACAGCGAGTCGATGCAGGGCTATCTCGACGAGCTCGAGGAGCAGGGCCTGAAGGTCGTCTCCTTCAACTGGGTGCAGACCCACCGGCACTTCTTCACCAATCAGCCGGTCGACACCCCGGAGGACCTGGGCGGCGTCCGTGTGCGCACGCCGGGTGCCCCGATCTGGCAGGAGTCCATTCGCGCGCTCGGCGCGGAGCCGGTCGCGATGGACTTCGGCGAGGTGTACTCCGGTCTGCAGCAGGGGGCGATCGACGGGGCCGAGCTGGTCTACGCCAACATCCCCGCCGCCAACCTCTTCGAGGTGGTCGACCACGCCACCGAGACGGGCCACATCCTGCTGGTGAACTTCGAGGTCGTCAGCGCCGACTGGTTCAACTCCCTGCCCGAGGAGTACCAGCAGATCCTCGTCGAGGAGGCCGACAAGGCCGGCCGGGAGACGTCGGAGCTCATGGAAAGCCAGATCCCCGACATCAAGCAGCAGCTGCTCGACGAGGGCATGACCATCAACGAGGACCCGGACCTCGAGGCGTTCCGCGAGGCGGGTGAGGGCGCCTACGAGGAGCTCGGGCTCACCGACGTGCGCGACCAGATCTGGGAGGAGATCGGGAAGGGATGAGCAGCGGGTCCGACGACCGCGAGGATCCGGCGAACGACGCAGCCCTGCCCGGGTCGGGGTTCTTCCTGCTGCTCGGCCGGGTCGAGCTCCGCTTCGCCCAGCTCTGCGTCGTGCTCATGACGGCGCTCGTCCTCACCTCCGCGCTCGCCCGGACTTTCGGGGAGCCGATGAACTGGACGGTCGACCTCGCCACCTTCACCTTCGCGTGGGCGGTGTTCGTCGGCGCCGACGTGGCGTGGCGTCGGGACCGCATGGTGAGCATCGACGTGCTGGTGGACCGGCTGCCGGACGGGCCACGCGCCTGGGTCCGGCTGCTGAGCTACGTCATCATCGCCGTCTTCCTCGTGGTCCTGGCCTACACCGGGACACGCCTGGCGGACGACGCCAGCGACCGCAGCTTCGACGGGGTGCCGTGGCTCAGCTACACCTGGGTGACGATCGCGGTCCCGATCGGGGCGCTGCTGATGCTCTACACCACGGTGCACAAGATCCGTGGCGAGATTCGCGCCCGCCGGGACGGCGGCGAGGAGCCGGCATGATCCTCGTCCTCACCGTCTTTCTCGTCCTCGTCGCGATCGGCATGCCGGTGGCGTTCGCGATCGGCATCTCGGGCTTCCTGTTCTTCCTGAGCCAGGAGCTCGACCTCTACATCCCGGCGCAGGTGGCGCTCACCCAGACGCAGAACTTCGCGATCCTGGCGATCCCGCTGTTCATCTTCGCCGGGAACTGCCTGAACGAGACCGGGATGACGCGGCGGCTGCTCGACTTCGCCTCCGCGCTGACCGGGCACATGCGCGCCGGTCTCGGGCACGTCAGCGCGGTCTCGTCGTTCATGATGGGTGGCGTCACCAGCTCGGCCATCGGGGACGCCACCATGTTCGGCCGCATCCTCGGGCCGGCGATGCGCGAGCGCAGCTACGCCCCCGGGTTCGCCGCCGGCGTGATCGGCACCTCCGCCATCATCACCACGATGGTGCCGCCCGGTACCGGGCTGATCCTGTACGGCACCCTCGGCGAGGTCTCCATCGGCCAGCTTTTCGTCGCGGGCGTCGTGCCCGGGATCCTGATGACGCTGCTGATCATGGCGGCGGTGGTCGTGACCGCGCGCCGGCAGGGCCTGCCCAGGGAGCGGGCCAGCCGGCGCTCCTTCGCAGACGTGCTGCGCGCCGGGCTGTCGTCGATCTGGGCGCTGCTGTTCCCGGTCATTCTCATCGTCTCGCTCCGCTTCGGCATCTTCACCCCCTCCGAGGCCGGCGCCTTCGCCGTCGCGTACGCCCTCGTGGTGGGCCTCCTCGTCTACCGGGAGATCACCTGGGCGCGGTTCAAGCTGGCGCTGAGCAACACCGTCAACGACGTCGGCATGATCATGCTGCTGATCGCCCTGTCTGGCGGCTGGGGCTACGCCCTGAGCTGGGACCGCGTGCCGCAGACGATCATGGAGACACTCACCGGCATCTCCGCGAACCCGACGGTCATCCTCGTCGTCCTCGTTCTCGGCCTGCTCGTGGCCGGCATGTTCATGGACTCGACGGTCCTGATCCTGCTGCTGACCACGATGCTCGTGCCGGTCGCGGAGATGGCCGGCCTCGATCCCATCCACTTCGGCATCGTCATGGTCCTCACCCTGACGCTCGGGCTGCTGACACCGCCGATCGGGATCGTGATGCTCATCGTCTGCCAGATGTTCCGCACCGACGTGCCGACCTACATGCGGCAGTCGGTCTACCTCTGGTTCGCGCTGATGATCCTCATCGTCCTGGTCATCCTCGTCCCCGGCGTGGCGACGTGGCTCCCACAACTCATCTACTAGTCGATCAGGAGAGGTGCTCGTGAACTTCAGCGGCAAGACGGTTGTCGTCACCGGGGCAGGAGCCGGCATCGGCCGGGCGACGGCACTGCTGCTCGCCCGGCTCGGTGCGTCGGTGGTCGTGAACTCGCGCGAGGGCTCGGGCCGGGGCGGGGACACCGTGGACCGGATCGTCGCCGACGGCGGCCGGGCGGTCCTCGCGGCGGGCGACGTCGAGGACTCGAGGGCCTGCGACGCCGCCGTCGAGACCGCCCTGTCCCACTTCGGGCGCCTCGACGTCCTGGTCAACAACGCCGGTCTCGCCGTGCCGGGAACCGTCGAGACGACGCCCGAGGACGACGTCGACCGGATGCTCGCCGTCAACGTCAAGGGCACGGTGCTGATGTCCCGGGCGGCCATGCCGGCCTTGCGCGAGGCGGGCGGTGTGATCGTCAACGTCGGCTCGGTGGCCGCGATCAAGGGGCACAAGGACCGCGCCGTCTACGCGGCGTCGAAGGGCGCGGTGGTGGCGATGACGAAGTCCATGGCGGTCGACCATGTCGCGGAAGGCGTCCGGGTCAACTGCGTGTGCCCCGGCACCACACTCACCCCCGCGCTCGAGTCCAAGATCCGGGACGCGCAAGACCCGGTCGCCATGGAGGCACAACTCATCGGCCGCCAGCCACTCGGCCGGCTGGGCACGCCCGAGGAGATCGCACACGCCATCGCCTATGCGGCCTCCCAGGAAGCGGCGTTCATGACCGGGTCGGTGGTGGTCATCGACGGAGGCATGACCATGTGAACACCGCCCGCCCGGACGTACCCTCGCGGTATGCGACCCTCGCGGAGCCTCTCGAGTGCGGCGGTCGCGGCAGGTGCGTCCCTCCTGCTCGCCGCCTGCGGCGGTGGAGCGGGCCACGACGGGGCGGCGCCGGGGCAGGGCGAGAGCACGAGCGTCGAGGCGCCCGGCCCCGACGAGCCGACCTCGTCCGAGGACCGCCCGACGCAGCCGCCGTCCACCCGGCCGACGACGGAACCCTCGCCGTCGGAGCGGCCGCCGCAGGAACGGCCGACGACGGAGGGCGAGAGGCCGCCGTCGTCCGAGGACGAGTCAGAGCCGGACGACCCGCCGGACGACCCGCCGACCGCCGACCGGGACGGCGGCGGACCGGGCCTCGACCCGGACGGCGGGGGCGGGCCGACCACCGATCCTGAGGACGCCGGCGAGCCCACGACACCGCCGACGCCCGACCCGGTCCACGGGCCGACGTCACCGGTCGACTTCGGCGAGACCTACCAGTGGGACAACGGGCTCGCCGTGACGGTCGAGGCTCCGCATCCGCTGGACGACGAGGTGACGTCCTCCAGCACCGAGGACGAGTCGGACGTGCCCACGCCGGAGGCGCGCCGAACCGAGCCGCCCGACGACGCATCCCAGGAGGAGACGCCGACCGCGACGCCGGAGGAAGGTGGCACCGCAGGGACCGCCCCGCCCGGCGACGTCCTCGTCTTCGACATCACCGTGGTCAACCGGACGCCGGAGGGCGTCAGGTCGCTCTACATCGCGCCGAAGATCGAGGGCGCCGCGTGCGAGTGCGCGGAACACTTCGACCCGGGCGCCGGACTCACCGGCACCCCCAGCAGCACGCTGCCGCCCGGCGAGCAGATGAGTTTCTCGGTCGCCTTCGCCACCTCGGCCCCGGCGGACCTCGAGCTGCAGGTCTGGCCCGAGTACCGCTACGCGCCGGCCCTCTTCGTCCCCGACGTCGGCTCGGCCTGAGCCCGCCCGGGGCCCGACAGGCACAATGGCCGCCATGCCCTCGGCCGCCAGCATCGTCGACGAGACGCTGTCCACCACCCCGCTCGTCGACGGCCACAACGACCTGCCCTACGCGCTGCGGACGACGGCGCAGTCCTCCGTGGAGGGCCTCGACGCGCCACGCCCCGAGCTGCACACCGACATCCCGCGGCTGCGGGCCGGGCGGGTCGGCGCCCAGTTCTGGTCGGTCTTCGTCCCGTCCACACTCACCGGGGCCGACGCCGTGCTCGCCATCCTCGAGCAGATCGACACCGTCCATCGGCTGCTTGCCCGATACCCGGACGTCTTCGAGCTCGCCCACACCGCCGACCGGGTGCGCGAGGCCTTCGCCCGCGGCCGTGTCGCATCACTGCTCGGCGCCGAGGGCGGGCACTCGATCGGCGGCTCCCTCGGTGCGCTCAGGGCCTTCGCCCGCCTCGGCGTCCGGTACATGACCCTGACGCACAACGACAACACCCCGTGGGCGGACTCGGCCACGGACGCCCCCGCGGTCGGCGGGCTCAACGAGTTCGGCAGAGGCGTGGTCGCCGAGATGAACCGCATCGGGATGCTCGTCGACCTTTCGCACACGGCCGAGTCCACCCAGCTCGCCGCCCTAGAGGCCACCAGCGCTCCGGTCATCTACTCCCACTCCTCGTGCCGGACCGTGTGCGACCACCCCCGCAACGCCTTCGACACCGCTCTCGAGCGGCTCGCCGCCAACGGCGGCGTCCTCCAGGTGACCTTCGTGCCGAAGTTCGTCTCGAACGCCGCCGCCGCGTGGGACGCCGCCCGCAACGAGGCGTTCGACGGCGGAGCTTTCCCGTGGCCGCAGGACGTGGCGGCGCAGGACGCGACGGAACGGGACGCCGCCGCGGAGGAGGAGGCCGCGCACGAGACGGCACGCCGTCGCGCCTGGGAGCGGGAGCACCCGCGGCCGAGCGTCAGCATCGACGACGTCGTCGCCCACGTCGAGCACGCCCGCGAGGCGGCCGGCGTCGACCACGTCGGCCTCGGCGGCGACTACGACGGCACCGACGTCCTGCCCACGGGGCTCGAGGACGTCTCGGGATACCCGCGGCTCTTCACGGCGCTCGCCGAGCGGGGCTGGTCCCGCGGGGAGCTGGCCGCGCTCGCGGGCGAGAACATGCTGCGGGTCATGCGTGACGCCGAGGAGGCTGCGGCCGAGCCCATCTGAGCAGCTCACCGTGCTGGTGCGACGCGCCGTCGACGCCGGTAGCGTCCGTGGCGGGGCGAGAGTGGTGAAAGGGCGTGTTCGATGGACGTACCCACCTGGATCTGGGTGCTCACCGCGGTGGGCATCGTGGCGCTGCTGGCGTTCGACTTCATCTTCCACGTCCGCAAGGCGCACGTTCCCACGCTGCGTGAGGCGGCGATCTGGTCGGCTCTGTACGTCGGCATCGCAGTCGTCTTCGGACTCGGTGTGCTGCTCCTCGGCGGCGGAACCATGGGATCGGAGTACTTCGCGGGCTACATCACCGAGAAGGCGCTCTCGGTCGACAACCTGTTCGTCTTCCTCATCATCATGAGCAGCTTCATGGTGCCCCGGGAATCCCAGCAGAAGGTGCTGCTGTTCGGTATCGCGTTCGCGCTCGTGGCCCGGACCGGCTTCATCTTCCTCGGCGGCGCGCTGATCAACTCCTTCGCCTGGGTGTTCTACCTGTTCGGCCTGATTCTCCTGCTGACGGCGGGAAGCATGGTCAAGCCGGAGAGTCAGCAGTCGCACGAGAGCGAGAACATCGTGGTGCGGATCGCCCGCAAGCTGTTCCACACCAGCGAGCGCTACGACGGCGATCGCTTCTTCACCGTCATCGACGGCAAGCGGGCCATGACTCCCATGCTCTTGGTGATGGTGGCCATCGGCGGCACCGACATCATGTTCGCCCTGGACTCCATCCCGGCGATCTTCGGCCTCACCCAGAACGTGTACCTGGTCTTCACGGCAACCGCCTTCTCGCTGCTCGGCCTGCGGCAGCTCTACTTCCTCATCGACGGCCTGCTGGACCGGCTGATCTTCCTCTCCTACGGCCTCGCGATCATCCTCGCGTTCATCGGCGTGAAGCTCGTGCTCCACGCCCTGCACGAGAACAACGTCCCGTTCATCAACGACGGCGAGCCGGTGACCGTCGTCGAGGTCAGCACGGGCCTGTCGCTGAGCGTCATCGTCGTCGTCCTGCTGGTGACCGTCCTGGCCTCGTTGTTCAGCAAGCGGGGTCGAGCGCAGAACGCCATCTCCAACGCCCGCCGGCACGCGAATGCCTACCTGGACGCCGAGTACACCGCCGACCCCGCCGAGCGTGAGCGCATCTTCCGGGCGCTGCTGGAGGAACGGGACCAGATCGACCGCCTCGGACCGAAGTACCGCCAGATGGTCCGCGACGAGCGCGCCCTGAGGGAACTCCTGGAGCGTGCGGTCGCCAGCCACGACGCCGCGGTCGCCCGCGGCGAGGCCGACCGCTTCGGACCGACCAAGATCATCGACCGGGACTAGCGCGGCTCAGAAGGCCTCGTGGTCCTGGGCGCCGCACGCGGCACAGAACCCGTCGACGACGTCGGCGGGGCACTCGAGGTCCGTGCACCAGACCGTGAGGTCCGCGTAGACGTCGACGTCCGGCGCGGTCTCGAGAGTGGTGGTGACCGCCATGGTGCAACTCCCTTCTTCCTCCGGTGTCTGGCTACGTCTCCATCGTTGCTCCATGGACTGACATCACCCTGCTACGACTCGCCGAACGGCTCGATCCGAGTGCTTGGGTGCCCTAGGTCAGCGCGCGCACGGCGCGGGCGAGCAGATCCGGTTCCCGGACGGTGTGCTGGTCCATCAGCGCCTGGGCGACGAGGCCGGTGACGAGCGAGTAGACGATGAACCCGACGCCTCGCTCCTCCTCGGACCCGGGGGCGACCTCCGGGACGTCGAGGACCACGGCGGCCAGCGCGCAGCGGGCCCCGGTCTGGGCCACGGCGATCTCGCGGCGCAGCTCGTCGTCGAAGCCGGCCTGGGCCAGCGCCTGCAGCCCGGCCGACTGCAGGTCGCTGGACGCGGGAAGCTGGCGCGCCAGCTCGGCCACCAGCGCGGAGAGCCGAGCCGGCGGCGTCTCGCCGCCGGTACGCTCGCGAACAGCCTGGTCCTCGAGTCCGCGCCCGCCGGCCGCGCGGGATCCGCCGCGAGCGTGTCGGAGACGGATGTGCCCGCGGCTCGCGAGACGGTCGCCGGGGCGTTCGACGCCGCCGCGGAGCTACCCGCCGCCGAGGCCGACGCCCTGCGGGACGCGGCGAGCGCGGCGTTCCTGAGCGGCCTGACCACCGTCAGCCTCGTGGCGGCCGCCCTGCTCGCCGTCACCGGTGTCGTCGCCGGCACCGTCCTGCGCCGGCACGCGAGCTGAGCGCCCGGCATCGAACCCTGGTGAGGCCGTCAGCATCTCGGCATGCCGACGGCGCCGCCGCCACCGGCCCGGATCGGGCAAGAATCGAGGGCGTGCCGGGCCCGGAGCCGGTCCTGGCTGAGAAGAAGGAGCGATTATGACCGAGCCGATCCGCGTCACCGTCTGGGGCGAGAACCGCCACGAGCAGCTCGAGCCCGAGGTGGCCCGGCGCTACCCCGACGGCATGCACGGCGCCGTCGCCCAGGGCATCGAGGGACGCCTCGGCTCGGGTGTCCAGGTCCGCACCGCGACCCTCGACGAGCCCGAGCACGGCCTGACCGAGGAGGTCCTGCGGGACACCGACGTGCTGACCTGGTGGGGACACGCCGCTCACGGCGACGTCTCCGACGAGGTGGTCGAGCGGGTGCACCGCCACGTCCTCGAGGGCATGGGCCTGATCGTCCTGCACTCCGGGCACTGGTCGAAGATCTTCACCAGGCTCATGGGCACCACCTGCACGCTGCGCTGGCGCGCCGAGCACGACCGCGAGCTGGTCTGGACGGTCGACCCGACCCACCCCATCGCCCGCGGCGTCCCGCACCCGATGATCATCGACGAGGACGAGATGTACGGGGAGTTCTTCGACGTCCCCACCCCGGACGAGCTCGTCTTCATCAGCTCCTTCTCCGGCGGCGAGGTCTTCCGCTCGGGCATCACCTACCGCCGCGGCTTCGGCAAGATCTTCTACTTCCGCCCCGGCGACCAGGAGTACCCCACCTACTTCCACGACGGCGTCCGCACCGTCATCGCCAACGCCGTCGAGTGGGCCGTCACCGACCGGCCCGAACGCACCACGCCCACGCTGCTGCGCTACGACACCGAAGACTTCTACAACGGCCAGGGGTACCGAGGTGCGCTCAAGGCCGGGGGCGAGGACACCGCGTGACCTCGCCCGTCCTGCCGGATCGGCCCGTCCCCCTCGTCCTGGTTGGTGCCGGCGGGATGGGCCGGGCGTGGCTCTCGACCATCCTCGCCGAGCCGGGCGCCGAGCTCGCCGGCGTCGTCGACCTCGACCTCGACGCCGCACGGGCGGCGGTGGAGTCGGCGGGCGCCCCCGGCACCCCGGTAGGCCGGGACGCCGTCGGCCTGGCGCGGCGAACCGGTGCCCGGGCCGTCGTCAACGTCACCGTCCCGCGCGCCCACCACCCCGTGACGACGGCGGCCCTGCTCGCCGGCCTGGCCGTGCTGGGCGAGAAGCCCGCGGCCGAGACCGTCTCGCGGGCGCTGTCCCTCGTGGCCGCCGCGGAGGTCACCGGGCAACCCTTCGTCGTCAGCCAGTCCCGCCGCTACAACCACCAACTCTTCGCCTACCGGGAGCAGGCCCGGGCGCTGGGCGACCTCGGCGTCCTGACCACCGAGTTCTTCAAGGCCCCGCACTTCGGCGGCTTCCGCGAGGAGATGCCCCACCCCCTCCTCGTCGACATGGCCATCCACCAGTTCGACACGGCACGGTTCCTCCTCGACGCCGAGCCGGTGTCGGTCTACTGCGAGGAGTACAACCCGTCCTGGAGTTGGTACTCCGGCTCCGCCGCCGCGACCGCTGTCTTCGAGATGACCGGCGGCGTGCGTTACGCCTACACCGGCAGCTGGTGCAGCCCCGGCCTGGAGACGTCGTGGAACGGGTCCTGGCGGCTCTCCGGCGCGGCCGGCACCGCGCTGTGGGACGGCGACCACGACCCGGTCCTCGACCGGCAGCCGCCTACCGACCCGCCGCACGAGGTTCCCGCGCCCGAGGCCCCGGGCGAGGGCATCGCCGGATCGCTCCGCACGTTCCTGGCGGCTCTCGACGGCGGCGAGGTCCCCATGGGAGAGGTCCACGACAACGTGCTGAGTCTGGTCATGGTGGAGGCCGCCGTCGAGTCCGCCACCACCGGCGCGCGCGTCCAGGTCGACGACGTGCTGGAGCGTGCGCACCGGCAGGCGCTGGCCGAGGAGACCCGCGAGGATGTCCGCGCCCGGCTCGCGTCGTGGACCTCCGTCCGTGCGGCACTCGCTGACCGGTGAGACCGCCGCTCGGGGCTGAGGCGTGAACCTCAGCCCCGGGGCAGAGTTCATCGCTCGACCGTTCACGCGTGGCCGACGCGCTCGCACGGGACATGCGCCGAGCACCGAAACTCTTTAGGCGCGCCTGCTGTTGTCGCACCGATCGAGCTTTCGTACTGTCGGGTTTGTTGCGGCATAGGACCAATTGGGCGACGTCGCCCACCGGCCGAATGGTCGGGCCGCACCGACGAGCTCGAGAAAGGCCTCGAGCGGGAGGTAGAGACATGCGCGCACGATCCGCACGACTGCTGCTGGGAGCCGGTCTGGCGGCCGGAATGCTGGCGGCGGCGCCCGCCGCCAGTGCCGAGAGGCCGCCCGGACTCGCCAAGCAGGACACCCTCGCCTGGCTGGCACCCGATGACCTCGAGATCGGGGCCGCCGTCGCCGGGGGAGGGCACCACCAGAACCAGGACTACCCGCCGCCGTTCTACGAGGACGAGGAGTACCGCGAGCTGCTCGCCACCGAGTTCACCTCGCTGACGCCCGAGAACCAGCTGAAGTGGGACTTCGTCCACCCGGCGCCGGACGAGTACAACTTCGAGGCGGCCGACGACATCGTCGCCTTCGCCGAGGAGAACGGTCAGGACGTGCGCGGGCACGTCCTGATCTGGCACAGCCAGAACCCGGCATGGCTCGAGGAGGGCGACTACACCGACGCCGAGCTCCGCGGCATCCTGCGGGACCACATCACCACCGTCGTCGGCCGGTACGCCGGGCAGATCGACCAGTGGGAGGTCGCCAACGAGATCTTCGACGGCTCCGGCAACCTGCGCACCGAGGAGAACATCTGGCTGCGCGAGCTCGGGCCGGGCATCATCGCCGACGCCTTCCGCTGGGCGCACGAGGCCGCCCCGGAGGCGGAGCTGTTCCTCAACGACTACGGCGCCGAGGGCATCAACGCCAAGTCCGACGCCTACTACCAGCTCGCCCAGGACCTGCTGGCCGACGGCGTCCCGATCCACGGCATGGGCCTCCAGGCCCACCTCGGGCTGATGTACGGCTTCGACCCGAGCCTGCAGGAGAACCTGCAGCGCTTCGACGACCTCGGCCTCGCCACCGCGATCACCGAGCTCGACGTCCGCATGGAGCTGCCCGAGAGCGGCGAACCGACCCCGGCGCAGATCGCCGAGCAGGCCGAATGGTTCAGCTCCACGCTCGAGGCGTGCGTCGCCGTCGAGGGCTGCCAGTCCTTCACTCTATGGGGCGCGAGCGACCTGTACTCCTGGGTGCCGCACACCTTCGAGGGCCAGGGCTCGGCGACGCCCTGGACCGAGGACCTGGAGCGCAAGCCCGCGTACTGCGCGCTCCAGCAGACCCTCGCCGAGGCGACGCAGCCGCAGCGCTACGCGCACCACCCGGCCCACGAGGAGTGCCGCCAGCTCCTCGGCTGACCCGCCACCGACCGCGCAGGGCCGGGCCGTTCGCGTGCCCGGCCCTGCGCGCGGCGTGAGCACCTACGCTCGGGACATGGGAATCCTGGAGAAGCTGCGGCTCGCGGTCGACAATGACTCCACCGCCCCCGACTGGGTGGTCCTCGACCTCCACGGGAGCTACCCGGCCTACCAGGCCGCCGATCCCGTGCAGAGCCTCCTGCGCCGCGGGGAGTCCCTCGAGGGGCTGACCGGCCGGCTCGAGAAGCTGGCGGGTACCGACTGGGTGCGCGGCGTCCTCGTCCGCGTCGGCAAGCTCGACGCCGGGCTGACCACTGCGCATGCCATCGGCCGGGCCGTCGGGCGCCTCGCGGAGAGCAAGCGGGTGGTCGGCTACGTCCCACAGGTCAACATGCGCACCCTCCTGGTGACGGCGTCGCTGACGGAGGTGGTCGCGCCCGAATCCGCCGAGGTCCGGCTGCCGGGCTTCGCCGCCGAGCAGGTCTTCTACGGGGCCTTCCTGACCAAGCACGGCATCACCTTCGAGAACCTGCGCATCGGCGAGTACAAGGCGGCGTTGACGCGGTTCTCCGAGAAGGGGATGGACGAGCACAACCGCGAGCAGCTCACCGCGTACGTCGACTCGGCCGAGCGCAGCTGGACCGGCCACGTTACCGAAGGGAAAGAGGGCGCCGACGGCGTGCTCGAGGCCGGGCTGACCAGTGCCGACCAGCTCCTCGAGCGTGGACTGATCTCGAGGATCGGCTACGACGACGAGATCTGCACGCTCGTCGAGCACCGCTGGACCCGCACGGTCGAGCTGCTGCTGCCTCGCGGCCTCGGGCGCAAGGCCCGCCAGGCCGAGCACATCGCCGTCGTGCCCGTCACCGGCCCGATCGTCACGGGCAGGTCTCGCGGCACCCCGCCCGTGCCGTTCCTGCCCGGCGCCCAGACCGGCTCGGAGACGGTCGTCGCGGCGTTGCGGAAGGCGGACCGCGACGAGGACGTCAAGGCGATCCTGCTCTACGTCGACTCGGGTGGCGGCTCGGCCCTCGCCTCCGACGTGATCGGCCGCGCCGTCGCCAGCTGCACGACGCCGGTCGTCGCCGTGATGGGATCGGTCGCCGCCTCCGGGGGCTACTACGTCCTCACGGCTGCCGATCACGTGGTCGCCGATCCCTACACGCTCACGGGAAGCATCGGCGTCGTCGTCGGCAAGCCGGTGCTGAGCGGCTTCGACGGCCGGCACGGGTTCAAGCCCGAGGCCGTCGGCCGCGAGGGCGCGCTGTTCGAGAGCCCGCACAGACCGTTCTCCGACGACGACCGTGCCTGGGCCGAGCGGATGATGGACGAGGTCTACGGCCGGTTCGTCGACCGGGTGGCCGCCGGCCGCGGCCTCACCACCGAGCGGGTGGACGAGATAGGCAGGGGACGGATCTGGAGCGGCGCCGACGCCCACGAGCTCGGGCTTGTCGACGAGCTCGGCGACCTGGACACCGGCATCGCCGCCGCGCGGCGGCTGGGTGACCTACCGGAGGACGCCGCGGCCAAGCCCTTGTCGCACGGGCTGCAGCTCCCCGGTGCGCCGAGCTTCGGCAAAGACCCGGCGTCCGCCCTCGCGGGTCTGTGGCCGTTCGGGTCCGAGACCGTGCTGACCTGGTTCGACCGGTCGGTCACAATCCGCTGACTCGTGTGCTGACTCGTCATATCTCGACGTCGAGAGGTGACGAGTCGGCACGGAGGTGACGAGTCGCGTGAGGGGGACGTCAGACGACGCCGGCCGCGCCCAGCAGGTAGCCCACCAGGTACGTCGCGGCGAGCGCGAGCCCGCCGCCGACCACCACTCGCACCGCCGCGTGCCGGCGGCTGCCGCCACCGATCCCGGCCGCGACGGCGCCGGTGAGCCCGAGGGCGAGCAGCGTGGCCAGGAACGTCACCGGCACGCGCATCCCGGGTGGCGGCAGCAGGATCGCCAGCAACGGCAGCACCGCGCCGAGCACGAACGAGCCGAACGAGGCGAACGCCGCGTGCCAGGGGCTCGCGACGTCGCCCATGTCGATGTTGTGGCGGGCGCGCACGTGGGCCGCCAACGCGTTCGTGACGGTCACCTCTTCGGCCACTTTCCGGGCGGTCGCCGGTGAGATGCCGCGGCGCCGGTACACCGCGGCCAGCTCCTCGAGCTGACTCTGCGGATCCCGCTCGAGGGCGCGGCGCTGCTCCTCGACGAGATGGCGCTCGCCGTCGCGCTGGCTGCTGACGGAGACGTACTCACCGAGCGCCATGGACACCGCGCCGCCGAGCGCCGCCGCCAGACCTGCGGTCGCGATGGGTCCGGTCTGCGTGGTCGCACCGGCGACGCCGACGACGACGGCAGCCACCGACACGATCCCGTCGTTGGCGCCGAGGACTCCCGCGCGCAGGGCATTGAGGCGCTGCTCCCGGCCGGCGGGACGCCCTGGATCACGCTCGCGTGCGGTCGCGCCGGAGGCCGTCTCGGAGGCCTCGCCACGTCCGGTCGTCAGGATGCCCATGTCCTCGAATGTAGGAGCGCGGCAGCGTCCTCACAACGAAGGGAAGGCAAGCCTTCCCGCGCAATGGCGCGATTTGAGGCTGTTCGGCGCCGCCGCTCGCGGGCGGGTCTCAGCGCGAGGCGAGCGCCTCCCGACGTTCGGCGATGACATCCGGCAGGAGGGTCGCGAGTGCGTTGCCGTCGCGACCCTGTACGGTCGGCACGCCGTGCTCGGCGGCCGCGTTGCGCATCGCCGGCGGGTGCTCGATCGCCTCGGGCGTGCCGTGGGCGAGGACCTGCTCGGCGGGGGAGAGCTCGCGGATGGCGATCGCCGCGATGTGGCGTGGGTGCTCGCGCGCCAGCTCGTCGTAGACCACCGGATCGTGCTGGCCGTCGTCACCGACGAGGATCCACCGGATCTCCGGGAAGGTGATGAGCAGGTTCCTCAGCTGCGTGCGCTTGTGCTCGACGCCCGAGCGGAAGAGACCGGTGGGTGTCGGCCCCCAGTCGGTCATGAGCATCGGGCCCTCGGGGTAGCCGTGCTTGCGCATAAACCGGCGCAGGGTCGGCACGGTGTTCCAGGCACCGGTCGAGAGGTAGAAGACCGGGGCGTCCGGGTGCCCCTCGAGGATGCGGTGGTACAGCGTCGCCATGCCCGGCACCGCCTTGCGGGCCGTCGTGTGCCGGACGAACGTGTTCCAGGCCGCGATGAACACGCGGGGCAGCATCGTCACCATGATGGTGTCGTCGATGTCGGAGACGATGCCCGTGCGGACGTTCGGGTCCACGACCAGGACGTTGGCCGTCACCGGCTCGGCGGCGACCGCCTCGATCTCGACCTCGTGCCACCCCGGCTCGAGCCCGTGGTCACGCACGATGACATCGATGTAGCCGCCGCGATCCGTCGTCGTGCGGAGTGTCCGGTCGCCGGCCCGCACGGTCACGGGCAGGAAACCCACCTGGGCCGTGAAGAATGACCGCCACCCGCGCTGCGCCTCGGCCGCCACGTTGATGGGGCTGACCGGTGCACTCTCGTCGGTGGCGTCCGGGTCCTCCTGCTCGGCCGCCGGATCGGCCATGATGACCCGGCCGAGCACATGGACGCTGCGCACGGAGCCGTAGCCGGCCAGACCGATGGTGCGCGGGCGCCACCCGCGCTTGCGCAGATAGACCACGCTGCGGCGGTTGATCGAGTCTTCGGCCGCGTTGACCACCCGGGACAGTCCCATGGACACCACGCTATCGGCAGCAGCGCGAGCGTCGCGGTTCGTTGTCCGCGGTCGTGCCGGGGGCGCGTCAGCGCGAGCTGCGAGTGTCCGCCCGCATACTCGCCGCTGATGGCGTGCCGAGCCACGTCTCCGTGGACTCGGGGCTCGTAGTCCGGCTCACACGCCCTCGTCACGAATGTGGCGGTCATCGTGGCGCTCGACGCGCTCGGTGTGGCTCGTGTGCGTGCGCTGGGAGTGGACGATCAGCGCGATGATGAGGGCCAGCACCCCGGCGCCCATGCAGATGTACCCGACCATGGTCAGGTCGACGCCCTCGATGACGTCGGACACCGCGAAGGCGAGAATGGCTCCGACCACGATGAGGAAGATGCCTGCACCGATACCCATGTTCGTCTCCTCTCGTCCGGGCCCGCGCCGTGCGTGCCCGTGCGGCGCGCCGCACGACGCCAGTCTGGCGGCGCAGGGCGGGCACCGCACGCCGAGTGCGCGGCGACCGAGAGGGCCGGAACGTCAGAGGCCGGGCACGCCCACCGCTCGGCCGCAGGCACGAGCCACGTGTTCGAGGTGCGCCGCCCGCGCGTCGACGACCCGCTCGTAGTGGCCGAAGAGCTCGAAGCTCACGGTGCCGAACAGCATCGTCCAGGCGTCGATCACCCCGATCACGACGGCGGGATCCAACCTGCCGAGTGCCGCCGCCTTCGCCTCGGGCAGGCTCTCCAAGACGTCCCCGACACGTTGCTGGGCGTCGTGCAGCAGCTCCGGCGGCACGAGATCGTCCATGGTCTTTCCTCCGGACGGCGGGATGTCGACGGCGATGCGCGCCAGCAGCAGCACCACCTCCGACGCCGGCGCAGCGGTGTCCTGCGGGGCGACGTAGCCGGGCACGGGTGAGCCGTAGATGAGCGCGTACTCGTGCGGATGCTCCAGCGCCCAGCCGTGCACGGCCCGGAAGACCGCGAGCCAGCGTCCCGACAGATCCGACCGGTCGACCGCGGACTCCGCCTCGCGCGCGGCGGCACCCACGCCCACGTACGCGGCGACGATGAGCGCGGTGAGCAGCGCGTCCCGGTTCGGGAAGTAGCGGTACACGGCCGAGGGTGCCATCCCGAGCTCGCGCGTCACGGCACGGACGGAGAGGCCGGCGGCGCCGCGCACGGCCAGGTGTCGCCGTGCGGTGTCCGTGATCTCGGCGACGAGCTCGGCGCGCACCCGTTCCCGGATTCCTCCTGGCGTCATGGCCGCGAGTGGTAGCGCCCGTACCAGGTGCGCCGGTTGAGCTGCAGGCCGTCGAAGTCCTCGAGGTAGAGGTTGGCGACGGCCCGGCTCGAGGTATCGATACGCAGCTCAGCACCCCGCGCGTCTAGCACTGGCAGGTAACGGTCAGCCATGAGTCGTCGTAGTCGACGGCCATGACGCTTACCGGGCCCCGAGGTGGGGCGGGCGACGTGGTTCTCGAGCTCGAGCACAGACCGACCACGGTGATCGACCGTCCGCGTCGTCATCAACGCCGCAGCCCTCCCCGACTCATCCGCGAGAAGGTGAGGCTCCCGACGCCGGGCAAGGCGGAGACTGAGCCATAGTGCGGCGGCGTTGAACGGAACGACAAGCGCGAGGATCAGCGCCGCGAGCACAAGACCTCGCGCACCCCCAGCCAACCGAGCAGCAACAGCGTTACGAGACAAGGCAGCACGGCCGTCGGCCAGGACGACGGATACACCAGCACCCGCCATGCCTACGTCCACGCCAACCCCCACAGCTGACGACCACGCGCCGGCACGGTGCCCGGCAGCGAGGGCAGGTCGAGGGCCATGTGCTACCTCGACGTCGCCTCGTCGACCCTTGCATACGCGGCGAGCAACCGGACGATGGCGGCGTTGAGCGACTCTCCGCGTCGCTCCGCCTCTTCCTTGGCCGCCTGCCAGATGTACTCCGGCACGCGGATCGATCGCAGCGGCTGCGCCATCAGTACTCCATCCGTGCTCGTCCAAGGCCACGGACAGTCTTCCCCGATGTATATACGTTGGTCAATACACTCGGATGTGACCGCCCCGTCGCGGCTGAAGTAGTGGGCAGGTGTGCGACACCGAACCTCTGGTAGCTCCGCCCGCAAAGGGGTCTAACGGTCTAAACGGCCTAAAGGATGGGAGGCGGCGCGGCGATGAGGAACCCATTCAAGCCGACGGCGGGTGCATCCCCACCGCTGTTGGTCGGCCGCGAGGAGGCTCTCGGGGAGTTCGTCGAGTCGATCCACGACGGGCCCGGTGCGCCGGGACGCCTGACCATCTTTACCGGCCCGCGAGGCGTGGGGAAGACGGTCATGCTCAACGAGGTCCGCACGCAGACCGAACAACTGGGCTGGATCACCCTGGCCGAGACCGCGACGACCGGCATGGGCGAGCGGTTGACCTGGTCGGCGCGACGACACGCCAGCGAGCTCGACGACGGCCGGCGGGGCCGACGCATCACCGGGGTGACTCTGCCCGTGGTGGGCGGGGGAATCGAGCTCGCCGAAGGATCCGAGCGGCCACCCGACCTGAGGGAAGAGCTCACGGCCCTTCTCGAGCTGCTCGAGCCCCACCAGACCGGCGTGCTGATCACCGTTGACGAGATCCACCGCAAGCGCCTCGACGAACTACGACACCTCGCGACCACGATCCAGCACCTGATCAGTGAGGACCGTGAGATCGCCCTCGCCGTCGCCGGCCTGCCATCAGCTGTCTCCGACTTACTCAACGACGAGATCCTGACCTTCCTGCGCCGCGCCGCCCGCGAAGAGCTCAGCGACGTCCCGCTCGAACAGGTCCGCGACGCGTTTGCGAAGACCATCACCGAGAGCGGTCGCACCATCACCGACACCGCGCTGGATGCCACCGCCGACGCCACCAGCGGTTACCCGTTCATGATCCAGCTCGTCGGTTATCACACTTGGCGCAAGGCCATCGGTGACGTCATCGATGACCAGGCCACGACACTCGGCATCCCCGCCACGCGTAAGCGGCTTGGCTCCACCGTGCACGCGGCAGCGCTTGCCGATCTCTCACCTGTTGACCGTACCTTCCTCCTCGCGATGTCCCAGGACGACGGACCTTCACGGGTACGCGACATCTCTCCGAGGATGACGGCTGCGGACAGGACGCCGCAGCCGGGGATCTCGAGCAGGGATGGCGCAAGCTGTCGCACGAGGTCACGCAGCTCGCGTTCGAGCCTGTTGATCTGCGTGGTCAGCTCTTGGCAGCGGCCGAGGAGTTGCCGGGCGATTCGAGCCACGACGCCCTCGAACCGCTCAAGCTCGACGAGAACCGAACGGACCACGTTCTGTCGGCGTAGGCCCCGGCTGGGGATCAGGAGACCGGGGTCGAGTTCGTGGAGATGCCAGCGGACCTGCTGCGCGATCCGCGAACGCTGAACGACCAGGTCTTGGCGGTGGTCCGAGAGCAACTTCACCTCACGGGCCGGCCCGTCGAGTTCCGCGATCGGCAGGCCGCGGTGGCGCAGCGCGGCCAGCGCCACAGCCTCGGCGTCGATGGGATCGGACTTGCCTGGCTCGCGGCTGCTGCGCCGCGCGCCGGCCATCAGCAGGGTCGGCACGCGAAGGACGCGCTGAAACCTGCAGCGAGTAGGTCGGACTCCAGCCGACGAGTCAGATGCCGGCAGTCCTCCAGCGCGAACCGCACGCCATGCTCGTCGTGATTCGCGAACTGCGCTGACCACTCGACCATAGCGAGATGCCCATCGGAGTTCGTCCGCACCGTCTTGGTGCCGAGCCGTCTGCCGACCTCGTCAAGTGCCACCACCGTGTGGGTGCGCTTGTGGGAATCGGTGCCGACCATGACCATCCAGGGACCTCCCTTACCGGGGACTCGGGCACCCTGTCGCCAGCGAGGCGGGCACGCCTCAATCCAGCGCGAACGTGGTCGCACGCAGGCTCCTATCAAGCCACGCACCCGCTGACGCCAGGACGCCCGACCGGGGCCGCACATCAAGAGAAGCCACCGAGCCCGCTTGACGCCCGGGACACCGAAGAAACGAGCGAACCCCGGTCGGGCAGATTCGCTCTGGCATTGACCCGAAGAAACTCGCAGCTCGCTTCAGAATCTCGTTCACCCGCCACAGCTCGCGGACCTCCTGCTCGAGCTGTTTCTCGCGCTCGGACTTCTCCGCCCTCACCGGCGGGGCTGGGCCCTCGATGCCCTCGGCGGCATCAGCCCGGCGCACCCAGGGCCGCACCGGCTCGGTCCCATAGCCCAGCTGCTCGGCGACCCGGCTGATCGTTCCCTGACTAGTGCCCAGCTCGGCGCGCAGCGCCCGGACCATCCGCACCGCAGCAGCCTTCTCCTCTTCGCTGTAGCGACGCGTCGACGGCTTCCCAGCGATCCCTTCTCGTGGCATGACTCCATCCTCGTTTCCAAACTCAGGAGTCTCCACCAAACCCAGGGTGCTTCAGTCGGGTGCTGATCGATTGGGCTTGGCTTGGTCACCACAATCCTTCGGTCTGGAAGAGCAGGAGGCGGAGTCGGGTAAGCGGGTCGACGAGAAGCACCCGGCTCGACTGCCGGGATAGGTCAGGCATCGGTTGGCTGCCCAAGGGTTACGCGGTGTTCGGCGTCGCGGTCACAGACGAGCCGGTTACCGTCCACTCGGATGGTGGCGCTCTGGATCGTCGAGCGCCGGTCGGCGTAGCTCGCCTCGTTCAGTCCGGTGCCGTCGGTGCGGCCGGTGCGTTCGGGGTGAGTGAAGTAGAAGATCTCGGCTTCCTCGCCGGTAACCACGACGTCGGCGTGGAGTGCAGGGCCTTGATCATCGCGTCGGCTCCCGCCGCCGCTGAGTAATGTGCCAGCACTTGTCCAGGTCGTGAAGTCGTCGGAGCGGTACACATGCTGCCCGTCCCAGCCGTCGACGATCATCCACACCTTGCCGTCGAGCTCGAACACATTGGGTCCCTCGTGCGGACCGTCCGTGATGGCCGGGCCGACCGTACGCCATGCGTACAGATCGTGGGAGTCCGCGGCGTAGGTGTGTGAGCCGGCCACCGAGTCCTTGTACCAGAGTCGCCAGCGGCCGTCGGGTAGGCGATGGACGCACGCGTCGATCGCTTGACGCGTGTCGAGAGCGATCGGGCCGTGATGATGCCAGGAGATGAGGTCGCTCGAGGTGTAGTGGTGGATGGTGCGCGGATCGTTGCCGGAATAGGCCGGCATGCCGCGGATGTAGCTGCAGTACATGTGGTACTGCGCGTCGTGCCAGAGGATCTCGGGCGCCCAGAAGGTGTTGCGCCCGAACTCGAATTCGAGGCCAGGAAGCGTTCCCCGGTAAGTCCAGGTCTCACCTTGGTCGGTGGAGGACGCCACTCCGAGATCGGTGCCATGGAACCAGGACTGTCGCGGTCCTACCGCGTTCGCGCGTCTGTTGGTGTAGACCATCCACCAGGCGCCTTCGCCTCGGTTGTAGATCAGTGTCGGGTCTGCGGCGCCATCATGGATGGGGTCGCGGAACAGGGGGGCGCCCATGTGTCTCCATTCGAGCTTTCTGGTGGTTGCTAGGCGGACCGGCCAGTGCGTTCTGGTCGACCCAGGACTAGCCGGGTCGGTCGCGGCGTGTACGCGTGGTCGAGGACCAGGCTCGCCGCGCCGATCGCCCCGAGGTTCTCGCCGACCTTCGTCCCCCCTAGGGCTACCGGGTGTAGGGGGCTCGCGGCCGTAGCGGCTTCGAGGGCGGTCGGGGCGGCGTCGAGGATGTATGCCGACATGCGGGGCCAGTACGGGCCGCCGAGGACGACCCGGCTGACGTCGACGAGGTTGCCGATCGTCAGGGCTGCGCGGGCCACGCCAGCGGCGCCTCGACGAACGATCTCGCGTGCTGCAGGTTCGCCGGCATCGGCCAGGTCGTACAGCATGCCCAGGCGGCTGTCGAGGTTGTCGTCTGGTCCTGGAGCCGGCAGGACTCCTTTGTGGGTGGCTATCTCCACCAGCGCCCGCGGTGAGGCGGCTACGTTGATGCAGCCCCGGAGCCCACAGGCGCAGGGTGGGCCGTCGGGGTCCACGACGAGGTGACCCGCTTCGCCGGCGCTGTGTGTCGTGCCGCGGACCACTTCGCCATCAATGACGAGTCCGGCACCGATCCCGGTTCCGAGATAGAGTACGATCGCGCTGCAGCCGTCGGTGAACGTGCCTGCCCATGTTTCCGCGACGGCTGCGGCGATGGTGTCCTTCTCGAGCACGGTGGGAAGACCGGTCTGGGCGGCGAGTTCGTCGCGCACTGGCACGTCACGCCAGTTCGGCAGGTGCGGCGGGTCGCAAATCACACCACGAGCGACATCAACTGGCCCGGGCGCGCCGACACCCACGCCGAGAACGCCCACACCATCGGTCCCAGATTCCGCGATGAGCCGCTTGAGCACGCGGGCGATCTTGGCGACCGCCTTCTCCGGATCGTCGGGTGTCGGAAACCGCTCAACATCGATCGGCTTGCCGACCAGGTCCAATGTGGTGACTGTCGTGAGCGCCGGGTCGATGTGAGCGCCCAGGGCAGTGCGGGCGGAGGCGTCGATGTGCAGCTGTGTCCGACGTTTCCCGAGACCACCGGTGGTCTTCTCACCTTCGACGAGCAGCCCTTCGTCGAGTAGCCGGCGACAGATGTTCGTTACCGTCTGTGGAGAGAGGCCGGTGGCCTTGCCGAGTTCGACTCGGCTGACCCCATCTGCGCGCCTGATGGCGTGGAGGATGACGGTCTCGTTGAAGTTGCCGAGCTGTGTCGCGTTGGTGCCGCGTGGCACTGCGACGTCGTCAGTCATCTCGTCCTCCTCGAAGCGGCCCGCCGTTGACATTAGTCCATCACTGTGATGAAGTCACGCCGACGACATGGCCGCCAACGAACGTGTGGGCGGTACCCGTCGTAGGAACCAACTCGCAGGGCTGGACGACGGACGTCAGGCCCGTATTCGAGGCACAGGACCGTTGGGAATGTCAAAGGAGACCAACATGGCATCGTTACGACGTCGCCGAGCAACTGCCGCGGTTGGATTGGCGCTCTCGGCCACGACCGCGCTCACAGCGTGTGGGCAGGGTGAGAATCCGGCGAACTCAGGCGGAGACGCGGGTGGCGGCGACTCGGAGGGCGGGCAGGTACAGCTCCGCTTCGTCTGGTGGGGCGGGACTTTGCGGAACGAGATGACCCAAGAAGTCATCGAGGTCTTCGAAGCGAAGAACCCGGACATCGACATTCTGCCCCAACCGGGATCTTGGGACGGGTACTGGGACAAGCTCGCGACCGAAGTTGCGTCCGGCACCGCCCCGGACATCATCCAGATGCCCGACTCGTACTTCAACGAGTATGTCGGCCGAGGAGCCTTGCTCGACCTCACAGACCTCGCCCTCGACCACTCGAACGTTCCGGATGCCATCTGGAATACCGGGGTCATCAACGACCGGTTGTGGGGTGTGCCGTCCGGGGTCAACACGCACGCCATCGTCGCCAACCCGGCCATGTTCGACGCGGCCGGTGTCGAGATGCCCGACGACACGACCTGGACATGGGACGAGTATGCGGACATCGCCACGGAGCTGAGCGAGAGCCTCTCAGATGATCAGGTGGGGTCCGGGACTCCAGGATTGGATCAGAACAACCTGGCCACATGGCTTCGCCAGAACGGCGCCGAGCTGTTCACAGAGGAGGGTGAGCTCGGGTTCGACACCGCCGACGCCACCGGATACTTCGCCTTCATCAAAGACCTGGCAGATCGGGGTGCCATCCCCGGTGCCGAGACCATCTCGGCAGAGATCGGCCTCGGACTGGAGCAGAGCGGTATGGCCACAGGACGCCACGCGATGGGTTTCTGGGCTTCTAACCAACTTGCTGCTCTATCGGAGGCGGCAGGAACGGAACTCGAGCTGCTGCGTCTGCCCACGTCGAACGGCAATGCTGAGGACGGCGCGTTTGCCATTTCGGGTGGGTGGTACGTGGCCTACGAGGGGACGGAGCACCCTGAAGAGGTCGCTCGGTTCCTTGACTTCATGGTGAACTCGCAGGAGGTCTGGAACACCATTCTCACCGAGCGTGGCGCTCCGCCGAACACGGAAATCCGGCAAAACTTGATCGACGGCGGGCACCTGGGTGACGCCGACGCCCGCTCCATCGAGTTCCTCAACGATCTCGAGACGGTCGCTCTCGAAGAGCCACCCGCGGTCCCGCCAGTCGGTGCTGGCGCCTTCCAGGACATCCTGCGGCGCTACACGGTGCAGCTCCTGTTCGAGCGAATGACACCGGAGGAGGCAGCGGAAGGTCTCGTCAGCGAGGCAAACTCCGCGATCGAGTGACGGCACAACACGGAGGGGGCTCCCCGGGCCGTCAATGCCGGACGCCCCCTCCACGCAGGCAAGGGCACCGCTTGAACACCTCGACAACGCACTACATCGCCAATCCGCTGCTGAATTCGGATTGGCCGGACCTGGACGTCACGCGCGGGCCGCACGGCTACGTCATGGTTGCCTCGAGCAGTCACCGTGTGCCCGGCCTGCCGGTGCTGACCTCTCCGGACCTGGTGTCGTGGCGCCTCGCCTCTCGGGCGGTCCAGCACGTCCTACCACCGTCGAGCCACGTGCCCGCCCACAATGGAGGCTGGTGGGCTCCATCGATCCGCTACCACGATGGCCTGTACCGGATCTTCGTACCCGACCCTGACCGCGGCATCTTCGTCACGACGTCGCCCGCTCCGGAAGGGCCGTGGACCAACCCCCACCTCGTGCTGCCCGGACTCGGCCTGATCGACCCGTGCCCGTTCTGGGACGACGACGGCCGCGCCTGGTTGATGTTCGCCTGGGCGCGCAGCCGCAGCGGGATCGCCAACCGGCTCTCCCTGGCCCCGATGAATCCGACCGGCACCCGCCTCGTGGGGCCCGCAGGCACCGTCATCGACGGTGCGAGGTATCCGGGCTGCATCGTGCTTGAGGGGCCCAAGCTCTACCGGCGCGATGGCTGGTACTACGTGTTCGCTCCTGCCGGTGGCGTCAAGGAGGGTTGGCAGACGGTCTTGCGTTCCCGGTCCATCCACGGCCCGTATGACATGCGGATCGTTCTGGCTCAGGGCGACACCGAAGTCAATGGCCCACACCAGGGGGGGTGGGTGACCACCGATGAGGGCGAAGACTGGTTTCTCCACTTCCAGGATCGTGGGCCCTACGGTCGGACCATCCACCTGCAGCCGATGCGCTGGGAGAACGGCTGGCCAGTCATCGGCGCCGACGGCGAACCCATGACCCACTTGCCGCCGCCCGCGGCGGCACGAGACCCCGTCAGAACTCATCCCCATACGAGCGATGAGTTCCGTTCATCTGTACTCGGACTGCAGTGGGCGTGGCAGACCAACCCCGAGCCGCACTGGCTGGAGTTGCGCGGCGACGGTGTCGCGCGACTGGCCGCGTTACCTACCGATGTCGGGAACCTGTGGACCGTGCCACAGATGCTCACCCAGCCGTTACCAGGCTGGCCCTGCGAGATCCGTACGACTGTCACGGCGCCGGACTTGCCCGTGGGTGGGCGTACCGGGGTGGCCGTCCTCGCACCGCAGTACAGCTGGGTCGGGGTAGAGCAGCGCGACGACGGCATGTGGGCAGTTGTGCGCAGCCGACCCGCGGACGCCCTGGACGAAGACCTGCTCCTTGAGTCGCGGCTGGGATCCTCACGTTCGATCAATGTCATCGTGACCTCGGACGGTGCAGGCAAAGTCACACTCGGGCTGATGCACGGTAACCGCGTGTCATTGGCAGCGCCGGTCGCCGCGGCGCCAAGCAGCTGGACGTCTGCGGAGCTTGCGCTATTCGCAGCTGCTCCGGTGGGCATCGCGAGCTCGGGGCATGTCCATTTCGGGCCAGTGGTCTTCGACCCCGCGGATGGCGCGTAGCGGTGCTCACCGGCTTGCCCGAACAACCCATCTGCGCTGCTGACCCCCGGCCTCGCGCTCGTTCCCGAATCGCTGGAGGACCTGACATGCACAATGAGCGGCGCCTACTCCTGGAGCGACGGTTGCGCCGTGTGGTCGAGGAACGTCTCAGCCCCGCAGTGTATCCGGCACGGAGGCCGGTGACGGTCGGCATCTGGAACGCCGGGCGTCGCACACCGTCCTTCGGCGATGCGTCGGAGGCGCCGTACACAACCATCCAACCGGGACAGGCCTGGGGGGAACCATGGGCGACGTCATGGCTGCGACTCACCGGCACAATGCCCACCGAGTGGGCCGGCCGGCGCGTGGAACTCCTAGTCGATGTCGGCTTCTCCGCCGGCCGCGTCGGCTTCCAAGCGGAAGGCCTCGCGTACAGCTCGACCGGGCGGACGATCAAGGGCCTGAACCCGACGTCGCGGTGGATACCCGTTGACAGCGGCGATCCAGGTGCGGAGGTGACCGTCTTCGTCGAGGCGGCGGCGAATCCCACCGTCCTTCCTCTCAACGACGGCGTCCGGGACTTCAGGCCGACCCCTCTCGGAGACCCGGCGACGCTTCCGTCGACCCCGTTGTACCAGCTCCGCGAATGCCACCTCGCACTTTTCGACGCAACCGCGTGGAAACTGGCACGAGATATGGAGGTACTGAGCCAGCTCATGCAAGAGCTCGGCGCGCAGTCCGAGCGCCACTGGCGGATCGTGAGCGCCCTCGAACGCGCCCTAGATGCGCTCGACCCCATCGACATAGCCGGCACGGCACAACACGCCCGCGATGAACTTGCACCGCTACTGAGCTCGCCCGCACACGCGAGCGCCCATCGGCTGAGCGTGGTCGGTCACGCCCACATCGACTCGGCATGGTTGTGGCCAACCAGCGAGACCGTACGCAAAGTCGCACGGACGACAGCGAACGTGCTGCAACTGATGGACGCGTCGCCCGACCTGGTCTACGCAATGTCGCAGGCGCAACAATTCGCCTGGATGAAAGAACATTATCCGCAACTCTTCGAGCGCATACGCGAGCGCGTGAGACAAGGACGGTTCGTGCCCGTCGGAGGAATGTGGGTCGAGTCCGACACCAACATGCCCAGCGGCGAGAGCCTGGTCCGGCAGCTCGTCTTCGGCAAGCGGTTCTTCATGGAGGAGTTCGGGCTCGAGACGGAAGAGGTGTGGTTAC
Source organism: Georgenia halophila (assembly GCF_039541595.1). Taxonomy (NCBI): domain Bacteria; kingdom Bacillati; phylum Actinomycetota; class Actinomycetes; order Allobogoriellales; family Allobogoriellaceae; genus Georgenia; species Georgenia halophila. The sequence goes on along the minus strand of NZ_BAABGN010000012.1, from coordinate 252,674 downwards.
CTGACTCGTTCGGGTACAGCGCCGCCCTCCCACAGCTCATCGCATTGAGTGGTTCGCGGTGGATGCTCACCCAGAAGATCTCGTGGAATCACACGAATCGGTTCCCCCACCACACGTTCTACTGGGAGGGTATCGACGGCACCCGGGTCCTGACGCACGCACCGCCGGCGGACAAGTACAACGCCGAGGTGACCGCTGCGGAGCTGGCGCACGCGGCCAGCAACTTCGCCGAGCAAGGGCAGATCGGTGGCTCGATGCTGCTCTACGGCCACGGCGACGGCGGAGGTGGGCCGACGCGGGAAATGCTCGCCCGGATACGCCGCTTGCGTGACCTCGAAGGCTCGCCCCGCGTGGAGAGCGAGACACCGCGTGCGTTCTTCGAGCGCACTGAGGCGGCGAACGACGCGGCACCGGTGTGGGTGGGCGAGATGTACTTGGAGGCCCACCGCGGCACGTACACCTCGCAAGCGAGGACCAAACAGGGAAACCGCCGCAGCGAGCGCCTCCTCCGCGAGGCGGAGATGTGGGCCACGTCAGCCGCCGTGTTGCGCGGCGTCGACTACCCGTACGACGAGCTCGACGACATCTGGAAGCAGGTATTGCTGCTGCAGTTCCACGACATCCTGCCTGGGTCGTCCATCGCGTGGGTCCACCAGGAAGCCGAGACGACCTACGACGAGCTCGCCACGAGGCTCGAGCAGATCATCGAGTCATCCCTCTCTGCCCTGTCGGAGGACTCCGGACCGATGGTCCCGGTCGATGCCGTCCCGTTTCCGGCCTCGGGCGGAAGCCCTGACCCGATGAGTGCGGCTCCCGAGGTGAGCGCGTCAGTCGATCGAGACGGCACATTCCGCCTGGACAACGGCCTGGTGCGGCTTCACATCGACGGATCTGGCCACATCACGAGCATCCGCGACCTCGTGGCCGGCCGGGAACTCGTTCCGCACGGAACCAAGGTCAACGTCCTGACCCAGTACCGAGACACCCCCGCGCAATACGATGCGTGGGACATCGACCCAACCTATCGGACCGTGGCCGAAGCCATCGACGACGTGACCAGCATCGAGCATTGGAAAGGCGAAGGCGTCGCCGCTGTTAGGACAGAGCGCGCATTTGGCTCCTCCACGGTCGTACAGACAGTCCAGGTCAACGCTGGACAGCGACGGATCGATATCGAAGCCGATGTCGATTGGCACGAGAGCGGGAAGCTGCTGCGCGTGTCGCTCCCGCTCGAGATCAGTGCCGACCGGTTCGCCGCGGAGACACAATTCGGGCACGTCTATCGACCTACTCACACCAACACCTCCTGGGATGCCGCAAAGTTCGAGATCTGCGCCCACCGATGGGTCCATGTGGCAGAGCCGGACTACGGTGTCGCGGTGATTAACGAGTCGACATACGGGCACGACGTGCGGCGGCCAAGCCCAGGGCGTGTTCGAGCCACTCACACCGTCGTGGGGCTCTCGCTCTTGCGCGCACCGCGATTCCCAGACCCTGGCGCCGACCAGGAGCGCCACATCCTGCGTTACGCCGTCGTGCCCGGCGCCAGTATTGCCGACGCCGTGTGGCATGCATGCACTTTCGCGCAGACCGATCGGACCAGCCGAGGCGAGGCGGCATTGGCACCACTGGTCCGGTCGAAGACATCCGGAGTGGTCGTCGACACCATCAAGCTCGCCGACGACCGCAGCGGCGACGTCGTCGTCCGCGTGTACGAGGCACTCGGACGCCGGGCACGATCGGAGCTCGAGATCGCGTGCGACGTCAGCCGTGTATGGGTGACCGACGTGCTCGAGCGCCCCGTGGCAGCACAAGTCGAGCTGGCCAACCAGCGCGCGACTGTGGATCTCACTCCATTCGAGGTCCGGACTCTCCGGATGACGCCAGCCGTCCGGAAGCTCCCGTCCTGACACGACCAACAGCGGGTGTGTACCGCAGGACGCAAGGGGTACGTACGAGGCGAGATCGGCGTGAGGCCCTAATAAGGCTCTTCTGACTTCAGGTGGGGTTGGGTGACACGCCGGTGCGGCGGATGAGCATGTGAAGGGGTCGAGGTCTTCGAGGATCTGGAGCGACCAAGCAACCGGACCTCGAAGAAGACCTCGACCCGTGTCTGACGATACGTTTCTGCTTTGTGCTGCCCAGCGCCCGGCGCTGGTGTGTCGTACTGCCACCGCTGCGATGTGCTGGTCGGGCTCGATGGCGTGCACGTGATTGCCGTGGAGCGCGACGACGCCAACGGGGCGCTGACGGTGACGGTGGAGTCCGCGCCCCGGCTGGAGGGCTGTCCGCGCTGCGGTGTGGTGGCTGTGAGCCTGGGCCGGCCAGTGGTGGAGCTGATCGACGCCCCGATGGCGGGCCGGCCGGTGCGGATCCGGTGGCGCAAACGTTCCTGGCGCTGCCCGGGCAGCAGGCTGGTGCTGCATCCAAAAGTACTTTTCACAGTCACCGACACAGCACCAGTACCACACCCGCCATGAAAGCGTCGGGTTATCCGTCGCGACGTCAGGAGGCTCTCGGGGCAGGTCCTGTGCTGCCCCTTTCAATGAGCACCGGAACGGAATCAAGGCGAGCTTGCGGTGCTTGGCCCGTGATGACCTCGAGCAAGAGGGTGCCGGCTTGCTCGCCGTAACGGTGGACGTCATGGCTGATCGCCGAGAGAGAAGGATGCGTGCTCTCGCACAGGAGTGAGTCATCGTAGGCGACGAGCGAGATGTCCTCCGGTACTCGAAGCCCCCTCTGGTGCGCCACGCCAAGACCGGCTACTGCCATGATGTTGTTGTCGTAGAGGATCGCCGTGGGCGGGGTGGAAGCCTCTAGAACCGCGGCGGTCGCGGCCCGGCTCCCCACTGCGGACGGTTCCGCCTCGCGCAGGACCGGCGCGGGAAGCTTGAGCTCTGCGCACGTGGTCACGAAGGCACTGTTGCGGATGGCCGTATGCGCCATGGTCGTGCGTTCGCTGATTCGAGCGAAGCGACGGTGTCCCAGCTCGGTAAGACGACGTATTGTTCCGGCGACCGCCCGAGCGTCGTCGCTCCAGATGGCCGGGGCCTCTGACGCGTATTGAGGGTCTCCGACCACGATGAAGCACGCTCCAAGGTCGCGGAGTACGCCGAGGCGGCCATCGTTGACCCTGAGATCGACCAGTATTAGACCATCGATCCGTCGCTCTGCGACCCACCGTCGGTAGGTATCGACCTCAGCCCGTTCGTCATCGGCGAACTGCAGGAGCAGACCTGTCGCGCTCTGGCTCAACGATGCTTCGAGCCCAGCGATGAAGCTCATGTAGAACGGCTCCGTCCCGATGTCCCTCGGGTCGCGAGTCAGTACGAGCCCGACGATTCCGGTCCGTGCGCCGACCAGTGCGCGGGCAGCCGCATTCGGGAACCACCCGGCGTCCGCGGCGATGTCCAGGATGCGCTGTCTGGTACGTGAGGAGACGCCCGGTCGGCCGTTTAAGGCCAACGAAACGGCGCTGGTCGAGACGTTCGCGAGACGCGCGATGTCGGACAGCCGCACAGGTCGTCGTGGCGCAACGCTCAAGCGGTTGAGTTCAGGGTTGCCCTTGGCTGGCTGCGGATCCACGCTCACGATCCTAACGCAAGGGGGTTGTTGCTCAAGCGTTTGAGTGATAGCGTTTTGCCATCCAACCTCAGGCTTCAAGGGAGAAGGCCTCATGAACGTTCGCACTCGTACGGCGGCAGCACTCGCGGTTGCGACGCTTGCTCTGACTGGCTGCGCCGGTGGTACCTCCGCGCCCGAAGGACAGGAAGGCACTTCAGGCGGTCAGGAGGATGATGGCTCGGGGGCTCTCGGCCCGGAGGCCCTCGACGAAGCTGGCGAGGCGGAGATCACATGGTGTGCCCAGAAGGACTCTTCGGGACAATTCACGGCCGTGCTCGAGGCGTTCAACTCCGACCCCGCCAACGAAGGTGTCACCCTCTCGCTCCTCGAGTTCCCTGCGTCAACAGACGAGTGGCGCAACCAATTCATTCAGCGTCAGCAAGCGGAGTCGCCCGAGTGCGACATCTTCGGCTCCGATGTCGTGTGGACTGCTGAGCTCGCCCAGCGTGGGTTCATCCGCGACCTCACGCCGTACGTCGAGTCGCGTGCGGACGAGTTCATCCCCTCCACGCTCGAAACCGCAGCCTACGACGGCTCGTACTGGGCCGTGCCGCTCGGCACGAATGTCGCTTTCCTCTACTACAGGACCGACCATCTCGACTCCGCTCCCCGCACGTGGCAGGAGGCGTACGCGGCCGGTCAGGCGAATGACGGCCTCATCTACCAGGCGGCTGCCTACGAGGGGCTCACCGTCAACTTTGTGACCCTGGCCACCGCGGCCGGCGGCACCATCTTGAGCGACGACGGGAAGGCGTCGGCCATCAACTCCCCGGAGAACCTCGCGGCCCTTGAGTTCATGAGCCAGGGCATCGAAAACGGCTCTGTCCCACCGGCCGTCCTGACCTACATGGAAGAGGAGACCCGACGGGCCTTCGAGGCCGGCGAGGCGACCCTAGCCGTGAACTGGACGTACGCGTACGTGCTCGGCCAGGACGCGCCAATCGCCGACGACTTCGACATCGTCGCGCTGCCCGCGTGGGACGGCGGTGACGCCAGTGGTGTCCTCGGGGGTGTCAACCTTGTTGTGTCCGCGTTCTCCGAACACCCGGAGGAGGCGTTGCAGGCGATCGACGGCATCACCTCCGCTGCGAGTCAGGTTACCCAGGCCCAGAAGGGCCTGGCGCCCACACTTGAGGCTGCCTACGACGACGCCGCAGTCCAAGAGGCGTTGCCGTTCTGGGAAACCCTGCGCGACGGCGTCCGTCAGGCGACGTCCCGTCCCGTGACGCCCGTCTACGCCCAGATCTCGCGTGCGATCTACACCAACGTCAGTGCAGCGCTGAGTGGTGAGGTGTCGCCGGCGGCGGCTCTCGAGCAGGCTGACGCCGATATCAACGAGGCCCTCACCACGTTCTGATCATCAAGGCACGCACGGGTGGGCCCAAGCCGGAATCGCTGGGCCCACCCCACGGCCACCATGTGGAGGCATTCCTCATGAACGCCAGCTCCGGGCTGGAGCGACGTCGTCGGCGACTCGCTGTCGCGATGGTCTCACCCGCCATCACGATGATGGCTCTCGTTGCTGTTTTCCCTGTCCTCTACGCCGTATGGCTCTCCTTGCACGAGTATTCGTTGCTACAGCCGGGCCTCTCCCGCTGGGCTGAGCCATTCGGCCTGGGCAACTACGTGATCGCCTTCGACGACCGTGACTTCTGGGCGGCGCTACGCACGACGCTCCTATTTACGGTCGTCTCCGTCGCACTGGAGCTGGCCATCGGCATGGTGATGGCGCTGCTCATGAACTCGGTGGTACGCGGGCGTGCCTTTTTGCGGGCGGCAGTACTCGTCCCGTGGTCAGTGCTCACCGTGGTCACCGCGATCATATGGCGGTCCGTCTTCGACCCGACCCTAGGTTTTGTGAATAGTTTGCTCGGAGCCGTCGGACTGCCTGATGACACGGTGTGGCTGGGCTCGGCTCCCGAGGCCTTCTGGGTCATGGTCGTCGCGGATGTGTGGAAGACCGCGCCGTTTATGGCGCTCCTGCTTCTTGCCGGCCTGCAAGGGGTCCCGATAGAGACCCACGAGGCGGCTGCGGTCGACGGAGCGGGAGCCTGGCAACGGTTCTGGCGCATCACGCTGCCGCAGCTGCGCTCCGCACTCCTGGTCGCCTTGATCTTCCGCACGCTCGACGCCTTGCGAATTTTCGACCTCCCGTACGTGCTCACGAAGGGTGCTTTCGGTACCGACACGCTGTCTCTTATCGCCTTCCGTAGGCTTCAGGAGCAGGGGATCATCGGGCTGGGGTCGGCACTCTCGGTCATCACGTTCCTCGTCGTCATGGTTGTGTCCGTGGTCTACATCCGGCTCATGCGGCCGTCGGAGGGTGGGCGGTGATCATGAGGACACACCTTGCTGCACGGCGTCGCGTCGCGAGCGCCCTCCGTGCCTTTGGCGTCGTCGCTGTCGTGTTCGTCTGTCTCTTCCCGTTCTACTGGCTGATCAACCTCTCGCTGCGGACAGGTGCGGAGCTCTCGAATGCCTCCCTGGTGCCGACGGACCCGACCTTGCGCAACTACCAGTCAGTGCTTGCCAACGGGGATTTCCTCGCGGCTTTAGCCAATTCAGCGATCGTGGCCACAACGACGACCGTGCTGGCGCTGGTCGTCGGTGCACCCGCTGCCTATGCGCTCGCCAAACTACCGCTTCGCCGAAAGGGACTGATCCTTGCGGCCGTTTTGTCGGTCACCACGTTCCCGGCCATCGCGGTGGCAGCGCCACTGTTCAGGTTGTGGACCGATATTGGCCTGTACAACACCATTCCAGGACTCGTGCTCCCGTACCTAGTGTTCACCTTGCCGTTGGCGATCTTTATCCTGGTGGCCTTCTTTCGCGAAGTTCCTGACGAACTGGAGGAGGCGGCGGCTCTGGATGGCCTGGACCCCTGGCGCAGCTTCCTCAGAATCGTGATGCCCCTGTCAGCTCCCGGGCTGGTCACAGCGGCACTCCTCACGTTCATCTTTGCGTGGAATGAGTTCCTTCTCGCAATCACGCTGACGTCGACACCAGCCGCCCGGACGGTGCCTGCCGCCATCGCGTTCTTTACTGGGTCGATCCAGTACGAGCAGCCCCTCGGCACCATCGCCGCGGCCTCGGTGCTCATTTCGGTTCCGCTCGTCGTGCTGGTCGTCGTGTTCCAGCGACGCATCGTCAGCGGGCTCGTCTCCGGCGCACTGAAGGGCTAATTTCCGTTATTTCGCCGTTGGCGCGTCGCCTCGTTTCGCCTACACACCCAACAGTGATCGAAAGGAAGTTTGTCATGCCCGCGTCAGTCACCGTCCAGGTCGTCCCCGGAGAGCGAGGCTCGCACCTTCGGCTCGAGCGAGGGGGAGCCCGGTTCGCGCTTGACCGTCCTGTGCAGGTTGGCTTGCTGGACGGCCCTGGGTACGAGGCGGCGTACGACTCGGTACAGGAAAGCGGCGACGCCGTTGTAGGGACCGCGAGAGTGCAGATGGCCGAGGGAACGGAGGTGGTCCTGGAGGACCACATCACCGTGCGCAACGACGCGGCCGTTGAGATCGTCCGGCATGCACGCGTCGTCGCCGTGGGAGCTTCCGAGGGTGTGAGGCTCGGGCTCGCTGGGAAGACGGACGTCGACGGAGCTCGAGACGAGGCGTGGCAGTACTTCATCCCGGGCACGATGTACAACCGGAACGACTCCGACGGGGACGGTATTGAGGACTACCTCGGCACCTACGTGCAGGAGCACCGCGATGACAAGAACGGCTGCCTGGCCGCCCTCGCCCGGGATTCTCGGTCTGGCGCCACCGTCTCGATCGCACGGATCTCTCTCCCGGCTTTCGACACGGGGATCACACCCGAGCAGCGACTCGCGCGAGAGTTCGTCCAGCGCACCGACATCGGCTCCCTGGGAGTCGCGCCGGCTGCGGAGCAGGTCGACCTGCGAGCGGCATACCCGTTCGTCGAAGAGGTTAGCTTCTGCCTCGACACGGACGGGTCCGGTTGGGGCGCCTACCTTCCGTCCGAGGTCGGAGCCAGTGTTGACGTGACTTACGAACTTCGGCTCTCTTGGACGCCGGACCTCACGGAGGCCATCTGGCAGTTGCATCGCCATCAGTACAACCGTCTGGGCACCCGTCGGCCGAGCCCGGACCTGACGCTCGCCGACTCGGTGGAACACCGCCAACTCCTTACCCAGCTCTACTACCGCAAGTGGGAGAAGGAGGAGGACCCGCTGGAGCCGGCGGGTTACCTCGTCCACTTCTCGCCTCGCACGGGCGAGACCCTCGGCTCATTGATCGAGTTCGGCTTCTCCGGTGACCAGAGTCTGCTCGCCTACACCCAGCTCGCGTGGGGTTACCGCAAGGACGTACCGCTCTACCGAGACCGTGCTCGCAGCGTCCTCGACTTTTTCGTATCGGCCTTCCAGCTAGAGAACGGCTTCTCGCACGGAATCTACGACCCGTTTCGGAACCGGTTCACCCACTGGTTCACGGGTATCCTCATGCCTTTCCAGTACGCCGAGAACGAGGACGACGTACGCCGGTACGTGGGCGACCAGATCTCCCGCGCCCTCATGCCCATCGCTCGGGAACTGCGAGAGATCGAGGGCAACTACCTACGGACCATGTGCGAGTCGGTCTATCCCCTCCTCCTCTCGTACGAGCTAGACATGCAGCGCGGCCGGGAGAACGACACTTGGCTAGAGGCCGGTCGCCGATTCGGCGACTTCCTCCTGCGAGCGCAGGCCGAAGACGGATCGTGGTACCGCGCTTACGCGCCGGACGGTACCGGTCTCACATCGCCCGAGGCCTGGTTCGGGGCGTCTTACGTGGAGCAGAAGAGCGGCACGATCTTCCCCGTGCCGGTCCTGACCGCGCTCCACCGGATCACAGGTGAGGGCAGGTACCTACGGGCAGCCGAGCGCGCAGCAGACTTCATCCTGCAGACGTTCGTCGAGCCCACCGTCTACATCGGCGGGTTGAACGACACGACACACGTCAAGTCCGTGAAGACCGACTCGGTGGGTGTCATGTTCCTCATGCGCTCCCTGCGTGCCGCATACGACGTGACGGGCCACCAGCGCTTCCTCGACGGTGCTGTCAAGGCCGCGAAGATCCTCGCGTCCTGGGTGTATCTCTGGGACGTGCCACTACCCGAGGGGACCCTCCTCGCGCAGGCAGGGTTCCGATCCACGGGCTGGGCCGCGTGCGACGTCATCCCTTCGGGTGGATACCTCGACAACGAGTTCCTGGAGTTTACCGGCGACCTCGTCGCCATCGCCGCGCATGCTCGCCACGAGCAACTCTTCGACGTCGCCGAGATCGTCGAGTACGGGATGCAGTACGCCTTGTCGACCCCCCGCAACGATCACGGCTACGTCGCTCCTGGGATCCAGTGCGAGGGCGTCATGACCGCGTACTGGTTGAGCCGCCCGGACAAGACTGAGTTCTCCGGTGCTGTGGCCAAGAGCAAGGGTGACGATAACGACACATGCAATGCGCTGACGAACGGGCAGGCATCGTACGCGATTTACGAACTGGAGGACGCCTACGGCACGGCCGAGTTCGACCAGATCCGAGCGAAGTTGTTCGGCTGAACTGGCAGAGGCAGGGCATGCGGCTCGCGCCGTATCCCGGAGTCACCCGAAGGGGGAAGGCATTGAGGATCGAGGACGGGCGGACGTTTGAGAACCCGGTGCTGCCCGGATTCCACCCGGATCCGAGCGTGTGCCGCGTTGGTGACGCCTTCTACCTCGTCACGAGCTCCTTTGAGTATTTCCCGGGCATTCCCGTCTTCACGAGTCTCAATCTGGTCCATTGGGCGCCCATAGGCCACGTCCTGGACCGCGCCGGCCAGTTGGATCTGCGCGGTGCCCGAACCTCGGGCGGCATCTACGCGCCGACGATCAGGTGGCACGGGGGGATGTTCTTTGTGACGGCCACGAACGTGTCCGCCGGAGGTCACTTCATCGTGCATGGTGAGGACCCACGGGGCCCCTGGTCCGACCCAGTCTGGGTAGACCAGGACGGCATCGACCCGTCGCTATTCTTCGAGGGCGACACCGTCTACTTCACTTCGAACGTAGAAGCCGACGTGGCTGGCCCACACGTGACGGACGCCGAATTCGAACGAGGCATACAGCAATGCCTCATTAACCCAATTACAGGCAAGAGGTTGAGCCCGACACGATTCATCTGGGGAGGTACCGGAGGTAAATTTCCCGAAGCGCCGCACCTGTATCGCCGAGGTGGTTTCTACTACCTGGTGATCGCGGAGGGCGGGACCGAGTACGGGCACTTTGGCTCGGTTGCTCGATCACGAAGCCCGTGGGGGCCATTCGAACCGTCACCGTATAACCCACTGCTCTCTCACTCGGGCTCACCCAATCCCGTCCAGGCCGTCGGGCACGCTGACCTCGTCGAATTGGATGGCGATGAGTGGTGGCTGGTCTGCTTAGGGATCCGTCCGCGGGGGAATTGGTACCACCACAACCTCGGGCGAGAGACCTTCCTTGCTCCGGTGACCTGGACGAGTGATGGCTGGCCGACCGTTCGCCACGCTCAGGTCCAGATGAGAGAGCAACGACCTCGGCGACTTCCTTCCGCTTCCCCCTTGCCTTCTCCTGCCACCCATCACGAGTGGAACACGGTTCGGACACCGCTGGATCCTGTGGTCTTCAGTAGGCGCCCCAATTGGTTGAGTCTGACGGGGCGCCCGGCGACCCTCGATGAGCTCCACCCATCATTCCTAGGGAGGCGGCAGCAGCATTCTGATTTCTCATCCTCGGCCGGGGTGGACTTCGACCCGCAGGAGGTCGGCGATGAAGCCGGACTCGTGGTACGGATGAGCGAATCACATCATTTCGAGATCGCGGTCGTGCGGCGCGGAAATACACGCGTATTGATGACCCGGCTGCGCGTCGGAAGCATCGTGCAGGAAACGGTACATGGAAGCATCCCAGACGGCCTTGTAACCATGCACATCGACTGCGTCGACGACTCGTACACGCTTGGTGCTGCCACCCTCGACGGTCCCGTGAGGGTCACTGGAGACGCCGTTCTCTTATCATCGGAGGTCGCCGGCGGATTCACCGGCGTGTACATCGGGATTTACTGCACCTCACAGACAGACGGCCGAGCGACGATCGCGTACTTCCGCGATTTCAAATACTACGAGATGCCGCGCCTCCCAGTGACTGAGGAATGGGGTCTCGACGAGCCTGAAAGGAAGGAAGTATGAGATGAGGCCTTTGCCGCCCTCGCCCGGAATTGAAACCAATCCGAGACATGCATCGACCCCTTGGAGCCGCGTCGACCGCGTCGGCTCACTATGGAGAAGGAAGCCCGTGATGCCACGAATTGCACCCAGTTTCGCGACCGCCACGTCGGCTGCGGTCTCCGTGCCCCCGACCAGTGACTGCTTCGTCGCATGAGCGCGCTGCGACTCGGCGTCCTCGGTATCGGCGATATCGCTCGGAACCTTTACCTGCCGAGAATCCGGGAGGCAGAGGCACGCGGCAGAATCCGCCTCACTGCGGTCAGCAGCCGAAGCGGCAACGCCCACAGCTGGATGGCGGAGCACTACCCCGACGTGCCAGTGCACGCCGATTATCAGGGGATGCTCGACGACCCGTCCGTCGACATGGTGGTGAATCTGACGCCGACATTGGCGCACGCCTCGACGACGCTACAAGCGATCCGCGCAGGAAAGCACGTCTTTTCCGAGAAGCCTCTTGCGGCCAGTCTCGAAGATGCGGACGAAATTATCTCTGCCGCAGCCGAGTATGGAGTCACCGTCTCGGCCGCCCCTGTTATCGCACTGCACCCGGAGCTGCGTCGAGCGCTCCAGTGGGTGCGGAAGGGAGCTCTTGGTAAGGTCGCGATGGTCCGCGCACGGGCGTCGCACCCGGGCCCCGCTTGGGATCCGGAATTCGCGACCGATCCTGCTTGGTTCTACCAACCCGGTGCGGGACCGGTCCTCGATCTCGCCGTGTACCCGTTGCACGTGCTGTGCCTCATGCTGGGACCGGTTCAGCGGGTGACTGCCTTCGCCGGCATCTCATACCCACAACGTGAAGTGCGCTCCGGAGTGGCCAAAGGGTCGGTTGTCGAGGTGACTACTCCCGACAACGTGCAGATGGTGCTCGATTTCGGCGACGCCCGATTCGCCTCGATCGACGCCACATGGAACGTCATATCGGCCAGAGGACCGAGGATGGAGATCTACGGCGACAAGGGCGTGCTCAACCTGTACTCGCGACCCGAGGAGCGCCCGTACGAACTATTCCTCAGCGACCCCGCTACCGGAGTGCGGGGGTGGCTTGAATACGAGCACCTGTACCGGGGATCACTCATGCCAGCGGTGCCCGATACGCCGACCGACTGGTCGTTTGTCGATGGCATTGAACACGTCGCCGAATGCATCACGACCGGTGCTCAGCCGCTCGCTAGCGCTGAGCTCGGCCGCCACATCCTCGATGTGTGTCTCGCAGCGCTTTCCTCGGCCGAAGTCGGCCGGGCGGTGGAGGTGTCCACCACATTCCCCCGATCGGAGAACCAGTCATGACCACCACCCTCAGCCGGGAGATCGTCTTCGAATCGACCGCGACAGCGACTCTCGTCGATGTGGAGCTACCGCCCCTCCAGCCGAGGCAGGTCCTCGCGAAAACGATCGCGTCCGTCATCAGCCCCGGCACCGAATTGACTGCCTTCACGCAGCGCTTTGCGCCTGACACGAACTGGGAGACCTACGCCCGACTGCCGTTCCGACCCGGATATTCGTCCGTCGGCCGGGTGGTGGCCGTTGGGCCCGGCGTGGACTCAGTGAGCGTCGGCCACCATGTCCTGATCGAGGCGTCGCACGCATCCCACCACTTGCTCGACGCTGTGGAGTGCCAGCTCGTTCCGGCGGGGATCGATCCCGAGTCCGCCGCTTGGTTCGCGCTCGCCCAGATCGCGTTCCGCGGCTTTTGGAACACGGATACCCGAATCGGTGGCTCCCTGGTCATCGTGGGCGCGGGACCTATCGGTCAGATGGTGGTCCGCTGGGCATCCGCCGCCGGGCTGGCCCGCATCACCGTGGTTGATCCCGTCACGGCGCGACTCACGCACGCATTAGACGGCGGCGCGCATGAAGTGTTCGACTCAGCCTTGGGAGACATCGCCACGCCGCTGCACATCGAGGGCGAGGGCAGCCCCACCACGTACATCGACACGACGGGCAACCCCCAGGTGTTCGCTGACGTGCTGCGCCGCGCTCCGCGTTTCGGGCGAGTCGTCTTGCTGGGCGACGCAGGTGATCCTCGCGAGCAGCGGCTGACCTCCGATGTGCTGTTCAAGGATCTGAGCATCGTCGGTGCATTCGGCGCGCAAGTGCGCGAGGGCTGTCCGAATGCGCGTGTGCGGCAACTCTTCCTCGATCTCCTCGACACGAGCAGGTTTTCGGTCGACCGCATGATCACCCACCGGTTCCGTCCCGAGGACTGCCAGGCCGCGTACGACCTTTTGGCCAACGCTCGGCAGTCCACCATGGGAACCGCGTTCGTGTGGGAAGGAGCCTCATAGACCGGATGCCAAGGAGGACGAGTCCAGACAGACTAGAGAACTCATCTCTACCTGCCTTGATTTTCGGGAGACTGCTTAGTGCGTAGGCGCCGAGCTGGGTGGTTCCCGTTGAACCGTTGGTTGCGATCGCTGACCGTGCAATGAGGGACCGATAAGTTCGTCGATGATCGACGAAAGTGGCGTGCGCTACCCCAGTAGAGGCGCGACAGCGGGGCGAGGTAGCCCGGCGTGAGAGGTACACCCACCAAAGGAACTCTTCTGACTTCAGGTGGGGTTGGGTGACACGCCGGTGCGGCGGATGAGCATGTGAAGGGGTCGAGGTCTTCGAGGATCTGAAGCGACCAAGCAACCGGACCTCGAAGAAGACCTCGACCCGTGTCTGACGATACGTTTTCTGCTTTGTGCTGCCCACGCCCGGCGCTGGTGCGTCGTACTGCCACCGCTGCGATGTGCTGGTCGGGCTCGATGGCGTGCACGTGATTGCCGTGGAGCGCGACGACGCCAACGGGGCGCTGACGGTGACGGTGGAGTCCGCGCCCCGGCTGGAGGGCTGTCCGCGCTGCGGTGTGGTGGCTGTGAGCCTGGGCCGGCCAGTGGTGGAGCTGATCGACGCCCCGATGGCGGGCCGGCCGGTGCGGATCCGGTGGCGCAAACGTTCCTGGCGTTGCCCGGAGCCGGCCTGCCCCACGGGTGCGTTCACCGAGCAGAACCCGGCCATCGCCGCTCCGCGGGCCCTGCTGACCACTCGGGCGGTGGACTGGGCGGTCGGGCAGCTGCGCCGGGAGAACGCCTCCGTCCAGGGCATCGCCCGCCAGTTCGGCATCACGTGGCGGACCGCCTGGCGCGCGATCAAGCCCGTCCTGGCCCGGGCGGCCGCCAATGAGTCCCGCTTCGCCGGGGTGAGCACCCTCGGGGTCGACGAGCACATCTGGCACCACGTCTCGGTCAAGGACCGCGGCCCGAAGGAGCTGACCGGGATGGTAGACCTGACCCGCGATGAGAACGGTCAGGTCCGCGCCCGGCTGCTCGACCTCGTTCCCGGACGCTCGACGAAGGCCTACGCGAACTGGCTCAAGTCCCGCGGCCAGGACTGCCGCGACCGAGTCAACGTCGCGACGCTGGACCCGTTCTCCGGCTACAAACGGGCGATCGACGACGAGCTCGAGGATGCCACCGCGGTCCTGGACGCCTTCCACGTTATCCGCCTGGGCACCGCCGCCGTCGATGAGGTCCGCCGCCGCGTCCAGCAGGAAACCCTCGGTCATCGCGGCCGCAAGGGCGACCCCCTCTACGGGATCCGCAACATCCTGCGCGCCGGTATCGAGAACCTCACCGACCGGCAGTGGAACCGGCTCACCCGGGCCATCACCGCCGACGAGCGCCACGAGGAGGCCTTCATCGCCTTCCAGTGCGCCCAAACCCTGCGCGCGGCCTACCGCTGCGCCGACCCGGTCGTCGGGCGCCAGGCCGCGGAGAAGATCCTGAACACCTTCCATACCTGCCCCATCCCCGAGATCGCCCGACTCGGGCGCACCCTGCGCCGGTGGCGCGAGGCCTTCCTGGCCTACTTCACCACCGACCGAGCAACCAATGGCGGTACCGAGGCCGTCAACGGCCTGATCGAGCTCCACCGCCGCATCGCCCGCGGCTTCCGGAACTACGACAACTACCGCCTACGCATGCTCCTCATCGCCGGCGGACTCAACCCCGTGACCCCCACCTGAAGTCAGAAGAGCCCCTAATCAGGGGATGCGGTCAGTCCGTTCCGGCTGCGGCGTTCGCGTAGACGCATAGTGATCTCGTCAATCAGGTGGCTGATCCCGCTCGGTCGCGTGTCGCGCCACCAAGCTAGTGAACGGGGATGCGTGGCCCGTCTTTGACCGGACGGTAGATGACCCCTGGGCGCGGGTGGTGATCGGCTGTGGCGGCTGCGGTGGTGCCGACCCCGCGGCCGGCGGCAATCTTGTCGAGCCAGTTGTCGACGTCGCTCGACTGGATGAACCGGGGGGAGTGCGCGGCGTCGCGCCACAGTTCCTCGCTCGTGGCGCCCGCGCGCGGGTCGATCACGACGGTGCGGTCGGCGATCTCGGCCATGCTGACCTGGCGTCGGCGGCCCCATTGGGAGTCATCGGCCGCGAACGCGACCAGGCGTCGTTCGAGTCCCACGATGACGGATTCGAAGCGGTGCTCGTCGAGGGGTCGGCGCACGATCGCGACATCGCACAGACCTTCGGCCAATCCTGAGGTCGGCGAGTTGTGCCGCACGAGTTCGAGCTCGATCTCCTCGTGGTCGCGTGCCCACTGTCGCTGCAGTGGTGCGGTGTGCCGGCCGAGGGCTGCCCATGCGTAACCGAGCCTGAGCTGTCCGTGCCGGGTGCGCAGGAACTCGGTGAATCGCTCGGCCTCGGCGAGGACCCTCCGGGCCTGAGGCAGCAGTTGGTGTCCGGCGGCGGTCAGTTCGCACCCGCGGGGGACGCGGCGCACGAGCCGGTCGCCCACGCTGCGTTCCAGGGACACGATCGTGCGCGACACCGATGCCTGTGACACGTGCAACTGTCCGGCCGCGTCCGTGAACGACCCGAGCTCGGCCGCGGTGACGAACACTCTCAGCTCTCGCACCGTCCAATCCATAACCAGAGCGTATGGCCGGTCCGAAACATGCACTAGGTGAAGGCATGGCCGCGACCTACCGTCGCTCACATGGACATGGTCGAGACGGTCACGCATGAGCGAACACAGCCGCGCGCACTGTCCGCCGCTTCGGCGACGCCACGGCAGCGGGTGGGCGGGATCGTGATGATGCTGACCAGTTCCGCGTCGAACCAGACCGGCGCAGCGCTGGGCGCGATGGCCTTCCCGACGATCGGCCCGGTGGGGGTGGTCGCCGTTCGGCAATTCATCACCGCGCTCGTGCTAGTCCCGACCGTTCGTCCACGGTTCCACGGCCTGCGTAGGGACCAGTGGCTGCCGGTTTTGGGGCTCACCCTGGTGTTCAGCGTCATGAACCTGACCCTGTACTCGGCGATCGACCGGATCGGGCTCGGGCTGGCCGTCACGATCGAGTTCCTCGGCCCGCTCACGGTCGCGATCGCCGCCTCGCGACGCGTGGTCGACATCGGATGCGCGGTCCTGGCGGGCATCGGGGTGATCGTACTGACCAACCCCGGGCCGACCACCGACATCCTCGGGATCGCCCTAGCGCTCACCGCGAGTGTGGCCTGGGGGTCCTACATCCTGCTTAACCGCGCCGTGGGCCAGCGACTGCCCGGCCTGCACGGCACCGCGGTGGCTAGCGCGGTCACCGCCTGCGCCTGGTTGCCGCTCGTGGGCGTGTGGTTCTGGACCCACACGCCCACGCCGACCGCATTGCTCCTCGCGGCCGTCTGCGGGCTGCTGTCGTCGATTGCGCCCTACGTCGCGGACCTGCAAGCTTTGCGGCGGGTCCCGGCGGCGATGTTCGGCACGTTCACGAGCATCAACCCGGTCTGCGCCGCCCTCGCGGGTCTGCTCATCCTGGATGAGGTCCTCGACGTCAACGAATGGGTCGGCATTGGGCTCATCGTGGCCAGCAACGTGGTTGTCTCTGCCCGTGGACTGCGTCGGCCCCGAGAGGTGCAGCCGAATCCGGAAGAGAGAAGGCCGCGGTGAGTGCGTGCTCCGGTCCGGTGGCTCGACGCCGTCCAGCCCGCTTGCCGGTCCTGTCTACGATCGACTGATCGCGCCAAAGGGAGTCGGCCCCGTACCGGGTACGTCTTCGATCAGGCCACCGGACCCACTGCTTCAGCGAGACTCGATGGTCCGCTTGATCTCGGGAACTTGCGCACTTGGGAACCAGTTCAGGTGGCCGTGCAGCATCCCGCGGGCCTCGTACTCGTGGACGGCGACGCCCCGCCTCGTTCAGTTGCATGGCGAAGAGAACGGAGGATGGCGCGAGTCCGTCGTGTTCGGACGTGACGAGCCAGGCCTCTGGCATCCCGC
Source organism: Georgenia halophila (assembly GCF_039541595.1). Taxonomy (NCBI): domain Bacteria; kingdom Bacillati; phylum Actinomycetota; class Actinomycetes; order Allobogoriellales; family Allobogoriellaceae; genus Georgenia; species Georgenia halophila. Next base: position 235,548 of record NZ_BAABGN010000012.1, on the reverse strand, counting down.
GAAGAGCACCGAGACCGGGAGCCGCCGTGGAACATCGCCGGGAGCGCCTCGAGCTTCCCTCGGGGGCCAGGAAGTGGTAGACGCCATATGCCAGGAGCATGCCGTCGGGAACCCGCGCACCCCGGTCGCGCAGCGCGAGGGCAGCTCCGGAAGCGAGGTTCGCGCGTGCGCTGGCTCCGCCGATGAACAGGCGGGGCGCCGGGGCCCGACTCGCGCTCGGCCAGCCAGGACCAACCGGTGAGGACGTCGTGCAGGCGGCCAGGGAAGCCGGCGAGTGTCGCACCGGTGACGGCGGCCCGCAGGAGCGCCCCTCGACGGGATAGACAACAACAAACAGTTGCGCAGTACATTCTGCTGCGCTGGCCGCGGGGGATTCGCTCGCTCCTTTGCTCCTTCGTCGCCGTTGCGGGCGTAACCCCGCTGTCAAGCAGTGGGCAAGAAGCCAGCACGCCTCAAGCAATATGACCGACATCTTGGCCGGCGCGCTGTCAGGCCCCCTCTGCCACCAGCACTTAACAGAGGTAACCCGACAAGGAGCGACGCGCGATGTCTTTGACCACCAGCCGAACGCAACCAACAACGAACACCGCCGGCGGCCCAGGCGAGGTGCGCCGCGGCTGGCCCAAGACTGCGTATTGGCGGTCGCGGCCGATGCGGCAGGCTACGGAATCGCCTCCATCACCGGTCACGGGGTACTCGCCGTGGCTTGCGCGGTGGGCACGGTCCTGGCCGCCGCCGCGGTGTGCGTGTTCGGGCACCGCGGCGTCAAGCGCGCCGAGCTCGCACCCGACTTCATCAGCAAGCTGCTCGAGACGGTTGAGAAGCGGCTCGAGCTCGAGATGACAGTCAAGACCCACGACCGCCGCCGATGGCCAGCCACCTCGAACGATGACGGCGAGGTTGACCCAATCGAGGAACGTGCGCGCAAGACGCTGCCACAGCTGCTCGGCGCTTCGACGAAGCTAGCGGCTGAGAAGAATCAGGCCGGCGAGCTCATCGCTGTTACCGCGAGCCACAGCGTGGGCGTAAAGGTTGCGGCGGCCGGCTACCGACTCCGGGTCGAGCGATCGATCTCGACGATGCTGTCGGGACGTTGGAAGGCCAGCTGGGACCTGACCGAGGACACGGTGACCTTCCGGCTGCGGCCGACCTTCCCGAAGTCAGTGCCGCACCGACGCGAGCCCATCGCCTCCGAGAACCTGTTCAAACTGCCGATCGCTGTTGACGAGGACGGGCACATCGTCAGGTGGGACCTCACCGCGGGCGGCCCACACGCACTCCTCTCCGGCAAGACCGGCAAAGGGAAGACGGTCCTGATCAACGGGGTCGTGATGGAGGCCGCCATGCGCGGCTGGCCGGTGTGGATCGCGGACCCCAAGCCGGTCGAGTTCATGGCGATGCGGTCCTGGCCGAACGTCCAGCTGGTCGCGACCGACGTCGTCGAGATCATCGCGATGCTCAAGCTCGCCCACGACGAGATGGAACGGCGCTACGCCCAGATCGATGACGGCGTCGACGAGTCGGGCTTCGAGCCGCTCACCGTCGTCGTCGACGAGTTCCGCAACCTTGTCCGGCAGATCGATGATTGGTGGGCGCGGGTCCGGGCCCACCAGAAGGGCTTGCCGACCAGTTGCCCGGTCCACGGCTGGCTGCCCACGCTCGCCGAGAAGGCCCGCACCGCGAAGATCCACTTGCTGGTGGGTACACAGCGCCCCGATGCGACCTTCCTCGGTGAAGGCATGCGCGACAACTTCGACACCCGCTTCTCTCTCGGACCCCTGTCCCCGCAGGGTGCACAAATGATGTGGGAGGCCCCGCATCTCGGCGTGGCCGTTCCCCGCCACGCCCGCGGCCGCGGCACGGCCCGCCTCGAGGACGATCGGATCGATGAGGTCCAGGTGCTGTGGACACCCGACCCCCGCCGCGCGAGCAGCCCCGAAGTCCTCCGGATCCTCGAGGACCTGAAGCCCGACCGGGCTGTTCACGACCGGCTCGCTATCGACCTCGGCGACGAGAGCGACCTGGAGGGCGCAGAGATCTCCGAGTGGACCCGGATCCGCGAGGCACGTCTCGTGCCGGCCGAGGCCGTGACCGAGAACGTCCGCGTATCCGGCGACGGGGTGACAACATCGACACCAGGTAAGGAAACGCACGGCGCGGGACATGCGATATCCGGGAGTGGACCCAGACCCGACGTGGCCCTCGTCGATGCCATGCACGAGGTCGAGGACACCGGCGAAGCGCCCGCCGACGAGTCCCAGGACGGTTATGGCGAGCACAGCCACGTTGCCTCATCACGCGTGTCGGCAGGCGACCTGCTCCTCGTCGACGAAGACCTGTGGCTATGGGCGATGGTCGAGGACGCTCAGGACGACCTCGTCGACGACGGCAACATCTGCATCGACTGGCGCACCGACGACGACGAGTCCGGAAGCCTCAGTCTTCCCGCCGCTGAGGTCGTCACCATCCGCTCACCGCTCGAGCCCGATGCCGCGGCCGCAGATGTCAGGTGAGGGCCGACTTGTGCACTTAACAGACGTGAGAGCACACGCGAGGGAAGGATCGGCGATGGAAACCTCAACGCCTGCACCGTCGGCGGCAGAGGTCACGATCGGCACGGTCTCGGGCCGCGAGTTCGACGAGGTTCGGCACGAGGTGACCTGCTCGAGCTGCGGTGTTCTCGGGAATTGGCTCCTCCACTCCTCGGCGCAGCTCGAGCGCGACTGGCACCTGCTCAGCCACAACCAACACGCGGTGACCGTCCAGTTCGACATCGAGGAATGGACGCGCATCACGCAGGCCGTGGCCGACCTTCTCTTCACGCCGGTCGACCTGATCCGTCGGCGTGCACTGCGCCCGGAGCCGACATCTGTGGAGATGTCGTGACGACCTACACCTGGCAGGTTCAGCGAGGCTGGCAGCACCGGGCCGCCTGCGCGGACCAAGACCCAGACCTCTTCTTCCCGGAGACCAAGACGGCGCAGCGTCGCGCCGAGGAGATCTGTGCCACGTGCCCAGTCAAGCCCGACTGCCTGGCCGCGGGCCTGATCAACGATGAGCGTTTCGGGATCTGGGCGGGCCTGACCCTGACCGAGCGCCAAGCGCTGGTGAGGAGGATGGCGTCATGACGGCCACGGCTATTGCTCCGACTGAGGAGATCTCTCGCCCTAGCTGCGAGTCGTGCGTGACCGCGCCAGCGACCTTCCGCCTGGTCTGGGCTGACTCGACCGAGTTCCAGGTCTGCGCCGGCTGCACACCTCCGCAGCTGATCACGGTCGCGCCAGCGACTGGGACCACCGTCCTGATCGACAGGGAGGGTTGAGATGAAGAACGGCGAGCTGGACGACGACACCGTGTGGCTCATCGTCATCTGCGTGTTCGTCGCCCCCATCGTTCTCGGCGCGCTGCCGGGCCTGCTGCCAGATGTCGAGCAGTGGCTGCTCGACCTACAGGTGCTGGTCGCCGAGAACGCCACGTGGGTCCCGCCGGGCATGACCGCCGGCCTCGACCTCCCACGGATTGCGCTCGGTCTCGCCGCTGTCGTGTTCCTGGCGACCGCCCTTGGCGGGCTCGCAAGAACAGCGCTTCGGGGGAGGGCCGGCCGATGAGCACGCATGCGGTGACCGAGCGCCCGCAGTTTCGAAAGGGGACACCGATGAGCCTCCAACCGTCCGCCCAGGTGATCTACCTGGACACGCTCTACAACTGGCGCGACAGGGACTGTGCGCGCAGAGCGATCCCGAGGCGTTCTTTCCGGGCAAGGGAGAGTCTCCTGCGCCCGCCAAGGCCATCTGCGCGCGCTGCCCGGTGACCGCCCGCTGTTTGGAACACGCACTGGCCAACGACGAGCGCCTCGGGGTCTGGGTCGGAACCTCCGAGCGAGAGCGCCGTCGTCTGCGGCGCTACCGAGAGGCCAAGGCATCATGACTGCGCAGCTGGCGATGCCCAGGCTCGATGGTCCGCACATCGAGCAGCAACCGGGCCCCGTACTTCGTCCAGACGTGCAGATGCTGACCACCGTTCGGGAACGGTCGCGCAATCGCTCCCGCCCGTCTCCAACGTGGTCGCCCGCGGTGTCGGCGCCCTCACCGGTGGCCATCGGTACGGCACGCACTCTCTGCTGGGGGTCGGTGTCGCGTTCGCCCTTGCATGGGCTCTCGCTCCGCTGCGCGTCACATCCCCGGCCACCCAGACTTCCAGCTCGGAGCATGGCTACTCGTCCTCCTCATGGTGGCTTTCGCCGCTCGAGCGCTCCGTCTCACCCGCGGCTCGGTCTCCTCATGGATCGTTGCCCTGGCTGCAGCGACGGTAGCGGTGTGGTTCGCGCCCGCGCATCTGTGGTGGTTGCCTCTGGCCGTCGGAGTGGGCTGTGTGGTCCACGTCGCCGGTGACGCGCTAACCACCCAGGGGCCCACTCCTGTGGCCGTTCACGCCAACCCCTGCGGTTCCCACCCCGCTGTGGCGAGCCAACGGCTACATGTCGCTACCGATCTTGGGAACAGCCGGCTCCGCACGCGAATGGGTTCTCGTCCTGATCGTGAACCTCTACTCGCCTGGATGCTCATCCAGGCTGCGGGCGGCTGGTCTTCTAACCCATAGCCAGTGTCGTACGGGCGTTCGATACATGGCTGCATGGGGTACGCGCTGGCCGCACTGAGAGAACGTGTCGAGAATCTGCGCTACGGCGACCTTCTGGTCGCCGCGCCGCCCCCATGCCCGTATCGGACACATACGCCGGTCCTCGTCGAGGTCACCGGACCCACCTACGGCGGTGAGACGGTGACACTCAGCCTTGAGGCCGTCGCCCGCCGCCAGGAATGGGTTCTCGTCCGTCAGCCCTGGCCAGGTCACCGACCATGGCTTGCCTGGGTCGGCGCGCAACACGTATCCGAGCGACACGACCGTTGAAGAGGGCCGCCGAGCCTGTCACGACGGCCGGTGATCGGGCGCTGTCGGCTTTGGTGCAGGGACTCAGGCGCCGGGCAACACACGTACGCCGCAGACTCCGACGACCTTTACACCTGGCACACGGTAGGGCCAGTGTTCACCGCCTTCCCGCATGAAGGCCCAAACGTCTTCGAGTTCGCCGGCAATGCTTCGATGATTGTTGACGGCTGGGCCGGCCAGATGGTCTATCGCCCCGAAGACTTCACGACCTGGACGCGCAGCGGGACATTGCTCGGTGAGAGCGGGACTCGAACCGACGACCAAGGACCGGCCCTGCACGCAGACGTCGTCGTCACCGGTGACCACGCTGAGATCTTCTACTTCACCCACCCAGAACGCCGAGGCAGGACCGATGGCGCGGGGCTGCCCGAGGCGACTTACTCCGACCGTCGATCAGTTCCAGAGCGCGACTATCTGGGTAGACGGGGACCAGCTGTTCTGCAACCGAAACGCTTACCATCATGTCGACCTCGGGATACCGCTGCAAAGTTGAGGCGCGGTCACAAGCGCGTACGCCAACGCCAGATGATCTCCTCGATGCAGGCGTCGTATGCCGCTACTAGGTCGAACGTGGGGTCGATGAGCCACTGGAGTTCGAGGCCGTCGAACATGGCGATCATCGCTCGTGCCTCGGTTTCGCGTCGCTCGAGCGGCATTGGCGCGATCTCTCCGCGCTGCACTGCGACGGTGATGTGGTGACTTAGCTCTGCGACGACGCGCGCGTACCTGGCGCGGACAAAGTCGTGCGCCGGGTGGTCCTTGTGAGCAGCTTCCGCACTCAGCGTGACGAACAGTTCCACAAAGCCGCGGTGTTCGACGTGGTATGTCATGAGCGCGCGCAGCGCATGGAAGTGCGCCAGACCGTCCGCCCCACTGCCGGCGGCACGCAACCGTTCCCGGTGGCCTTCGTCCCATTGCTCGAGCACGGCCATAAGGAGACCTTCCTTACTGCCGAAGTGCTGCAGGAGCGAGGCGGGCGAGACGCCCACCGCTGAGGCGATCTGACGCACCGATCCGCCCACGTACCCACGCTCGCCGAAGACCTTCCGTGCCGCTTGGAGGATCTGTCCACGGGTCCTCGTGCCGTTGCGGTACGGCCCTCGCACCTGTGTGGACGAGCTCTTCATGAGTCGACTCCCTCCGCCCCTTGCGGGAAAACCTAACACTCGTTTATGGTTGCGGCTCAATCACAAACGTTCGTTCACAGTTCAGGACGTCACGGACGCCTGGCCTTCGCTCGACGACGAGACGGACCACCCAAGTGGTCTCCGGAGGACCTCATGACAACTACGAACCCAGCCACATCCGCACTGTCACGGCGTACGTTTCTCGGCCTGTCTGCCGCCGCTGCGGCTCTACCGCTTGCTGCCTGCAACGTCTCGGGGACTGGTTCCGGCGGCGGGGACGGCACCGGTGGTGCGATCAGCTTCTGGGACATGCCTTGGGGCCCTCCCGAGTACAACGAGACCGGCAAGCGGCTTGTCGAGGAGTACGAGCCCGATGGTGGTCTTCCGGGTGCGAGATACCAGACGATCCAGTGGAGCAACTTCTACCAGACCTTTTCGTCGGCGATCGCGTCCGACACCGGACCAGCAGTGAGTAGTGGGGCAGGCTTCCAGGCGTTTCAGTTCGCCGAGCAGGGAGCCATCGCGTACGCGGATGACCTACTCGACAAGTTGCGGCAGAACGGCCTTGACGACTTCCTGCCTGGGACCGTCGAGTCCCTGCAGACGCCCGACGGCCTCGTTGCTGTGCCCTGGCACGTTGACCTGCGCCCGCTCTGGTACAACAGTGCGCTGCTCGATCAGGCAGGCGCGGAGGTCCCCTCCGACTGGGATTCCTTGCTCGAGGCAGGCCGAACGCTCAAGAGGCACGGCCTCGTCGGTTTCGAGATGGGCGCCGGCGCCGGCAACACCACCGGCTCGCACATCCTTGTCGGGCTCATGATCAACAACGGCGGCGGGCTGTTCGACGAGGAAGGCAACCCGGACTGCCTCATAGACCGCAACATAGAGGCGGTCGAGTTTGTCCTCCAACTCGTCCGAGAGGGCATCGTGGGCCGTGGCGCCGTGAACTTCACCACTGACAACAACAACGAGCGGTGGGCCTCCCGTACCGTCGCGATGGGCTTCTCAACACCGAACCTGAAGATCGAAGCCTCCTCCGTTGGTGACGATCTTGTTGTGGCCAGCCCGCTAACAGGCCCGCACGGTGATCACGGCGCAGTCATGTTCGTCAACAACCTCATGATGTATACGAATACGCCGTCGCAGGAGGCGTCAGAGGCGTTCCTGACGTACTACCTCGACGCGATGGCAGCGTATTGGGAAGAAGGCACGCTCGGAGTCATCCCGGCGCGACGCTCGATCGCAGAAGACCCGTCGTACTCCTCCAGCGAAAACCGGAGGCGGCTGGTTAATGAGTGGCAGCCGATCGCCAAGACCTACGCTGCGCGTGGTACCCAGTCCTTCGCCGGTCTGGCCGCTGTTGACGGTGGTCAGACCCTGCAGCAGTTCACCCAGCGGGTCTTGCAGGGCGACACGAAAGCACGTGACGCCCTCGCCGTCCTCCAGCAAGGGTTGGAGGAGGCGGTGGCATGAGCGTCGATTCCACCGTCACCCGGGTCAACGCCGGGATTAAGCGAGCAAGGTCCGGTGTCGGCGTTGCTGGTCCCGGGCGAACTGGCGGCCGCTCTCGGCCGATGTCCAAGCGCGGGTCCACGACATTGGTCCTGCTCGTGGCGCCCTCGGTCCTGCTCTTGGCGCTCATCAATGGGTACCCGCTCGTCTATGCGGCGCTCCAGTCGGTCAGGGACGGCACACTCATCGCTGTGGGCTCCCTCGTCGGGCTCGACAACTATGTGAGCGTGCTGACCTCGGAACGGTTCTGGAGCTCCGCAGGATTCACGATCATCTTCACACTTGTCGGCGTCTTCGGCAGCTGGGCGGTCGGCCTCGGGCTAGCGCTTCTACTACACACCAGAGTGCCGGCCCGCGGTCTGATCAAGGTGCTGCTCCTGCTGCCGTGGGTTGTGCCGATCGTCGTATCGTCGACTGCGTGGAACTGGCTCCTGGCCACCCCCGACAGCCCGATCCCGCAACTTGCGGACGCGCTCGGCTTCGGGCGCGTCCTCTTCCTTGCGGATCCAACGCTCGCAGCGATCACGGTCTGCGTGTTCAAAGTGTGGATCAGCTTCCCTTTCATGATGCTCATGAGTTCTGCCGCACTCGCCTCCGTGGACACCACGGTCTATGAAGCGGCAGAGATGGATGGCGCGTCGCGGTGGCAGCAGTTCACCCGGATGACGCTTCCGCTGATAGCGCGGAGCACCTATATCAGCTGGATTCTCATGACAATCTTCTGCGTCAACGACTTCCCGACCATCTACCTGCTCACAGGCGGCGGCCCCGTCGACGCGACCAACTCACTCATAGTGCTTGCCTACCGCACGGTATTCCAGGACTTCCAGACGGGTCAGGGTGTTGCAATCGCCTTCCTCATGACGATAACCCTGGTATTCGTCTCCGTCCTCCTGTTTCGCCAGATGAAGAAGGTCGACACGCCATGACGACCACGACGACTGCAAGCCCTCGCCGCCCCCCTAAACCTCGGTCGAACCGCCCACATGAGGCCAAAGGCCAGTGGTTGCGCTTCGCGATCCTCTTGGTCGTGGCTGCACTAGCGCTCGTTCCAGTCGCGGCCGTGCTCGTCCTCGCCTTCCGCTCTGCCGACGGGGGAGCCTTCACGATTTCGAACCTGACGCGCGTCTTCGCCGGCACCGACGTACTGCTGTGGCTCACCAACAGCCTCGGGGTCACGCTTGCCACCGTCGCTGTATCGGTCGGCGTCGCGGCGCCGGCTGGGTACGTCCTCTCCCGAAGCCGCAACCGTGCCGTCTCGGCCTACTCGCTCCTGTTGTTCGTGGTTCAGTCCCTTCCCGTCATCACCATGGTGATCCCGCTGTTCATGCTGTTCTCACGGATCGGCCTGGTGGACAACCTCCTCGGACTTGCCATCGTCTATGTGGGCAGCACTATGGCGGTCGCCACCTGGATGATGGCGGCCTACATCGACACCATTCCGCGTTCTCTCGAGGAAGCGTCATGGGTGGACGGGTGCTCCGTGTTCGGTTCGTTCGCTCGAATCGTCCTGCGCAACTCGTTGCCCGGCGTCCTTTCCAGCGCTATCTTCGCCTTCCTCGTCGCCTGGAACGACTACCTGATCGCGCTGGTCTTCATACGCTCCAGCAACATCTTCACGCTGCCCGTCGGTGTGCAGAGCTTCTTCCAGCAGAACTCCACCGACTGGGGCGCGGTTATGGCCGTCGCGGTAGTGATGCTGCTGCCACCGGTCATCATCTTCGCGCTGCTGAACAAGTACTTCAGCGTCGGTGGAATTGGCGGAGCGCTAGCCGGAAAGTGATTTGGGACTCGATCCTCATCGCCCACACCAGCTGCACAGACCTAAGAGTGCTCGACTAGGAGACAAATGCCCCTGCCCGTAGCCTTCCCGCAACCCGATCTGTTCCGTGAGGACTCGTCCCCGCCGTTGCGGTGGGGAGTGATTGGTCCCGGATGGATCGCCTCGGAGTTTGTGCGTGCCCTCCATGCGCACTCGAGCCAACGCGTTGTCGCGGTCGCGTCGCGCGCCGAAGACCGTGCCGCTGAGTTTGCGGGGAGGCTGGGCATCCCGCACCACAGCGGCAGCGTCGATGAGGTCGTTAATCGCGACGATGTCGACATTGTCTATGTCGCGGCACCGCAGAGCGAGCACAACCGCCTGGCAAGAATCGCGATCGGCGCGGGCAAGCACATCCTTGTCGAGAAGCCGCTGGCGACCTGCGCGGACGACGCACGAGCATTGTTGGGAGCGGCCCGCGGGGCCGGAGTGTTCGCGATGGAGGCGCTCTGGAGTCGCTACCTTCCGCAGGCGTCCATCGTTCGGCGGTTGATAGAGGACGGCGAGCTGGGCGACGTGGACGTCCTCCTGGCCGATCAAGGGCAGGCCATCCCTCCCGGGCACCAAATTATGGACCCGGACCTCGGAGGCGGGGCGCTCCTTGACCTGGGGGTCTATCCCGTCGCGATGAGTTCCGAACTGTTCGGTGCTCCTGAGCGGGTGGTCGCCACCGGATCGCTCACCGACACAGGCGTGGACTCCTATGCCAGCGTTGCACTCGAGTTCTCCAGCAACCGTCATGCCGCGCTCACCGCGAACATTCGTACGCGCACACCTGGCAAGGCTGTGATCGCCGGTAGCCGCGCGCGCATCGAGATGGGCGGCGCACTGCCGTTCCATGCGCCTACCACTCTCACACTTGCCGAACCCGAATTCTTCGGTCCGACCATGACCTGGACCGACCCGACCGGACTGGCTGGCTTCAGCGGTCTGGTCTGGGAGGCGAACGCAGCTTCCCGCTTCATCAGCGAAGGGCGCCTCGAGTCCCCGCTGCACACGCATGACGAGACGGTTCAGATCCTCAAGACATTGGACGACGCCCGCCGTCAGGTCCACCAAGGAGCAGCGGAGTGAGCATGAAAACTCTTGGTGTCGGGTTCGTGGGAGCCGGTCCGGCCACTCAGGCGATCCACATACCGACATTGGCGAGACTGACCGACTCGTTCCACGTAGCCCACGTCATGGACGTCGACGCGGAGGTCGCGAAAGCCGTCGCCGACCGAGTCGGTGCCGCCCACTCCGCCAGTTTGGAGGAGCTGCTCGCGGATCCGAGCGTAGACGTCGTCGCCATCTGCAGCCCTCCCCAGTTCCACACCGAACAGGTGGCGGCCGCATGTCGAGCCGGCGTCCGCGCCGTCCTCTGCGAAAAGCCCTTGGCGACGAGCGGACAGGATGCCGCACGCATCGCCGAGGTCGTCCGAGAGACCGGCGTTCCGCTCGTCGTCGGGGCGATGCACACCTTCGACCCAGCGTGGCAATGGGGCTTCGAACGGATGGACGCCATGCCCCATACCGTGCGTTCGCGGATCGTGCTCCCCCCTAACGCCCGCTTCGAGGATGCCGCGACCGAGGTCATCGAACGACCCGAGTTCCCCAAGCGGGACCTCTCCACCCCCGAGGCTGAGGCCGCGTTCCTGTCCGGCGTGCTGTTCAACCTCGTGATCCACGACCTTCCGCTCGTGCGCCGCTTCGCACCCGACGTGGACCGAATCGAGTTCGCCCGCGGTATCGAGCCGTTCGCCTACGTCATGCGCTATCGCTCCGGCGACACGCTGGTAGACCTAACCGGCGGACTGAGTGCCAACTGGCGACCGGACTGGAGCCTCGAAGCAATCTCGCCCAGTAGGTCGCTGCGGGTCGGATTTACGCCCTCGTATGTCCACGCCGGTTCGGCAGGCGCCGAGGTCTCAACACCCGACGGCACCGAACGAATGCGTCGCGACCGACACAACGGCTATGAGGGCGAGTGGGTTCGCTTGGCCAGGTACGCGCGAAGTCGAACTGCGAACAGCACAGAGGTCCAGGAAATGGTTCAGGACCTCCAGTACACGGTGGATCTGTCCGCCGCTGTCGCTACAAAGGTTTTGGAGGATGTCCGATGAGTGCGCGAATCTGGGCCGACGACGAGGCTAGGGCGATCGCTTCGACCGTGGTCGCGAGCCTGCCGCTATCGCTCGAGTGGGCGCACAAGGACGCCGACGTCCTTGTCCTCGGCGGTTCCGGGGGCTGGACGAGGCGAGCCGCCACAGCCATGGGCTCTTCCTCAACGCAAGCCGCGGTCATCGTCTCCCCGTCACCCACGCCGCCGTACGAAGTCCGGAAGTTGCGGATGGCTGCAGGTGGCACACCTGTCCTGATCGACAACGACTACATGTCCGACCCGGCGGTGCAGACGCTCTGGAGTTGGCGGCCCGACGGCCCGGGGCTCCTCGAATGCACCGTGGCTGCCCCTCTCAATACCGACCCATATGCTGGCCTGCTCGACGCGGCGCTTTTTCTCGGCACGGCGTTCGGCGCTCTGCCGCTGGTCAGCTCCGCGATCGTGGAGCGAGACCGGATCGCCGTCGCAGGTGGTCTGTGCCTCGCAGGTGTGCGAGGTGTGGCGTCCCTCAGAGTAATCCTTACCGACAGCCTCGAGCCGAGTCTGTGCGTGAGCTGGGTCAGCGCGACCAATCACCTGCGCGCCACGTTGTATCCGAGCGAGACCGCGCGCCCCGCTCTCGTGCATCTGAGCGACGACGATGGTGAAACACTCCTTCCGACCCTCTACGAGTCAGGTCACCGCGCCTCCGTCCGACGATTGCTTAAAGCCCTGGACGCCGGCGGAGCCACCGACGACCTCGACGACCTGCTCGACGCGCTCACTTTTGTTGACGAGGTTCGTGCACAGGCATCCGTGAAAGCCGCGACCCTATGACGACGACGCCCAGGCCCGCGAGACAATCATCGGAAGAGGATCAGTCGGTGCGCACCCGGTTCCGAGACCTGAACCACAACGGCACGATGGACCCCTACGAGGACCCGTCCAAGCCGACCGCCGAGCGCGTCGAGGACCTGCTCGGGCGGATGACGCTCGAGGAGAAGGCTGGACAGATGGTCCAGGACAGCGTCCGGGCCGGAAGGGACGGTGAGATCGCGGCCGGGGCTGCAGGGTTCACCGGTCGGAGCCTGGGAGAACGCGTGTCCAACCTGCACATGAGCCACATGAACGTGCACGCACTACCCGAACCGCGGCTGGCTGCGAGATGGGCGAACCGTGTCCAGGAGCTCGCTGCCACAACGCGTCTTGGCATCCCCGTCACGCTTTCGTCCGACCCCCGGCACGGGTTCGTTGAGAACGTGGGTGTGTCTTTCGAAGCCGGTCACTTCTCCAGGTGGCCTGAGCATCTCGGTCTGGCGGCAATCCGGAACGCCGACCTCATCAGGCAATACGCGGACGTCGTCCGTCAGGAGTACAGGGCCGTCGGGATCGCCTCGTCGTTACATCCCACCGTCGACCTGGCGACAGAACCGCGCTGGGCGAGACAGCTCGGCACGTTCGGACAAGACCCCGTACTCGCCAGCGAGTTCGTCGTCGCTTACCTGCAGGGAATCCAGGGGGAACGGCTAGGACCCTCCAGCGTCGCCGCCATGACCAAACACTTCCCCGGCGGCGGGCCCCAGCGCGATGGTGAGGACCCACACTTCCCGTACGGGCGAGAGCAGGTTTACCCGGGCAACCGGTTCGAAGAGCACCTCCGACCGTTCCGTGCGGCCGTCAGCGCGGGCACCGCAGCGGTTATGCCCTATTACGGAGTGCCCGTCGGCTTGGTCCGCAAGGGTGAGCCGATCGAAGAGGTGGGCTTCGGGTTCAATCGACAGGCCATCACCGGGATCCTGAGGGAGGAGCTCGGCTTCGACGGTGTGGTGTGCACGGACTGGGGCCTTGTGTCCGAGACCGTGGTTCCACGGGAAGGTGGTGGCGCCCCGCTCAGGTTGCCGGCCCGGGCGTGGGGAGTCGAACATTTCGACGCGCTCGCACGTGTCGAGAAAATCCTTCACGCTGGCGTGGACCAACTGGGCGGTGAGGATGCGCCCGAACTGATAGTCGAGCTGGTCACGATTGGAAGGGTTCCTGAGCCCCGGATCGACGAGTCCGTCCGCCGCCTGCTCAGAGTGAAGTTCGAGCTCGGACTCTTCGACCATCCCTTCGTCTCCGAGGAGACGGCAGCGGAACTGGTCGGCAACGACGACTTCGTGGCGCTCGGCGAGGCCGCACAAAGACGCGCCGTCACGGTCCTGCGTGGAGGAGCGCCGTCCGGGCCGGCACGGATCTACGTCCGAGGTATCGATCGACTCACCGCTGCCGACTACGCCGAGGTCGTTGAACGACCCGAGGATGCCGACCTTGCCGTAATCAGGATCATGGCGCCGTACGAAGAACGCGACGACCTCTTCCTCGAGTCGAAGTTCCGCGCTGGCAGTCTCGAATTCCCCGACGACCAGGTCGAGGAGATCCGCACAGTCGCTTCCACGACTCCCACGCTCGTGGACGTGTTTCTTGATCGACCTGCGGTCGTCGGGCCGCTTCTAGACCTCGGAGCGGCGGTGACGGCTACGTTCGGTAGCTCCGACCGTGCCCTTCTCGATGTCGCTTTCGGACGCGCAAGGCCCGAAGGGAAGCTGCCGTTCGATATCCCGTCGTCGATGCAGGCCATCGAACGCAGCGAGCCAGACGTAGCCGGTGATAGCGCCGACCCGACATTCATTGCGGGACACGGTCTCACCTCGTTGACACTGGATGCCGGAATGTTTGAGTACCCATGATGGGTGGCGACGTCGGAAGACCAAGGGCGGGATCCCGGCCCCTGGGAAGGAATGCGTGCCGTAGCCGAGCCAACCCGAACACACACTCCCCCAACGTCCTCATCTTGGGGTGGGGTTGACCCCCGTTTCGTCGACATCGGTTAAGCGGCTCGTGCGGTCTGAACCGCCTGTAAGTCTCTTCGTGGCTGGCCTGGGGCTGGCTGGCAGGGTTGGTGCTGGTCCTTCTGCTCGGGCGTGACTCCTGAATCGTCCTGGGGTTGGTGGAGACTCGTGAGTTTGGGAACGAGGATGGAGTCATGCCACGAGAAGGGATCGCTGGGAAGCCGTCGACGCGTCGCTACAGCGAAGAGGAGAAGGCTGCTGCGGTGCGGATGGTCCGGTCGCTGCGCGCCGAGCTGGGCACGAGTCAGGGAACGATCAGCCGGGTCGCCGAGCAGCTGGGCTATGGGACCGAGTCGGTGCGGATCTGGGTGCGCCGGGCTGATGCCGCCGAGGGTATCGAGGGCCCAGCCCCGCCGGTGAGGGCGGAGAAGTCCGAGCGCGAGAAACAGCTCGAGCAGGAGGTCCGCGAGCTGTGGCGGGTGAACGAGATCCTGAAGCGAGCTGCGAGTTTCTTCGGGGCGGAGCTCGACCGCCAACACAAGTGATCACCGCGTTCATCGACGCCAACCGCGACGAAGTCGTCGAAGGGCGCCGGCTCGGGGTCGAGCCGATCTGCCGCGTGCTGAGTGAGTACGGGATCAAGATCGCCCCGAGTACCTATTACGCCGCCAAGACCCGGCCGCCCTCGTCCAGGGCCGTGCGTGATGAGGAGCTCAGGCCACGGTTGCGTCAGTTGTGGGAGGCCAACTACCGGGTCTATGGAGCCCGCAAGCTCTGGAAAGCCGCCCGCCGGGCGGGGATGGGCGTCGGGCGTGACCAGGTCGCCCGGCTCATGCGCGCCGAGGGCATCGCCGGGGTGAGGCGGATGAAGAAGGTGCGCACCACCCGCCGCGCGGAGGCCGGCGCGCGCCATCGCGATCTAGTCGAGCGGAAGTTCACCGCCGAGGCGCCGAACCTGCTGTGGGTCACCGACCTGACCTACGTGCCCACCTGGGCCGGGATCGCGTACGTGTGCTTCATCATCGACGCCTACTCGCGGATGATCGTCGGCTGGCGGGTCGCGTCGAACATGCGCACTCAGATGGTCCTGGACGCCATCGAGATGGCCCGTTGGCGACGCGGAACCAACCTCCCCGGACTGCGGTGTCACAGCGATGCCGGAAGTCAGTTCACGTCCCTGCGATACGGCGAGCGGCTCGCCGAGATCGGCGCCACGCCTTCGATCGGCAGCGTCGGGGACTCCTACGACAACGCCCTGGCCGAGACCGTCAACGGCTACTACAAGGCCGAACTCATCCGCGGCCCAGCCCGAGCCGAGCAGGGCCCCTGGAAGTCGGTCGAGGACGTCGAGCTAGCCACCCTCTCCTGGGTCCACTGGCACAACACCGCCCGGCTCCACGGCTACCTCGACGAACTACCACCAGCCGAGTACGACCAGGCCCACTACGCTGCCCGCCAAGACCCCGAAGTCCTGATGGAAACCCAATGAGATGAGCCTCCATCAAACCCAGGGCGCTTCAGCTGCCGAGGTCGGCGTAGGTGAGTTGGTAGGCCTCGTCGACGAGCAGGACGTCGGCGTGATAGGTCGTCGGGTCGATCCACTGCCACCGGGCGGTGATGGTGACGACGCGCCGTCGCGGCTGGTCAGCCGACGATTCGTGGTGATGCGCAGATCCGGGTGGGCACCGGAGGGTGGTTTGCCGTCGGAGGTGACTAGGTGAGTGACGGCTCCGGTCTGGGCTGTGTGGTTGCCGACGTCCAGGGCCTGCGCGCGGGTCTGCCCGGCGATGGCCACGCGCATGTTCAGCCGCGTGGTCAGTTGGTGGGCAAGGTGAGTGATCAGGTGGGTCTTTCCTGCGCCGGGAGGCGAGGAGATGACGACGGTGGGGTCTCCGGAGGGGACCGCGAATCGCGCCTGACCCAGCGTCGGGTTCATTGGCGCTGCCGTCACCGTCTGGTCCGGTCGCGTCGGCGTGGTGGCCGCTCGGCCCGGGGAGATGGTCCCTGTCCCCTTCATGCCTCCAGACCACCGCGAGCCACTGACACCGGACAACCGGGTGCAGTGTTAGCCATCGTCACACGAAAGATGATCCGCGGCAGGTGCCGCTGGCACAATGGCTTGCCGCTCGGGGAACGCGCACCGAAAAGTACACCTTCAATGGCGTCGCCTATACCGACGTGAACGAGATCGATTGGCGGCGCGCTAACGATTACTGGACTACACCACGGCCCTAGATCGTCTATCAGCGATCGACGATGAGGTGGATGATGCGCCATCCGTCGGGGACCTGGGCGTAGAGCTCCTCGCGCCCCTGGTGACAGGCGCTTGCGCTCGAAGTGATGCCTCGACCTCGAGCGGCGGCTCCTGCTGCGTATTCGAGCTCGAGGCGTCTGGGATGGGGTTCGAGCCGGGCATAGACGGTTGTCACGGCGTGTGAGCGTAGGTCGTCGGTCAGACACCTTGATGTGCTATTGGGTGGTTTGACCCACGGGCCTTGCCACCGGCGGTGAGGGTTGTTCCGCCTCAGGACTGCCTCCGTCGCGGGGACCTATTGGCATCCGACGCCTGATCCTGAAGGAGTGGGGCGCTTGCTGGCTTCGTCGGGGACTGGCTCAGAGGTTACGAGCCGACGTTCTCGCTCGGAAGCGGTGCCATGGCTCAGATCCTTGCCGGCCAACTGCGATCGCGTGAAGCTGCTAAGTGCTTTGGTGCGTGCTGCTCCCAGGTGGGGGTGTCGCCTGCCAGCGTGCGATCGACGATTCGAGGTAACGAGTGATGTGATCGACCAGGTCGATGCCCGGGGTGAGAAACCACTGGATCTCGATTCCGTCGAGGACTGCGAGGAGCGTGTGTGCCTCGTAGCGCAACGTGGCCGCGTCCATCGCTTCGACCTCACCGGACTCCATCGCCTCACGCAGCCACTGTTCGAAACGGCGTTGGGTGCCGGCGTACCGCAACGTCATGTAGTCATGTGCCGGATGGGACGGGTCGGTCGCTTCAGTGGCTAGGGTCAGGTAGAGCTCCAGGAGTCCTGGGTGCTCGGTGTGCCAGATCATCCGGTCGCGCAAGCCGCGTATCGCGTCGAGGCCGGTGTGCGTGCGCGGCGACTCGACCTGGGCCTCGTCCCAGACTCGGAGCACCTCGAGGAGGAGTTGTTCCTTGCCGCCAAAATGCTTCATGACCGCGGCCGGGGTGATGCCGACGCGGTCGGCGATCTCGCGGATGGTGCTAGCGCGGTAGCCGAATGAGCTGAACACCTCGACGGCCTTCTCGATGATCTGTGCCCGACGTCGTATGCCGCTGCGGTAGGGGCCCCGGGTGCCTCGAACGGTCGTGGTTTGGTAGTCGGTCACTGAGTCTCCTCTGCTCTGGCTGGGGTCACGGACAGTCTGCCCCGCTGCCTTGACCCATGCTGGCCGCCGAGCTACGCTCAACAACCAAAGGTATCGCGGACAAAACTATTCGCAGGAACCGCGGTTCACCGGACGGACAACGAGGTCGTCGAAGGGACAACATGCCATCTCGAATTGCCCGCGTCGGTGTCGTCGGCGCAGGAGCCGCAACCCAGGCCATCCACCTGCCGACGTTGGCACGGTTCCAGGACACATTTCGGGTCACCGCGGTCACTGACGTTAATGAGGCGCTCGCCGCCGATGTTGCTCGTCGGGTCGGCGCAACGGCGGTCTCGTCGCTGTCAGACATGCTCACCGATGACGTGCCCGACGTCGTCGTGATCTGCTCGCCCAACCCGGTCCACGCCGAGCAGGTGATCGCCTCGTGCCGCGCTCGGGTCGGAGCGGTGCTGTGTGAAAAGCCGCTCGCCATGTCCGTGGGGGAGGCCGAGAACATTGCCCGGGTCTCACGCGAGACCGGAGTACCGGTCATCGTCGGTACCATGCACAGCTTCGACCCGGTATGGCAGACCGTGAGCCGACGCTGGGCCGAGTCCGGCGCGAGTGCACACACGGTCCGCATCGCCACCCATATCCCACCCAACCCCGTGACGGAGGACCTCGCAACGGAGGTCACCGGCCGGCCGGCGGGCCCGAGCGTTGCTTCACCTGCGCCCTCCCGGCCGTCACTGGACGATCGCATCGCCCGCCTGCGCGGCGGTGTGCTCGGCCTGGCGATCCACGACCTCCCACTGGCCCGGCAGCTGTTGCCCGACGCACCACTCCGCGTAATCGCGGTCAGGGAACCCGCCCCCGGCGGCTACCTCATCTTGGCCGATGTGGGGGGCCACCTGCTCGAGGTTTTCGGCGGTTCGTCACGAAACTGGTTCCCCGACTGGCAGCTCGAGGCGATCGGCGACGACAACGCGCTCCTCGCCGACTTCGGCCCCTCCTACGTCCACGCCGGATCCGCCGTCGCCGACCTGACCGCGCCCTCGCCGGAGACCGGGTTCACCAGCACCCGCATGGGGCCGACCACCGACAACGGATACATGCGCCTGTGGCGCTCGATCGGTGACCTCCTCGACGGTCGGGGCACGGCACCGGCACTCGACACGTTGGTCGCGGACCTCGCCTTCGCAATCGAGCTCGCTGACCAGGCCACAAACCTGCTGGCGACGCAGCCGGCACCCACAGAGGTGAGGGCGTGATCACAATGCCGCTGACATTGAGCCTGAACGAGCTCGACGACAAACGCGACCGTGACCGGCTGAACACGGTGATCGGATCGTTGCCGATGACGTTCCGTCCCGCCGACGACGCCGCAGTCACAGAACCCAAGGATGTCGTCGCCGTCGGTGGCCCGCGGTGGGCGGGCCGGATGATGGCAGCCGCAGCCTCAGGGGCCCGCGCGATCCTACTCGCCGACCCGTGGCCGCTCGATGCCGTGTCCCTGCGTGAAGTCGCGTCCGTCACCTGCCCGGTCGTGATTGACGCGGGCTGGCGTCACAGCCCGGCGGTGGACGCGATTCGCGACGGCGTCGCCCGGTACCGCAGACCTGACGCCGTCCTCGAGGTTCGGTCGACGGCCGTGCCCGGTACGGACCTCCTCCGGGCCTCCGTGGGGCTGCTCGATCTCGTCACGGCAACTGCCGGTGGGCTCATCGACCTGGCGGTGCTGCGCCGCGATGAGCGTCACTTGGTCCTGAGCGGTCGGCTAACCGACGAGACGATCGCCATGATCACGATCGTCACCACTCACGCCAGACCCCGGTGCGCCTCGCTGTCCATCTCGGGCAGCGACGGCCGGGCACAGCTGCTGCTCCCGGATCCGGCCACCGCTGCGTCGCCCATTGCAAAGGTGACGGACCCGAGCGGCCAAACCATGCTGCCGATCGGCCACGAATCGGCACACCGCGTCGCGATGAAGCGACTGGCGGCCGCGGTCATCGACAGCACAGCAGCACCCGACGACCTCCCACGTTTTGTCGATTACGCACGACTGCTGCTGATAGCCGTGGAGCAAGAGCCCGTGTCGTCAGGTCCACTACGAATCGATCACGGAACGGGGGCCATGTAATGCCGAGATCGCTCTACCCGAGGCCGGGCACCATGAGCAGGCGGACGGTTCTGCGAGCCGGGATGGCAACAGTCGCGGCTCTGGGGCTTTCCAGCTGCGCCCGATGGGGATTCTCCGGCTCGGACACTCGCCTCAAGTTCTGGAACATGCCCTGGGGCCAGACGAACTTCTCCGAGGTGGACCGTGCGATCACGCTCGGTTACGAACCCGAACCGGGAACACCGCCATCCAGCTATCAAGTGATCCAATGGGCCAACTTCATCCAGACCTTCACCTCGGCAGTCGCTTCACGCACCGGGCCGGCCGTCAGCTCGGGAGGCAGCACCCTCGCGTTCCAGTTCGAGACCCAAGGTGCCATCGCCTACGCCGATAATCTGATCGACAGCTGGAAGTCGAACGGCCTGTACGACGATTTCCTGCCGGGCCTGCTAGAGACGATGAGGGTGGCCAACGGCTATGCGGCCGTGCCCTACAACCTCGACATGCGCGTCATCTGGTACAACCGCACGCTCATGGAAAAGGCCGGCGCCGAACCGCCGACCGACTGGCAATCCTATCTCGACGCGTGCGCGGCGCTGAAGAAGATCGGCGTATACGGCTACGGCACCGGTTCCGGCGCTGGTTCCTTCACCGGAAGCCACGCGTTGACGTCATGGATGATCAACAACGGTGGCGGACTCTTCGACGCGAACCAAGAACCGGCGTGCGTGACCCCGCAGAACATCGAGGCGATGGAATTCGTCCTCGAGATGGTTCACAAGGGGTATGCCGATCCTAGGAGCCCGACCTACACCAGCGACAACGTCCTCACCCAGTGGAAGCAGCGGACCTTCGGGATGGGCTACGACACCGGCGGTCTCGCAAACAACGCCGGCGGGGCGATCAAGGACGAGCTCGAAGTCCTTTCCCCGCCGACGGGCCCCTCGGGAGACAAGGGAGCGCTGTTCTTCCCGAACAACATCATGATGTATAGGGACACCCCGAGCCAGCAGGCCTCGGAGGCATTCATGACGTACTACTTCCAAAACATGGCGCCACTGTGGACCGAAAACACAGGTATTGGGCTGCCGCCGCTAAAGTCGATCACCCAAACGAACGAGTTCCAAGCCGACAAGAACAACACCAAGATCATCGAAGAATGGCAGCCTGTGGCTCGAACCTGGGCTGCCCCGGGCGGTGACGCATTGTTCTTTGGCGTCACGGCCGTTGACGCCACGCCCGTGATGACCAACTTCACCCAATCGATCCTGAGCGGTCAAACCGACGCCCGGGCTGCGCTCGCGCGGCTTCAGCGTGAGGTCGAAGCCACCATCAGCAACTCCTAGATCGGGGAATCGAATATGTCGACACGGTCGCTGAGAGAGGGGCTGGACCGAGCCCGACAGGGAATCGCCGTCTCGGGGCAAGGTCGCCCCGGCCGACCGCCGACTCCGCGACAAGTCGGTCCGGGTGGCCGGACACTGCTGGTGTTCGCCGCACCTGCAGCCCTCCTGCTCCTCCTGATCAACCTCTATCCGTTGATCTATGCAGCCATGCAGAGCCTGCGCGACGGCACCTTGATCGATACCGGTGACTTCGTCGGTCCGGCCAACTACCGCGAGGTGCTGTCCGACCCGGGCTTCTGGAACAGCGCCGGGTTTACGCTGGTCTTCACGCTCGTGGGCGTCTTCGGTAGCTGGGTCATCGGGCTCGCCCTTGCGATGTTGCTGCGCACGCACATCCCCGGGGGAACCCTGTTCAAGGTACTGCTCCTCCTCCCGTGGGTCGTGCCGATCGTCGTCTCGGCCACGGCGTGGAACTGGCTCGTGGCGACGCCGCAGAGCCCGATCCCGGTGATGACGCAGGCGATCGGGCTCGGGAACATCAACTTCCTGGCCGACCCGACGTTGGCGCAGGTCACGGTCTGCGTGTTCAAGGTCTGGATCAGTTTCCCGTTCATGATGATGATGATGTCCGCAGCGTTGGCAGCGGTGGACAACAACGTCTACGAAGCGGCAAAGGTCGACGGTGCGAGCCGCTGGCGCGAGTTCACGCAGATCACGTTGCCGCTCATCTCGAAGTCGACGTACATCAGCTGGATCTTGATGACGATCTTCTGCGTGAACGACTTTCCGACCATCTTTCTCCTGACCGGTGGTGGGCCGGTGAACGCCACCAGCACCTTGGTCGTGCTCGCCTACCGCACCGTGTTCCAGGAGTTCGACACAGGAACGGGCGTCTCGATCGCCTTCCTCATGACGGCGGTCCTAATCGTGGTCTCGGTCGTCCTCTTCCGGCGCATCAGGAAGGTAAACGTCACATGACCAACACAGACCTGCGCACCACGACAGTGGGAACGGCGGCCCCGAGCCGCCGACGCCCGAATCTGAGCCAGAAGGAGATGCGCGGCCGATGGTGGCGTTTCGCGGTGATGGCTGCCATCACCGCGCTCGCTCTGATCCCGATCGGCGCCGTCGTCGTGCTGTCCCTGCGGCCGTCGCTGGGCAGCACCACCACGTCAGCGGTCACACTGGAGAACTTCGTCACGATCTTCCGCGAGACCGACGTGCGGCTCTGGTTGGAGAACAGCCTCATGGTCAGCGCGGTCACCGTGGCGATCGCCCTAGTCGTCGCCGCACCGGCCGGCTATGTGCTCTCCCGCGGCCGGGGTAAGCTCGTGTCCGGCTTCTCGCTGGCGCTGTTCATCGTTCAGTCACTGCCTCTGGTGACTGCCGTGATCCCGCTGTTTATCCTGTTCGCCGAGCTCGGGCTAGTCGATACCTTGAGTGGCGTCACGATCGTTTACGTCGGTATGACGATGTCCGTGGCGATCTGGATGATGGCGGCCTACTACGACTCGATCCCCATCAACCTCGAGGAAGCCGCTTGGCTAGACGGATGCACCGTATTCGGCGGCTTCGTCCGCATCGTGCTCCGCAACTCCCCGCCCGGCGTGCTCTCGACCGCGATCTTCTCCTTCCTGCTCTCCTGGAACGACTACCTCGTCGCCCTGGTGTTCCTGCGCTCCGACTTCGTCTACACGCTGCCCGTCGGCCTGCAATCATTCTTCCAGCAGAACGCAACCAACTGGGGCCTCGTGATGGCAATCGCAGTAGTGATGATGCTGCCCCCCGTGCTGCTCTTCTCCGTGCTGAACAAGTACTTCAGCATCGGCGGGATCGGCGGATCCCTAGCCGGCCAGTAGAACCCGGCCGACCAGTGGGTCGGCGTGATGCCCGCTGCCTGGACTGAGCCCAATTTCCGACAGAACTCCGCGGTTGGCTCACCACGGCACCTAAGACTCAGCGGGCGGGTAACTCCTCAGACGATCTTCAAGCGCCTTAGAGCGAAGCGCTCGCAGCAGGTGAATTTGAGGGTGCCTACGGCGGGATCACGGCGCTCCCAGAAGATGATCTTCGACAATTCTCACGAGTACAGCGCAGTTGTCAGCGACGACTGGATTGCCTGGCTGGACCGGAGTCCTACTCGGTGGCCGATGCAATCGTGAGGTGGTTACGAGCTGCCGCCTCGAGATGCGTCAGATCGCTCGCAATAGTGACGCCCGTGAATCCTTGGGCCAGCCGGCGATGCGCAGTTCGTCCGTCAGGTGTGTGGATGACAGCCGCGATTCCCACCTCGCTCGCAACGTCACGGACTTGTACGAGGGCTCGCTCGAAGTCGTCCGCAACGGCTGGGTCCTTGGGGTGGGACGCTCCCAGGCCAAGTGCGAGGTCTGACGGGCCGACGTAGAGACCCGAGATGCCTGGGACTGCAGCGATTTCCGGGAGGTGGTCGAGCCCACGGGCGGTCTCGATCATCACGAGGACAGCGACATTCGCGTTCGCGACGGCAGGCTCAGGACCGATTCGAAGGCGGGAGCGCATAGGGCCGAAAGAGCGCTCCCCGAAGGGCGGATACATGGCAGACGCCACGGCTGCCTTTGCCTCTTCGGCGCTGTTGATCATCGGGACGATGACGCCGCTCGCGCCGGCGTCGAGTGCGACGCCGATATCGGCTGGGGTGTTCGCGCGCACGCGGACAAGTCCAACCGTTCCGGTCTTCTGCGCGCCAGCATCCACAGCCATGAGATCGGCAAGCATCCCGGAATAGCCGAGCAGCCCGTGTTGGGCGTCGACCGCAATGTAGTCATAGCCGACAGTGCTGAGCCACTCAACTGCTACGGGAGCGTCGAGGACCGACCAATATCCGATGACCCGTTCACGTCGCCTGAATCGGGCGGATAGATTTTGCAAGACGTTTCCCTTCGATTACCGCTTGTAATGGGGTACCGGCCCGGCCAGCCAGTTGCCGATCGCGTCCACGGCTGAGACGAGTTCGGCGTCGAGTTGGCCCTTCGCTGCCATGTCAAGGTTCTCGGCGACGTGGTTTGTCTGAGAGCCTCCGACGAGGAGGCCTGAGATTTGGGGTTTGCTGAGCAGCCAGCGCAGTGACAGCTCGGCCATCGACAATCCGGACCGTCCAACGACCGTTCGCAGACGGTCGATTGCCTCGAATATCCGGGGGTCCCAGTATCGTTCTATGTACATCGCTCCGAGGCGACCTTCGCCGAACCGACCATGCTGAGGCTTGTTCTCATACCGGTGACGGTCGGTGAGCAGTCCACCGGCAAGTGGGTTGTATGCGATTATCGGGGTGGCAGCGTATTTTGCGGCTGCGACGAACTCATCCTCAATCTTCCGGCAGATCGCGTTATACATCTGCTGGCTCGCAAGCGGGGCAGCGAGCCCGATCGAAGAGGCGTTGTTCGCGAGATCCACAAGTTGCCACGAGGCGAAATTGGAAAGGCCCCAGCTGCGAATCCGTCCCTCCTGGAGTAGGCCAGCGAGGGTCTCGAGTGTCTCCAGAATCGGTGTGTCCGGGTCGGGCTGGTGAAGGTAGTAGAGGTCGATCTGGTCGCGACCCAGCCGACGTAAGCTTCCGTCGATGCTCCTGAGGATAGCCTCGCGGGACAATGGTGGGAATCCCTCGGAGTCGGGATGTGGGATGCCCACCTTGGACGCAACGAACAAGTCGTCCCGACCGCGCAAGAGACTGCCAAGGATCTCTTCGCTGGCGCCACCCGCGTACCCGTTCGCGGTGTCGACGTGGCGCCCACCAGCAGAGAGGTAGATGTCCAAGACGGATGCGGCGTCAGACTCACCGATCGAGTCTCCGAACGTCATCGTGCCGAGGACCACTCGGCCATCGGGGAGCGTCACCTCGGGGTTCATTTTGCCACCGTCTCGGGGCCCACGATCACGTGTTTGATCGCCAGCCGATTGTATGAGTAAGTCACGTGGACCTCTCTACCGACGACTATCACGGAGGGATAACTCATCTCGTTCTTACGCTTGTCGCTCGCGGCGCGGAGATCTTCTTCTGGGACCTGTCCTGCTTGTTCAAAATCCACAACATGCACCCAGGTGATTCCTCGGTCATCCGAACGCAAGAGCGACAACGGGATGCGCGGCGGTCCCCACACGGCATGACGGTCGATCGGTGTGGTCTCGCCCGGGGCAATGAGCTTTCCAGGGTCAGTGGATCGAGCGGGATCGCCATGCTCACTCCCAGGAGGGGCTTGGACTGGGTTAAGTGCCGCCACGAGGGTGTCAGGACCGTACTCAGGAGCCGCGCGCACCTGGATGGACGAGTTGTTGTTGGGCACGTCGAGGGGGCTGGGTGGCGTCCATGTCTGACCGCCGTCGTTGGATTCGCTCCGGTAGACGTAGTCAGCCCACCGCGACCGGAAGAATGCCACCAGCCCTCCATCCTCGAAGGGCACAATGTTCATGTGCACGGCGCCGACGCTGGCAGGCACCTCGACTTCGTCCCAAGTGCGGCCTTGATCGGTGCTGCGCAATACGACGCTGGTGTCTGCGTCTCCGTGCCACTGCCTTCCCGGCAGGACGGTGCAATGGAAGGCGGGAAGTAGCAGAGTCCCGTCCGAGAGCACGATCAGGTCGTGTCGTATGAACACGCCCGTCTTCTCAAGAAGCGCCGCCGGCTCGCTCCAGGTCAGGCCATTGTCCAGAGACACGCGGCGCATGACCCTCGCCGTGTCCTGCGCGCCTAGGTGCTGCGACGTGTAAAGCAGCCACAACTCACCTCCTGGAAGGCTCGCAAGAACTGGGTTTTGGTCGGAGCCGTCTGTGTCCGGCGACAGCTGTTCGGCCTTCCCCCATGTACCCATCTCGCGCACGGACCAGTAGATCCTAACGTCGGGCCGACCCTCTCGCGAGCCACCGAACCAGGCAACTGCGAGTCGTTCGTCCGGTAGCCGATGGAGGAAGGATGCGTGGTTCTCGGGACATGGTGTGGGGACCAGAACCCCTTTGGGACGTGTGTTCATCTGGGCCAACTCGCCTCCTAAGTTGCGCTTTTCGCGCAGCTAGAGTAGCACGAAACACGCACATCAGTTAGGGTGGGCTCGTACCGTTAGCGAGTCGATCCGGAGGGTGAGTCGTCCGCAATGAGAGCGTCGGAAACACGCCGCGAGGCGATCCTCGATATGGCGACCGAGCTCGGGCTGGCGAGCGTCGATGACTTGGCCAGGCGGTTCGGCGTCACGGCTTCGACTATCCGGCGGGATCTCGCCGTGCTCAGTGCGAGCGGGCGATTAGCACGGACCTACGGTGGAGCCATCTCGACGTCCCACCTTCCTGAGACCTCCCTGCTGCAGCGTCGCAACGAGGCTCTAGACGCCAAGCGAGCCATCGCTGCTCATTGCGCGAAACTCGTCGGCGATGCGGACTCTGCCTTTCTGGACGCAGGCTCGACCATCGCCATGGTGGCTCGGGAACTTGCGACTTCGGCAGTCGAAGCAGACGTGACTACATCTAGTTTGCCCGTCCTGACGCACCTACAGTCGAGCGAGTGCTTACGAGTGCAGTGCATAGGTGGCCGGCTGCGGCCGCTCAGTGGCGGCTTCGTCGGGCCGCTGGCCGAGATGTCCGTCAGCCGGATGACGTTCGACATCGCATTTGTCAGCGCCGACGGTGTCTCGGCCCGGTACGGCCTCTGTGAGGCGGACCTGGAACAGACGCGATTCAAGGAGCTTGTGGCCGCCCGAAGTCGCGCCGTCTACGTACTCGCCCACGCGGCGAAGTTGAACCACGAGCCGTTCGACGCATGGACGCATTTGGGCGCTCAGTGGACGCTCGTTACTGACACAGACGCAGACCCTGGCGTAATAGATCAGTTCCGCGCCGCAGGGGTGGACGTGGTATTGGCTGCCGATAATGGCACCCGGTAACGGACTCCCCGAGAATCTCGGGTACCTAACCAGCCAACCCGCCACCGTGCTCGCAGACGACCTCACGGGCGCGGCCGAGTCAGCAGGGGTGCTCTACGAGGTCTTCGGCGGCGCTCGACTCAGCCTCGGCGTCGCCCTCGACCCAGCGCCCCAATCCCCGCTCGCGATAGACCTGAGTATTCGTGACGAGCCTGGAGCCACGGCGACACATGTCCTGATCCGCGCATTAGCCACGGTTGGCAATCGGAACTGCTTCTTCAAAGTCGATTCCCAGCTCCGCGGGCCCGTCGGATCCATGCTCAGTGCAGCCCGGCGGCGTGGACCTGTGGTCTTCTGTCCGGCGCTCCCGGCCCGTCGGCGCGTGGTCACAAACGGCGAACTCACGGTGAACGGCCGCGTCCTCCGAGACAGTCCTGCCTGGAAGGCAGAGGGCGTCTCCGCGCCCCCGCACCTGGCTGGCCTCGCTACGTATGACCTACCGATCACAGTAGTCGCGCTCGACGTCGTGCGATCCCCAGACCTTTCGAGAGTGCTCACTTCCAACGCGGTTGGCGGACTCGTCTCTGCATGTGACGCCGCTACGGATGGCGACCTTGCTGCGATCGTGCGTGCAGCCTCGGGACACGTGTTGGTGGGTAGTTCGGCCTTGCTGCGAGCCGCACTGGGGCAGACCCTAGGGCGCTGTCATGAAGCCGGACCGCGCGGCGGCACTGATCTGGTTGGCGTACATACGAATGTCACCGCGCCACGGACGATCCAACACGGTTCCGCAACTCTCGTTGTGCTCGGCACCATGGACCCCGCCGCCCGCCACGAGGCGCAAGCGGTCACCACTGCCGAGCGGCACCTGCAGGTCGACATCGCCGCACGGAAGTCCACGAGGCGAGCCTTGTCTCCGTCAGACGCCATCGATACCGCGAGCCGGATGCTGAGTGATGGTGGCACGGTTGTTATTACCGCCCTAATCGAGCGCGGGAGGCGAAATCTGCAGGCGTCCGTCCGACTCGCCGAGATCGCGACGGCGGCCCTGCAGCAAGCACCTCCAGAAACCGCGGTGGTCATTCTCGGTGGCGAGACGGCCCATGCCACCTTGACCCGGCTGGCGAACCAAGGTGACGAATCCGCGGTGCTCGCCGTCACCGATCAGTTCCACGTCGGAGCGGTCGCGCTGCGCGGCAGCTCCCGCCGAGACATCGTGCTGCGACCGGGGAGCTTCACCGACGGGACGTCGCTGTCCTTGATTCTCGACCACCTCAACAGACCGGCCACCAACCCAGCTCAAGTGAACGAAAGTGAGACGCCGTTGCCTGTTGCTTCGGAAACCCAGACCACCCCGCTCATCGCCGTCTCGATGGGGGACGGGGCCGGCATAGGTCCAGAAATATGCTTGCGTGCCATCTTGGAACTCTCGTCTGACAGCTCGCTACGCCCATTTGTAATCGGTGACATCTCCCGCCTGCGGAAGGCTGCACGTGTTTGCGGGCTGGAGCCAACATTCGTGCCCATTTCTTCCCCCGAGGAGTTCGACATTGGCCTCGGACGCGTACATGTTGTCGACCTCGACCTGCTACCTGAGTCGCTCTCATGGGGACAGATTTCTGGCGCCGCAGGGGAAGCTGCCTATCAGTACATCAAGCACGCTGCTGAACTCGCGGTGAGCGAACGGATCGATGCGATTTGCACTGCGCCGATCAACAAGAAGGCCTTACATCTCGGCGGTCATGCCTACCCAGGGCATACCGAATTGCTCGCCGAGCTTTGCGGTGTTGATGAGGTATCAATGCTGCTCTCCACGCCTAAGGTGAACGTCGTTCATGTCACGACACACATCGGGCTGATCGATGCGATCGACAAGATCGAGCCAGGCCTGGTCGAACGGACTACGCGCCGCGGGCACGATGCCATGGTCCAGGCAGGGATCGTGTGCCCCCGTATCGCGGTGTGCGCCATCAACCCACATGCAGGGGAGAATGGCCTGTTCGGGTACGGTGAAGAAGAAAGCAAGATCGTGCCAGCGATCTCACGCATGCAGTCCGACGGTCTCGCCGTCGAGGGCCCGCTATCGGCGGACACCGCGTTCTTCCTGGCATCTCGTGGTGACTACGACCTCGTTGTGGCGATGTACCACGACCAGGGGCATGGTCCCGTCAAGGTGCTTGGAATCGACGCTGGCGTCAACGTCACTGTCGGACTCCCCGTGATCCGGACGTCCGTTGACCACGGCACCGCGTTCGACATCGCCGGCCGCGGCGTTGCCGACCCAGCCAGCATGGTCGAAGCCATCCGTCAGGCAGCTACGATGAGCCGTGGCCGTCGAGAGATCAGCCACCGGCGTCGTGAGCCTTCGGCAGCTCGAGAGTGAGTGACTAAGCCCCCGCACAGACGTCCGCGGATCGTGGTCGAACCATAGACGCTGCACATCAGCGAGAAGCAGCCGTGGCCCGGTACTGCAACTTCTGGTAGCCGACAAGGTCAATCGACACCGTCAGCATCACCATCGGCGAGATGGTGAAGAAGAACGCGAGAGCCGGCCACCGACCGAAGACAAACGAAAGGGCCAAACCAGAGGCGACCACCAGCATCGTTCCGAGCGGATGGGTGAATCCATAGAACAAGCTGGCCCGGATCAGATGCCGCCACGACGCCTCAACATGCGCCAACATGAAGGGTAGGTGGACAACCACGCTAAGAAGTGCCATGCCGGCCGCTATCAACAACCCGAGAACCGGGATACGCAACGCTAGGTAATCAGCGGTCGCTGCCACTGAGATTCCGACGTAGATCACGTATCCAACGGCGAGGACGCCGTAGCCCCACAGATTTCCGGAAGCCGCCCGATCCAACACCAGCTTGAGGTAACGCCGCACATAGGGCTGCTCGGCGGATTTGGGTCTATGTCTCCAGTCGCGCACAAGCTGAAAGGCGGCCAATGTCGCTGGAAAGACGCCGAAGACGCCGAGCCCTGCTAGGCTCGCGGCCAGCCAGAGCAGGTTCAGCAGCGCAAGACGGCTGACCCATGCAGTGCCGCTCGTGACAAGTCCCTGAAGCACCTGTGCTCCTCAGCCCTTGACTGCGCCTACGAGGATACCTCTGTTGAAGTACCGCTGCGCGTACGGGTAAAAGATGAGGACGGGGACGATCGCAAAGACCATGGTCGCCGCCCTGATGTTCTCAGGGATCACAAGGAACCCGTTCGATATTGTCCGTTCGAAGTTCAGGGACTGGTCGCCTGATGCCAGGAGCAACCGGTACAAGACGACCTGGATGGGCTGCAGCGAGGCATCTCTCAAGTAGATCAGTGGCCATAGGAACTGATTCCAGGTCTGCACGGCGTAGAAGATTGCGATGGTGGCGATCACCGGTTTGCAGAGCGGCAGGTAGACACGGAGCAGGATCTGAAGGTCGTTCGCGCCATCCATGTATGCTGACTCTTCAAGTTCCGTAGGTATCGACTCGATGAAGGATTTTGTGACAATCAGTAGGAAGGTGCTGATTGCCAGCGGCAAGACCATGATCAGAACATTGTTAACCAAACCGAGTCGACTGTTCACGATGTAGGCCGGCACGATGCCCGCCTCAAAGATCCAGGTAACGACAAACGTAATCATGATGA
Source organism: Georgenia halophila (assembly GCF_039541595.1). Taxonomy (NCBI): domain Bacteria; kingdom Bacillati; phylum Actinomycetota; class Actinomycetes; order Allobogoriellales; family Allobogoriellaceae; genus Georgenia; species Georgenia halophila. Next base: position 204,918 of record NZ_BAABGN010000012.1, on the reverse strand, counting down.
ACGTGCGGCCCGGCAGTCTTGGCTTCGATAGCGGATACGCGACGGAATATGTGAGAACGACTGCGACAACGGTGCCAGCCACCGTGTATCCGATCGAATTTAGTAATGCTCTGAGGACACCGAGGCGTTCATTGGCGAGAATGTATCGAAAGGTCTCGACATTGAGGTCAACCGGCCACAGAACCACCTGATCCTGGAGGACCGCATTTCCGTCAGACGCCGCCACTGCGACGATGTACATGAACGGATAGATGCATACGGCCGCAGCGAGGATGAGTAGGAATCCGTTCACTACACCGAATAGCGACCAGTCCCGATGCCGGCGTCGCATCTCAGGTACCCGCGTAGTAATCATTTCACAACACCTTCGAGTCAGTGAACTTCTGCGACGCCTTGTTCGTTAGCAGAACGAGGACGAAGGCGATGGCACCCTGGATGAGCCCTACGGCCGCGGCATAGCTATAATCCGGGAACCCTTCCGACGCGAAGGCCAGCCGGTATACATATGTCTGGATGACGTCAGCTGTGGAGTAAACCGCCGGGTTGTACATAAGGAGGATCCTATCGAGATCAATCGTCAGAATCTGGCCGACGTTTAGGATCAACATCACCGCGATCATGGTCGAAATGCTGGGAATGGTGATGTTCAGGATCTTGCGCCAGCGTCCTGCGCCGTCAATATCTGCGGCCTCGTACAGGGTCGGATCGATCGCCGACATTGCAGCCATGTAGATGATTACCGAGTAGCCGAAGTTCTGCCAGACGTGCATGAACGTGTAGAGGGGCCGGAACCAGGCCGGCTCGGTGAAGAAGGATATGCTCTCTCGACCGAAGGCTTCGAGGACGACATTCACAACGCCGCCGTTGGGTGAGAACAGCGTGTACATGATGCTGACTAGCACTGCGGACGACACAAAATACGGGATGAAGCTTATTGTCTGGACCGACCTTCGGAGCCACCGGAGCCGTACCTCGTTGAGCATGAGCGCGAAGACCAGCGGGATCGGGAAGCTTACAAACAGGACGAGCACGGCGAGAATGACCGTATTCGCGATCAGTCGCCCGATCATGGGGTCCTCCATGAAGCGCCTGAAGTTCTCGAGGCCGACCCACTCACTTCCCGTGATGCCTAGGAACGTGCTGAAGTCCTGGAATGCGATGACGAGCGCTCCGACCGGGCCGAGCTTGAAGAGCACAAGGTGAATCAGACCCGGAACCAACATGAGGAAGAGGACCTTATTCTTCTTCACGCGCTGCCAGGTCGTTGCCTTTCGCGGCACAGGCGCTGACTTTCCAACTGCCTCCGAGACCGCCGCGTTCGCGAGCCGCTCCCTCGGCGGAGCTGTCTGTTTCATTGTCAACCTCGTCGATCGTCCGTGGGCTCGAGCCAGTCTCATTCGCTCGATTCTTCTGGCGTCAGAGCCTAGGAGCGCTGCGCATCCCAGGCTTCCTGGTCGATCGCGGTGATGTCGCGATAACCCATTGCATCGGCCTCCTGCAGAAAACTATTCCACTCGCTCAGTGGCGTGTCACCACTAACGAATTCGACAAGCTGGGCATCGACGAAGGGTTCTACAGAAGCTAGAAGGCGGGTCCGTTCCTCGAGTTGCTCTGGGGTGTATTGCAACACTGGATACTCTACGAGATAATTCTCGAAGTAGTCTGAGGCGAAGTCCTTCGTGAAGTCATCCTGCCACTTGTAGAAGGCATCGTCGTTCACCGGGGCCGGATAAGTGAGGCGGTCCTGCATGAAGTTCCACACAGGAGTGCCGACATCCTGATCGGTGTTCTCCTCGTATTCGACGATGTACTCAGGCTCACCGTCGACGACCTCGTACGACTCACCCTCGACCCCGTAATGGTAGGTGCGCTGTCCCTCTTCGCTGTACAGATGGTCCAAGAATTTGATTATGGCGAGGGAGTTGTCCGTGTTGGCGCTCGCTACGAAGACGCGTTCGGTGTTATATCGCGGTTCGGCTGGCTGGTACATCTGTTCGCCATCATTCTTCAGTGCGGGCATGGTCGCCATCTGATAGTCAGGGTACGTGTCACGGTCTGCATTTGTCATGAACCAGAAGGGTCGTGTGAAGAAGTCGTTTGAAACCGATATAGCCCCTGTTAGCATCTGTGTTTGCCAGGTCTCTTCTGTGGCCTGCCCCCGCACCCACTCCGGGTCGATCAGCCGTTCTTCATAGAGTGCGTTGTACCACTCGATCATGTCGCGAAAGCCGTCTGCATGGATGTCTAACCCGTGCCCCGACTCGTAGATTCCGTGGACCTCATTCGTCTCTTTATCGATTCTATCGTTAGCACCAAACGCGTACTGATAGTTGATGAAGTCGTCGCGTCCGCCGAGTGGGTAATAGTTGCCGTCGTCACCGAAGGTGGTCTTGAGGTTCCGTAGCGCCTCGGTGAAGTCCTCGACCGAGGTGGGTGCACTCGATATGCCGGCCTCCTCGAACATGTCCTGACGGTAGAAGGAAAGGATCGAGATCCTGGGGTACTCGTTTACAAGTCCGTAGATGCTGCCATCAGTGTTCTGGACCAGGTTGCGGTAGTCGGGGTTCTCTTCGATATACCGTTGAAGATTCGGAGCGTGTTCCTCGATTAGCGGGGCGAGATCCAGTAGTGCTCCCTGGCGTCCGTACACCTGGGCTTGGGCCATGGTGGCGACGGTTGCGTCCTCGAGGGTTCCGTCACCGAGGATGAGGTCCAGTTGCTCGTAGTGGCGGTCTTCGGGTCCGCCGGCGACCAAATTGACCTCGACGCCCGCGCCTTCCTGAAGCGGCTCGTTCCATCTGTTGTCCTCCAACCAGTTCTTGAACCGATCAGGGATCCGGTACGTGAACTCGCTCCCGTCGCCCGACGCCTCGACGTTGCCGCCCCCGGTCGAGCACGCCGCTGCAGCAAGCAGAATTGCGGCAGCCGTGGCGGCAGCTGCCAACCGTGTCTTCCTCATCAGCACTCCTTCGTTACCTGTGAGCGAGCCGCTTGTCCGCATGCATGACGCACAGCCCAGAGAGCGCCGCTGGCCAGTAGTCCGGACCGGAACGATCGGCGCGTCGCGCCATGGTTGCATGAACTGCGCACCGTGTCGACCGGTTCTGCCCTCTGATTGCATGTTTCGCGCAGCCGGCACGCTTGTCGGTCGGGGCGAGGTTGGAACCGTCACTCTTGCCCTTCGTGTCAGCGGGGAAGGCAAGCTCGGGGACGGTGATGGTCACTTCTGTGTCCCTTCTGCGGCATCTGCGCTGACGTGCGAGGCCATCCAGCACACGATGCGGTCCTGCCCGAGGCGTTCGGGCACTGGCAGGCGGTGGCCGAACGCCACCTGCGCTGGTCCAGCGATGGCACCTGCGAACGCCTCTTCGCCGCGGTCCGCGAGCACCTCGGTGACGACACCGACGACCTGGCTGAGCTGCTGGCGGTGGGCTCGACCGGCGTGCGGGCCATCAACACGCTGCCGGCGCCCGCCCCGCCAGGTCCGTGAGCCCGATGATCACGCGCTCCGGCGCTCACGGGGCGGCCTGGCCAGGATGTCCACGCATTGACCTGACCTTGGCTGGGCCCCCGTGAAGATCCTGCTCGGCCCCAAGGCCAGGGCGGGGCAACTCGAACCTGTGCCCCCGAATGGACCAGCCGGCAGCAGACCACCGAAGTTGGAACCGTCTCTGCAACGACCGCAACACCGACGAAACGCGGCTCAACCGGCTCAAGCAGTGGCGCGCGGTCGCCACCCGCTACGACTAGTGCGCACTGACCTTCCTCGGCGGCGTGCTCCTGACCGCAACCGTCATCTGCCACCGCACGCGTCGATCACAGACAAGGCCCCTAACTGGCTACCAGATATAGGCCATTGCGATCAGTCTTCGGCCGCGGCGATGACGATGTCGAGGGGGACGTCCCGCCGTTTCGGTTCTTGCCGGCCGCGTCCGGCAAGCCAGTTGCCGTCGTGGGTGTACCGCCGTCGCAATGCGGTGCAAGCGCGCTGCTGCATGAACAGGTCGGTGCGTGCAGGGCGTAGGGTGACTGTCGCGCCGACGTCGAGGAGTCGCTGTCCGACTCGCGCGCCGGTGCAGACGGTTTTACCGATGGTCACTTGCAGGTCGCCTCGGGCGTTGATGCTGGTGGCGGTGACGACGGCGTTGCGCACGAGGTGCTTCCGGCTCTTCGCGCCCAGACTCGGGGGTCCGATCCAGCCGGTGACCTTCTGATCCTGTCGGAATCGGGTGAGTGGGTGACTCGCGGCGATGACGTAGACGCCTCGGTCTGGGGCGGCGGTCACGGTGCCCGTGAGGACCTCACCGGTGTAGATGGCGCGTGAGGCGACGAGGGGGTCGACCAGGAGGAGCGAGGCGTAGGCCTCGGCGTGGTCGCTGCGCGTGGCGAGCCCGAGTGCGGCCTCGGTCCTGGAGTCGGCGGTGCGCCAGTCTCGGCCGGACGCGCCATGTGCGTAGGTGGTTGTCGGCCTCCGGGGCAGTGCCGATGGCGTATCGGGCCCTGGCCGCTTCGGTGAGTACACACACGTTGCGCCGCTGCCGGGGTGGTCTGCTCGCTGGACCCACAAGTCGACGACGGCGGCTGCGTCCCGGGCGCGCCATGCACTCCGCTGCGCGCCAGGCGGTCGAGGTGGTCCGGTCGCGCCGGTGGGCGACCACCAAGGTCCGGTGGGTCTGCCTCAGCCCGACACCGCAACCGGCAAGTGCGGCGAAGGTGTGTTCCGGATCCGCGGTGGCTTGGTGGCCTGTCGCCGTTGCGAGATGAGCGGTCCCGTCGGGGTCGAGGTGGAGTGCGACGGCTGAGGTCGGCGGCAGGATCGGCGCGTACACGGTGCGCGGAAGGGGATGGCGCTCTCGTGCCGCGCGCAGCCGAAGCGCGGCGTCGTACAGCTCGGCTCATGACCTCACCTCCACGAGGTCCGGGCTGGTCCTACCAGCACTGGGAGAGGCAGTGGCCGCCGCTCGCCGCCTCGCTGCTCCGTGCCGCGGAAGACACCGGTGCGGTTCTGACCGTCATGGGCAACCTCTACGGGTACGGGCCTGTGGACGGGCAGATCACCCGCGACCTACCGCTCTCGGCCCCCGGGCACATGGGCCGGCTCCGCGCGCGGATGTGGCAGGAGGCGCTCGCCGCTCACCAGGCCGGCCGGATCCGGGCGACCGAGGTGCGTGCCTCCGACTACATGGGCGTGCTCTCGCCCTGGAACGGCATGCTCGTGCTCTACGCCGACTCCGCCCGGCGTGGCCGACCGGTCTTCTCCTTCGGAGACCCCGACGTCCCGCACAGCTTCAGCTACGTCCCCGACGTGGCGGCGACCCTGGCGGCCGTCGCCACCGACGAGCGCGCCTGGGGGCAGGCGTGGCACGTGCCGTCACCGCCGGCGGTCACCGTGCGCAGCGCCCTGACCGACGTCGCGGAGGTCGCCGGTGCGCGCCGGCCGCGGATCGTGCGGATCCCGCGAGGTCTGCTCCGGCTGAGCTACCCGTTCGTGCCGCTGATGCGGGAGCTGGACGAGCTGCTCTATCAGTGGGACCGCCCCTACGTGCTCGACGCCTCGGAGACCACGCAGACCTTCGGCATCGAGGCGACGCCGTGGGGCGAGGTGGTCGAGCGGACCGTCGGGGGCCTGGAGCGAGCAGGCAAGCGCGCCGCTACCCCAGCGCTCTTCCCGAGCCCCGGTGATCACCCGAGGCCGGCGCGGTACGCGCAACTCTGGGCCGTAGGCTTGCCCTATGTCATCTAGTAGCGCCTCGACCCCGTTCCGGGCCTCCCGCCGGGCGCTGCGTGACGAGGTCTACGACGCCCTGCTGGAGATGCTGGTCGACGGCCATCTCGGGGCGGGGGAGGCCCTCGGTATCGATCCTCTCTCGGTCCAGCTCGGCGTCTCGCCGACGCCGGTCCGCGAGGCGCTGGTCCAGCTCGAGTCCACCGGTCTGGTCACGCGGACGGCGCTGCGTGGCTACAAGGTCGCACCGCCCATGTCCCGGGAGGCCATGGAGCAGCTGTTCGACGCGCGCGTTCTGCTCGAGGAGGGCGCGGCTCGCCGTGCCGTGGCGCACCGGGAGTCGCTCGTCCCGCAGCTGCGACGGGTGCTCGAGGAGCAGCGCGACCACGGTGCCGCACTGGTTGACGCGCCCGAGGGGGACGCCTCGGTGAAGGATCTGAGCGACTACCTGGCGGACGACCGGGCCTTCCACGACGCCATCTTCCAGGCAACCGGCAACCGGTTCTTCATCGAGATGGCCCGCCACATCTCCGTCCACGGCCAGCGCCTGCGCCAGTTCGTCGAGCACCACCACGTCGACGCCGAGCTGGCGGTCGCCGAGCACGAACGCATCCTGCGAGCCATGGAGGCCGGCGACGCCGACGAGGTGGCCGAGACGATGCGCGTCCACATCCTCGCCGTCCGGGAGCGCACCTTGAGCGACGCCGAGTCCTGATCGCGTCTTCTTCCTGCGCCCCGGTCGGCTCGTCGAGAACCGGTGACGATCGGCCGACGCGAGTGTTGATGTTGGCGCTATGACGACGAGATCAGCACTCTCGTTCGGCGGCTCGTGGGCCACGGTGCGACGGCGGCGGGTCCCGGCGTCGTGCGTGCGATGTTCGGGTGCGGATGACGAATCGGCACGCGGATGACGAATCGGCACGAAGTGGGTCGGGCGTCGCGAACTTCCTCTCAGGACGCGGCGATCTCGAGCAGCCTGAGGTAGCCCTCGAGGTTCCAGGCGGTGCGTCCGACGAACAGCCCGTCGACGCCGGGCACGCCGAGCAGCGGCCCCGCGTTGTCGGTGCTGACCGAGCCGCCGTAGAGCACGGCACGGACACGTCCGCCGTACTCGGCCTGGAGCGCCGCCATGGGTTCGGCGAGCTCGTCCTCGGTGGCCGGGCGGCCGTGCTCGCCGATCGCCCAGATCGGCTCGTAGGCCAGCAGGACGTCGCCGAGAGGCGCCCCCTCGAGGCCCTCCAGCGCGCCGCGGGCCTGGTCCAGGATGTACTCGGTCGAACCGCCGTCGTCGCGGACCTCGGCCGGCTCGCCGACGCAGAGCAGCGGCACGAGGCCGTGCCGCAGCGTGGCACGAACTTTCAACCGGGTCCTCTCCACCGTCTCGGCGAAGTGCTGACGCCGTTCGGAGTGACCGATCTCCACCAGGCGGGCCCCGGCGTCCGCCACCTGGGGGACGGAGACCTCGCCGGTCCAGGCACCGGCGTCCTCCCAGTGCGCGTTCTGCGCCCCGAGCAGGACGCCGCCCGGGCCGCCGGCGGCGCCGAGCGCGTCACGGACCGTCGTCAGGGCCGTGAACGGCGGGATGACGAACGGCTGCATGCCGCTCGTGAGCTCGGGCCGTTCCGCGAGCGCCGCGGCGAGGCCGGTGGCGTAGTCCCGCGCCTGGGCGAGGGAGAAGTTCATCTTCCAGCTGGTGCCGACCCAGGTGGTCACATCACAGGCCTTCGTAGGCGTCGATGGCGTCGACCTTGGGGCCGGAGCTCGAGGTGGGGTCGAACTCGAGGCCGACCCACTCCTTGACGAGCGTGCGGGCCAGCTCGAGGCCGACGACGCGCTCTCCCATGCACAGCACCTGCGCATTGTTGGACAGCACCGAGCGCTGCACGGAGTAGATGTCGTGCGCCGTGACGGCCCGCACGCCCTTGACCTTGTTGGCCGAGATCGCGACGCCTAGGCCGGTGCCGCAGATCAGCAGGGCGCGGTCCGCCTCACCGGCGGTGATCTTCTCGCCCGCCTCGATGGCGACGTTCGGGTAGTACGTCTCATCCTCGGAGCCGATCACGCCGACGTCGATCACGGCCTCGACCCGGTCGTCCGCCTCGAGGTCCTTCTTGATGGCTTCCTTGTAGCTGTAGCCGGCGCTGTCCCCGCCGACGACGATGCGCTGTCCCATGGTGTCTCTCCTTCAGTGGTCGCCGAGATGGTCGGCGAGTGCGGTCGCGAGCAGCGTGAACGACTCGGCACCGGGGTCCGGCGTGCCCACGCTCTTCGAGCCCAGCACCCGTGAACGACCCAGGCGAGCGGTGAGGTCCGCGGTCTTGTCCGCCGCCTCGCGAGCGGCCGAGGCGGCCGCGGCCACGGACGCGGCCAGGTCACCCGTCCGGTCGAACTCCCCCTGCAGGGTATCCACGAACGGGACGGCGGCGTCGATCATGGTCTTGTCGCCCACCTGCGCCCCGCCCAGGCGGCGGACGGCGTCGACGGCGGCGACGATGGCGGCGACCTTGCGGCGCTCGTCCGCGCCGTCGGAGTCCTCGAAGGCCCCGCCGGCGGCGGTCAGCGCGGCGCCCCACAGGGCGCCGGAGGTCCCGCCGGCCGACTCCGACCACGCCGTACCGGCGTGCACGAGCACGGTGCGGGCACCGGCCCCGCGCTCGATCGCGGTCTGCCCGGCGGCCGCCGCGCCGTGGGAGCCAGCACGCATCCCGGCGCCGTGGTCGCCGTCCCCCGCCACGGCGTCGAGCCGGCCGAGCTCGTGCTCGTTGTCCGCGCACACCTGCTCGAACAGCGCGAGCACGTCGCGGAGACGGCCGGCCAGCTCGCGCGAGGGCTCGCTCGCCTCGGGCACCGGCTCCTCACCGACCTCGTAGACGCTCGTGCGCTCGGTGCGCTCGCCGGCCACCTCGCCGCGGCGATACGCGGGAGTGTCGGCCGGCGCGAGCCAAAACCGCTCGAGCTCGTCGTCGAGGAAGACGACGGTCAGCGACAGGCCCGCCATGTCGAGGCTGGTCACGAACTCGCCGACCTCCGGGCGTGCGACGTTCAGACCACGCTCGGCGAGCCGGTCGGCGATCTGGCCGTAGACCACGAAGAGCTCTTCGTACTTGACCGTGCCGAGCCCGTTGAGCAGCACCGCGACTCGGTCGCCGTGGCCCTCGGGGGCTTCGTTCATGACCCCGTCGAAGAGCAGATCGGCCACCTCGTCGGCCCGGCCCATCGGTACGTCCTCGACGCCCGGCTCGCCGTGGATCCCCAGGCCGATGGCCATCTGGCCGTCCTCGACGTGGAACAGCGGCTCCTCGGCACCGGGCAGCGTGCAGCCGTCGAAGGCGAGGCCGAAGGAGCGGGTCGCGTCGTTGGCCTTCCACGCCACCCGCTCGGCCTCGTCGATGTCGGCCCCCGCTTCGATCGCCGCCCCGGCGATCTTGAACACGGGCAGGTCCCCGGCGATGCCGCGCCGGTCCCGGTGCTTGTCCGCGGTGTTGGAGGCGATGTCGTCACTGACCATGACGATGCGCACGTCGATGCCCTCGGCGCGCAGCTTCTCCGCGGCGGCGCCGAAGTGCAGCACGTCACCCGCGTAGTTGCCGAACCCGAGGATGACGCCGCCGCCGTTCTCCGCCGAACGGGCGACCGAGTACACCTGCGAGGCCGACGGCGACGAGAAGATGTTGCCGCACGGGGCGCCGTGACCGATCCCGGGACCCACCCAGCCCGCGAACGCCGGGTAGTGCCCGGACCCGCCGCCGACGACGAGCGCCGGCTGGCCGGGAGGAGTTTCCGTGGAGCGCACGACTCCGCCGTGCACGGCGGTGACGTACTGCGGGTGCGCGGCCGCGAACCCGCGCACGGCTTCGGCCGCGAAGTCGGCGGCGTTGTTGATCAGGTAGGTCATGGTCGTCCCTCGGGCATCGTCGGCCGGCGGCCCACCGGGGACCGGGCTCGTGCTGATCGGTCGCTACTGACGGTAGTCCTCGCGGCGCGCCGCCCCGCAATCGTCCATGGAGAGAGGCTGCTCGCGGCTCGGCCCCTGGGGCTGCGTTGACGTACGGTCACCATCACCCAATATCGTATAGGGAACTACCAGACGGAGGATCCGGATGTATACCGCAGACAGCTGGCCGATCGCGTGCAACATGCTCTCGTTCGGCAGCACCGCGCCCGACGGGACGCCGATCGAGGACGCACCCGCGTCAGTGTGGGCCGGCCAGCTGCGGCAGGTGCGCGAGCTGGGTTTCGACCACATCGATCCCACCGACGCCTGGGTCCCACTCGGGAAGCTCTCCGACGCTCGCGTCAAGGAGTTCCACAGTGTCCTCGCCGACGAGGGTCTCGCCGTCTCGTCCATCTCGATGACGCGCAGCAGCGTCGTGGACCTCGAGAAGGGCGAGGAGAACCTCCGGATCGCGCACCGCCTGATGGATCTCGCGCCCGACTTCGGCGCGAGCGTCGTCAACACCGGGTTCATGCAGGCGCTGACGCCCGCTCAGCAGAAGGCCCTGTGGTTCTGGCTCGCCGACGGGCACGTGGACGACCCCGAGCTGCGCCCGCTGGCCATCCAGCGGGTCCGGGAGCTGGGCGACCACGCGCAGCAGAACGGCCTGCAGCTCAGCCTGGAGATGTACGAGGACACCTACGTCGGCACCCCCGAGGAGGCCGTGCGGTTCGTGACCGACGTCGATCACGCTGCCGTCGGCCTCAACCCGGACCTCGGAAACCTCATCCGTCTGCACCGGCCGATGCCGCCGTACACCGAGATGTTCGAGAAGGTGCTGCCGTACTCGAACTTCTGGCACATCAAGAACTACACCCGCGACGAGGACCCGCAGACCGGCTCCTACTCCTCCGCCCCGATGCCGCTGAAATACGGCGTGATCAACTACCGCGCCGTCATCCGCAGAGCACTCGAGCTGGGGTACAGCGGCCCGTTCTGCTGCGAGCACTACGGCAGCGACTCCATCGGCGTCTGCGCCGAGAACCGCGACTACATCCGGCAGGTGCTGCAGTCCGCCCTCCGGTAGGGCACGTCCATCCCCGCCACGACGCCGCGGCACCAGCCGCCCCACGCACCATTCGAGGAGACCGACATGAGCAGGACCATTTCCACCGTGACCGTCGTCGGGGCGGGGTACATGGGCGGCGGCATCGCCCAGAGCCTCGCGCTCGCCGGCATGTCCGTCGAGATCGTGGACGTCGACGTCGACGCCTCCGTCAGGGGCCTCGAGCGGCTCCTCCAGGAGGCCCAGGAGTTCGAGGACCAGGGGCTCTACGAGCCCGGCAGCACCGAGAAGATCCGCGGCAACCTGCGGGCGGGACGCACCGTCGCCGAGGCCGTCGCCGACGTGGACTTCATCGAGGAGGCCGTCTTCGAGCGGCCGGACGTCAAGCGCGAGGTGCTCGCCACGATCAGTGCGCACGCGCGTCCGGACGCCATTATCGGCACCAACACCTCTTCCATCCCCGTGCACGTCCTCGTCCCGGCGGTGACCAACCCCGAGCGGTTCCTCACCGTGCACTTCTCCAACCCGGCACCGTTCATCCCCGGCGTCGAGCTCGTCGCCGGAGAGTCGACGACGCCGGACGTCGTCGAGGCCGTCAAGGACCTCCTCGCGCGAGCCGGCCGTGAGGGCGCGCAAGTGGCGGACACTCCGGGAATGGTGCTGAACCGGCTGCAGTACGCCCTGCTGAAGGAGGCGACCGCCGTCGTCGAGGAGGGCGTGGCGACCGTGGACGACGTCGACACGATCGTGCGGACCACGTTCGGCTTCCGTCTCGGCTTCTTCGGCCCCTTCGCGATCGCGGACCAGGCCGGCCTGGACGTGTACGAGAACGCCTTCGGCACGCTCGCGGACGCCTACGGCGAGCGCCTCGCCACGCCACAGCTGATCAAGGACGCCGTCGCGGCCGGCCGCAAGGGTGTGAAGAACGGCAAGGGCCTGACCGGGGACTTCGACGACGAGACCAGGGCCGAGCTCATCGCCTACCGGAACAAGGCCTACTCGCGGATGGGTGACCTGCTCCGCGAGCTCGGTCCCGCACCCAAGGGCGCCGACCCGGAGAACTGACACAGACGTAGGGTCCCGGAGCGCTCGCTCCGGGACCCGGCTGCGTCGCGCTCGCGACGCGGCATTCGCACGACCCCTTGACCCACCCACCGAAGGTGCCCCATGCCCGGCATGCTCCTCGCGGCGCAGGACGACCTCGTCCTCGCCGACCGGCCCACCGGCCTGCTCGTCGCGATCGCCGTCGCGGCGATCGCCCTCCTGCTCGTCCTCATCATCAAGGTGCGGCTGCACGCGTTCTTCTCCCTCGCCGTCGTCAGCATCCTGACGGCGCTGGCCGGCGGGATCGGAATCGGTGACGTCGTGGACGTCGTCGTCGAGGGGTTCTCCTCGACGGTCGGTGAGGTCGCCCTGCTGGTCGGCTTCGGCGCGGTGCTGGGGCGGCTGGTCGAAGTCTCCGGCGGCGCGCAGGTGCTCTCGGACAGGATGCTTCGGACGTTCGGGGAGAGGAAGGCGCCGCTTGCGCTCGCCGTCGCCTCGCTCTTCTACGCGTTCCCGATCTTCCTCGATGCCGGCTTCATCGTCATGCTGCCGATCATCTACACCGTCGCTCGGCGGCTCGGCGGCTCCTTCATGCTCTACGTCCTGCCCTCCATCGGCGCGTTCCTCATGATGCACGCGCTCACCCCGCCCCACCCCGGCCCGACGGCGGCAGCGACCGTGATGGGCGCGGACGTGGGGCTGGTGGTGCTCGTCGCGCTGCTCGTGGGCCTGCCCACCTGGTATCTCGCCGGCTACCGGCTGAGCCTCGTCATCGCCAGGCGCTACCCGAACATGCCCGTGCCGAACCTCCTCGGAGAGCCTGAGGACACGGACGAGGACGAGCGGCCGGGCTTCGGCGTGATCATCTTCTGCCTCCTCCTGCCGCTGGTGCTGATCTTCTTCAACACCCTGCTGACCACCCTCACCGAGACCGGCGCCCTGGACCAGGAGAACGTCTTCTTCCGCCTGTCCGAGCTCGTCGGCGCCACACCCATCGCCCTGCTCATCACCGCCCTCGTGGCCATGTGGCTGCTCTACGTCCGTCCGCGCAGCGGCCGCGCCGTCGGTGGTGTGCTCGAGGACCTGGTGGACAAGGCCCTCGCGCCGGTCTGCTCGATCATCCTCATCACCGGTGCCGGCGGCGCGTTCGGCGAGGTCCTGACCGCCACTGGTATCGGCGGCCTGGTGGCCGGCGGCCTGGACGAGGCGGGCCTACCGGTCATCCTCGCCGGCTTCCTGGTGGCGGTCGCCTTCCGGGTCGCCCAGGGTTCCGCCACGGTCGCGGCCACGACCGCCGGTTCGATCATGGCGCCAGCCGTGGCAGAGCTGGGCCTGAGCGGGATCGCGCTAGCCGCGATCGTGGTGGCCATCACCGCCGGATCGATCACGTTCTCCCACGTCAACGACTCGGGCTTCTGGCTCATCGGCCGTTTCTGCGGCTTCGACACTCTGACCACCCTGAAGACCTGGACGGTGATCGCCACCGCGACCGGGTTCTGCGGGTTCGGGCTGAGCTGGTTGGTCTTCGCCATCGCGGCGTAGGCCGCGCGACTGCGCCGCGCGTCGCGGATCAGCGGTCGGGCAGCTCCAGCTGACGCAGGCGGGAGTAGGCGCCGCTCATGTGCTTCTCCACCGCCGCCCGCGCCGCCTGCGGATCGCCCTCGCTGAGCACCATCCGGAGCTCGTGGTGCTCCGGATACCCGACCGTGGGGAAGTCGGGGAAGTTGATGTTCCGCGTGTGCAGGAAGAACGAGACCTGGCTGCGGATCGAGGTCCACACACGCAGCAGGCGGACGTGGTCGGCGGCGTCGTAGATGACGTCGTGGAACGCCAGGTCGAGCCGTACGGCCTCCTGCGGCTCGACGCTGCCGGAGGTCATCTTCATCGCCTCGAGCACCCGGTCCATCTCGGCGAGGTGGCCGCTGGTCAGCCGGGTGGCCGCACGCTCGCCCGCGAGCGCCTCGATGGCGGCGCGCAGCGTGTGCACCTCCTCGACGTCCTGCTGGGTCAGCACGCTGACGAAGGCGCCGCGGTGCCGGCGGATCTCGACCTGCCCCTCCGCCTCGAGCAGTGCCAGCGCCTCGCGCACCGGGCCCCGGCTGACGTCGAGCGCCGTCGCGAGCTCGGCCTCGCGCAAGTGCTGTCCCGGGCGCAGCTCGCCGCGGGCCATCTTGTCGCGCAGGATCCGGACCACGTAGTCGCTCAGCGTCGTGCGTGGGGGAATGGTCTCGAGCGATGTCGTCGGCCGGCTCATAGCGTCCACGTCGACACGCTAGCCGCGCTGCCCGTGACATCGCGCGGGCGGGCCCTCCGTCGTCGCCTCATCTCGTGCCCCTCTCGATCATCGACCTGTCGGTCTCTCTCGGCGATGTTCCCGCCAGCGTTCGGCGAGTTCGCCGTCCGTCCTGCGGTTTTGTGCCGATCTTGTCGGTGCCGCGAGTGCCGCCGGTGCGGGCCTCGAAGCAGACGGCTCGCGATCGCAGCATCGCAAACGATATATCGTTGACAATCTGCAACCTACCTGACTAACGTCCGGAGCGGCGTCAGCGATGACGGCTGGCATCCCCGATGAGGAGAGGCGCGCAAGGTCGTGAGCACTACGGATCTGAACCCAGGCATCGGCGCGGACGAGGCGGTCTTCCCCAAGTCCGCCCCGAGCGACCCGGACGCACCCCATGTCCGCACCGCGCGAGTGCGTATCGACGCGCGGGCCGACCGCGGGGCGCTGGCCCGCATCTGGGAGAGCATCGGCTACGACGAGTTCAACTGGACCTACACCGCCACGGGGCGCAAGCTCCTGCAGACCTTCGGAGAGATGACCGACCGGGGTTTCCACGTCCGGCCGCACTACGTCTTCTGCTCCGGCAGCGGCTTCGGTCTGCCGCACTGGGGCAACGGGAACGTCTATCACGAGGACGCGGACGGCAACCCGTTCTACGACTTCTCCCTCGTGGACAGCGCGTACGACGCCATCGTCGAGGCCGGCCACCACGTCCTGGTGGAGCTGGCGTTCACGCCCCGCGACCTGCTGCCCGACCACGCCGCCGACCTGACGGTGGTCCCGAGTCCGACCGTCTACAGCAACTACGAGGCGGGCGCCTGGGCGTACCCGCCCAGGGACTATGAGCGCTGGGGCGCCCTGGTGGCCGCCCATGCGCAGCACTGCCTCGAGCGGTACGGGGCCGAGGAGGTCCGCACCTGGCTCTGGGAGCTGTGGAACGAGCCGGACATCTTCTACTGGCGGGGCACGCCGGAGGAGTTCTACGAGCTCTACTCGGTCACCGCGCGAGCGGTGCGCAGCGTCATCCCGGACGCGAAGGTCGGCGGACCCGCCGTGACCGGCTCCGGCGTCGAGTTCCTGCGCGGCTTCCTGCACCACACCCGGGAGCAGCAGGACCCGATCGACTTCGTCTCCTTCCACACGAAGGGCTCGGCCTTCAGCCCCTGGCGGGTCTACGGGCCCACCGGCGGGCCCGCCCCCCAGCAGCAGAATCCCTCGGCCAACAAGATGCTCTTCGAGGTGCGCCGCATGCTGCGGGTGATCGCTGAGTTCGAGGAGTACCGGGACCTGCCGGCGATCGTGGACGAGTGCGACGCCGGCGTGCCGGCCCACCACAGCGCCTACGACAACGCGAACTTCCAGTTCCAGAACACCGAGTACTTCCCGGTGTTCCAGGTCAAGCTCATGAAGAAGCTCCTCGACCTGAACGACCAGGAGCAGGCCGCGGTCCAGCAGGCCACCTCCTGGAGCTTCTACTTCGAGGGCGAGCGGTACTTCGAGGGCACGAGGGCGTTCCTGACCGCCGGTGGCATCGAGAAGCCGCTCCTCAACGCCTACCGGGCCCTCGCGAGGCTCGGTGAGCGCCGGGTCGAGGCGGTCTCGGACGCCGCGCAGCCGGTCGCGCTCCTCGACGAGGCGCTCGGCCGCAGCATGCCCGAGGAGATCGACGCCCTGGCCTCCCGCTCGGCGGCGGGGACCGTCGCCGTCCTGGTGTGGCGGCACACCGACGACCAGTACCAGCGCGACGACGCCGAGGCGGACGTGGCGCTGCAGGTCACCGGCCTGGACGCCGACGCGTACGACGTCACGCACTGGCGGATCGACGCCGACCACAGCAACTCGCACACCGCCTGGAGCGCCCTCGGCTCCCCGCAGACCCCGACGGCGGACCAGCTCTCGACCATCCGCGATCGCCAGGGCCTCGAGCAGCTCGAACCGGCGCGGCGAGCCGAACCGGTCGACGGCGAGCTCGCGCTCACGGTGTCCCTGCCGCTCCCGGCCGTCTCCCTCCTGGTTCTGGAGCCACGATGACCACCGCGCTGAGCTCGACCCTGGAGCTGCCCGGCGGGGTGCGGATCCCGCAGGTGGGTCTGGGTGTCTTCGAGGTTCCCTCGGCCGAGGCGCAGGCCGTGGTGGAGCAGGCCCTGGAGGTCGGGTACCGCCACATCGACACCGCCGCCGCCTACGTCAACGAAGAGGGCGTCGGTGCCGCGGTGCGCGCCTCCGGGCTTCCGCGCGACGAGCTGTTCGTCACCTCGAAGCTGCGAAACGGCGACCAGGGTTACGACAGCACGTTGCGCGCGTACGACGACACCTGTGCCCGCCTCGGGCTCGAGGCGCTCGACCTGTACCTCATCCACTGGCCCAACCCGGCCGCGGGACTGTGGCAGGACAGCTGGCGAGCCCTGCAGACGCTCCGCCGGCAGGGCCGGGTACGGGCGGTCGGCGTGTCCAACTTCCTCGTCGAGCACCTCGAGGAGATCGTCCCGCGAGCCGACGAGCTACCGCCCGAGGAGCTGCCGGCGGTCAACCAGATCGAGGTGCACCCGACGTACCAGCAGCCCGACGTCGTCGCGTGGTGCCGCGAGCACGGCGTCACCGTCGAGGCGTACTCACCGCTGGGCCGCGGAGCCGACCTCGAGCACCCGACCGTGACCACGATCGCCGACGAGCTCGGTGTCACGCCGGCGCAGATCGTCCTGCGCTGGCACCTCGACAAGGGGCACGTCGTGATCCCCAAGACCGTGTCGGCCGAACGGATGCGCCTCAACGCGACACTGGCCGACATCACGCTCAGCCCGGCCCAGCTGACCGATCTGGACCGGCTGGACAGCGGTGCCCGCACCGGCAACGACCCACGGACCTTTTCCCTCAGCCAGATCCGCTGAAGATCCCGACCAGGAGGGGTGCTCGATGGCGAGTCAGTCCCTGACGGCCGCACCGTCGGCCGCGCCGCCACGACCCGGCGTGCCCTCACGACCCGGGCAACGGGCGCGGCAACGCCGACGCAACCTGTGGATCTACGCCTTCCTGCTGCCGACCTTCGTCCTGTACGGGCTGTACACGATCTACCCGATCATCGCCAGCTACTGGTACTCGCTGGTGCAGTGGAACGGGTTCAGCTCCGACATGCGCTTCGTCGGCCTGAGCAACTACGAGGCGGTCCTGGCCGACCCGAACTTCTGGAACTCGGTCAAGGTCAGCATGGTGTTCCTGCTCGTGGTGGCCCCGCTGCGGGTGTTCGGCGCCTTCGCCCTGGCCGTCCTGCTGAACTCTCCGAAGCTGCCGTTCAGCCGGTTGTTCCGGACGGTGTACTTCCTGCCGGTGGTGACCACGACGGCGATCGTCGGCGTGGTCATGCGGTTCATCCTCGACCCGGCCTCCGGTCCGGTCGCCGCCGTGCTGGACCTGTTCGGCATGCCGCCGGTCAGCCTGCTCGGCCAGTCGTCGACCGCGCTGTACACCGCGAGCATCCTCTACGTCTGGAAGTTCTTCGGCATCACGATGATCTACTGGCTGGCCGCCCTCCAGACGATCCCGCAGGACCTGTACGAGGCCGCCAGGATCGATGGCGCGGGCGGCATGCGCATCTTCCGGCACATCACCCTGCCGATGCTGCTGCCCTTCCTGCTCATCATCTCGGTGCTGACCGTCGAGGACTGCTTCCACAACTTCGACCTCATGTACACGCTCACCGAGGGAGGCCCGTTCTTCAGCACGGAGATCATCGAGATCTACATCTACCGGTGGGCGTTCGCCGCCTCGATCCCGCAGCTGGGCTTCGCCTCTGCCGCGGCGGTGCTGTTCGGCCTGCTGGTCCTGGTGATTGCGATCCTGCAGGCCTGGGCCACCGTCGCGTCCCGCCGAATGAGAGGACGAGCATGACCACCACCGTCGTCCCCACGCAGCCGCCGTCCGCCGACCAGTCCCTGACCGGCCCCCGACCTCCGGGCCGCCGGATCAAGCGTCGGGGCTGGTGGATCGTCGCCGCCGTGCTCGCCGGCCTCGGCTTCGTCTGGGTCTTCCCGTTCATCTGGATGGTCTCGGCTTCCCTGAAGACCTCGGGCGAGATCTTCGAAGGCGGTCTGGGGCTGATCCCGGAGGCCGTGCAGTGGGAGAACTACGCCCGCGCGTGGACCGACGGGCAGTTCAGCCACTACCTGCTCAACACCGTCATCGTCACGGTCGCCACCACCGCCATCGTCGTGGTGCGGTGCGCGCTCGCCGGATACGTGATCGGCCGTTACCGGTTCCCGGGCTCTCGCCTGATCATCGGCATCTTCGTGGCGACCCTGTTCGTGCCAGCCGGGTACACGATCATCCCCATCGTCAAGGTCTCCCTGGAGCTCGGTCTGCTCAACACGCTGACCGGCATGATCCTCGCCCTCGGCGGTGCCTCCAACGTCGCCGCCATCCTGATCTACGCCGGTTACTTCCGCGGGATGCCGGCGGAGCTGGAGGAAGCGGCGATCGTGGACGGGGCCGGCTTCCTGCGGGTCTTCATGAAGATCATGCTGCCGCTGTCCATGCCGGTCACCGCCACCGTGGCGATCATGACGTTCCTGTTCACCTGGAACGCGTTCCTCCTGCCGCTGGTCTTCTCGTTCAGCAACCCGGCCCTGCGCACGGTCAGCGTCGGCATGCAGGCGTTCGTGGGCGAGAACTCCACCGACTGGCCGGGGATGGCCGCCGCCGGGGTGATCGCCCTCCTCCCGGTGATCTCCCTGTTCTTCTTCATGCAGAAGTACTTCGTCGAAGGCATCGCCGGTGCCGTCAAGTCCTGACAATCCGTCAAACCACCTCAAGAAGGAGACAACGATGTCTGTCTTGTCACGTCGCCGGTTCATCGGCGGCCTCAGCGCGGTCACGATCGCCGGGGCGCTCGCCTCGTGCTCGGAGAGCCCGCCACCCGAACCCAACGGTGGCGGCAACGGTGGGGGCGGCGGCGGAGGCGGATCGGGCCTGCGCTGGTGGGACCACTTCGGTGGTCTGCAGGACCTGCACGCCGACTGGGCGACGGACTGGTCGCAGGAGCTGGGCGTCAACATCGAGTACAGCTACAACGAGCCCAGCCAGCACACCGAGGCGCTCCAGCTCGCCAATCAGTCGGACCAGCTTCCCGACGTCTACTCCAACACTCTCGGCCTGCCCCTGCCGGCCCTGGTGGAGGCCGGCTGGCTGCACCCGATCGAGATCTCGGACGAGGCCATGGCCCGCCTGCCCGAGGGCGCCTTCACCGACGGCATCACCATGCTCGACGGGCAGATCTACGGGCTCCCGGCCCTGTCCGACCGCCAGTACTGGGCCTGCACCTGGTTCAACGAGGAGATCCGGCAAGAGGTCGGGTTCGAGGGACCGAAGAGCTACGACGACATGCGCGCCGCGCTGCAAGCCATCGCCGACCACGGCGAGTACGCCCCGATGACACTGGCCCTCGGAGACAGCGGGCGGATCGGTGACCAGGTCGATGACCTGGCGCAGGCCGCCGGCTTCCCGGGCTGGCAGGGTCAGCGGTACGACACCGGCGAGTACGCCTACCACCACGAGTCCTACATCGAGGTGATCGAGTTCCTGAAAGAGATCTCGGACAACGGCTGGCTGCTACCCGGGAGCAGCTCCTTCGGCATCACCGACGCCCGTGGCCGGTGGGCGGCCGGCAACATCGGCTTCTTCATCGACGGTCCTTGGTCCCCGGGCGGATGCCGTGCGCTGAACCCCGACCACCTGCCCAGGATGGCCACGTCCGGCCAGCTCACGCCGGGGGGCGAGGAGCTGATCATCACCCGGGGCGCCCCCGCTCCGACCTGGTTCGTCGCCTCCAGCACCGGCAACGCCGAGGCCGCGAGCGGACTCGTGGAGTCGTTCACCGCGGACGACTACCAGGTGGGTCTCGCCGAGGCGATGGACCAGCCGCCGATCAACCTCGACGCCGTCGAGAAGGCCGACGTGATCGAGCCGTACGCCTGGCTCGTGGCGGACTTCCAGAAGCGCGTGTTCCGCGCTCCGGAGCCGCAGGTGCGCAACATCGAGGTCACCGAGGCCCAAGCGTTGATCTCGCCGGTGTCGCCCGAGATCGGCAACATCGTCCAGGGGTACCTCGGCGGCGACATCAGCGACCTGGAGGGTGAGCTGACCAAGCTCAGCGCCGCCCACTCCGAGGCGCTGGACGCGGCCATCGAGCAGGCCCGGGCAGAAGGGGCGGACGTCTCCCGGGAGGACTGGGCGTTCCCCGACTGGGAGCGCGGCACCGATTACACCTATTGAGAACACCCGGCACCGACCACCACTGATCTGAGGAGAACCGGATGGACAGCTTTCCCGCCGAGCGGTCGGCGATCGTCACAGGAGCGGGCTCCCGGCGCGGCATCGGCCGGGCGGCCGCCCGGCGGCTGGCAGCCGACGGCTGGTCACTAGGGCTGCTCGACGTCGACGGGTCGGCGGTTCATGAGCTTGCCGAGGAGCTGCGCGACGAGCTCGGTGTCCGGGCCGTCGGCATGGGGGTGGACGTCAGCGACAGCGCCGCGGTGAGCGCGGCGGTGGACGAGATCGAGAACGCCGGTCTGCCGCCGGTCGTCGCGCTCGCGAACGTCGCCGGGGTGAGCTCTCCGACGGCGTACGAGGATCTCGACGACGCCGAGTGGGAACGGGTGCTGCGCGTGAACCTGTTCGGGGTGCACTACGTGACCAGGCGCGTCGCGCGCTCGATGGTCGCGAACGGCGGTGGCCGCATCGTCTCGCTGTCCTCGGTGTCGGCGCAGCGTGGCGGCGGAACCTACAGCAAGACCCCGTACTCGGTGTCCAAGGCGGGCGTCATCGGCCTGACCCGTGCTCTCGCACGCGAGCTCGGGCCTCGAGGGATCACGGTCAACGCGATCGCGCCCGGCCCCATCGACACCGACATCATGGGCGGCGCGCTGACCGACGAGCGCAAGGCGCAGCTCGCCGAGGACCTGCTCGTCGACCGGGTCGGCACGGTGGACGACATCGCGGCGGCGATCAGCTTCCTGGTCTCGGCGGACGCCGGCTACATCACCGGGCAGACGCTCAACGTGGACGGTGGTCTATACATGCACTGAGTCCGTCACTCGCTGCCCGGCAGGAGGCCGGCGCACTCCGGGACCGGCGTCAGGACCTCGCGGCGATCGAACCATGCCGCGAGGTTCTCGGCGGCGAGCTCGGCCATCGCCCGTCTGGTGGGCACGCTGGCCGAGCCGACGTGCGGCAGCAGCACCGCGTTGTCCAGCGCCAGCAGCTCCTCCGGCACGTGCGGCTCGTTCTCGTAGACGTCCAGACCGGCGGCGTGGATGGTGCCGTCCGCAAGTGCGGCTGCCAGGGCCTCCTCGTCGACGATCGAGCCGCGCGCGACATTGATCAGGACACCGTCGGGACCCAGCTCGGTCAGCACGTCGGCGTTCACCAGGTGGTGGGTGGTCGCGCCGCCAGGGACCGCCACCACGAGGACGTCCGCCGTCCGCGCCAGCGCGGAGGGCGTGGGGAGGTGGCGGTAGGGCACGTCTCGAGCCGTGCGCGTGTGGTAGACGACCGTCATGTCGAACGCCTCGGCCCGCCGAGCGATGGCCTGACCGATCCTGCCCATCCCGAGCAGGCCGATCGTGCGTCCGCGCAGGGAGAGATCGGTCAGCGGGTATGGACCGTCGGACTCCCAGCGTCCTGCGCGCAGGTGCTGCTCCGCCCGCCCGAGCTCCCGCACCGCCATGAGCAGCAGGCCCATCGCGGTGTCGGCGACCTCGTTGTCGTTGGACCCGGAAGCGTTGGCGACGAGCACCCCGCGTGCCACCGCCGCCTCGATGTCGACCGAGTCGTAGCCCACGCCGACGTGGGCGATCAGCTCTAGGTTCGGCAGCCGGTCGAGCAACGACACCGGCACCGGGCTGTGGCCCGGGTTCGCGACGGCGACGACCTCGCCGCCGTGGTCGGCGAGGTAGCGGTCGGGGTCCGCCTCCTCCCACAGCCGGAGGAGCCGGAACCGGCCGCAGGCCTGGAGCAGGAAGTCGTCGGGGGGCGCGGGAACGAGAACGATCTGCTCGGTCATGATGCTCAGGCTCGCACGTGCGGCCCGTGACCCGGCCGGTTGTCGTGCGGCGAGCCGAGCACCCACGCGGCCAGCGAGTGACCCATCGCGAGCCGGTCCCGCGCGCCGTCGCCACGCAGCAGGGCGATGAGGTACCCGGCGGCGAAGGCATCCCCGGCGCCCACCGGCTCGACGACGTCGACCGTGCGTGCCGGTAGTCGCGTGACCCCCGCCCCGGCGGATCGGTCAGCTCCGGATCGGTCGACCTCCACCGCCTCGACGTCGCCGTCCTTGACGACGACGCGGCCCGCGCCGGGGAACAGGGCGGCGACGTCCTCGGCGGCGGCCGTGCCCCAGAGGGTCTCGGCCTCGTCACGGCCGACGAGCACGACGTCGGCGCGGTCGGCGAGCGGCCGGAGCGTCGCGGCGGCCTCGTCCGCGCTCCACAGGGCCGGCCGGTAGTTGACGTCGAAGCTGATGCCGGCGCCGACCGAGCGGGCGGCGTCGACGACCGCGGGGAGCAGCTCGCGGCAGGTGGCCGACAGCGCCGGGGTGATGCCGGAGACGTGGACCCAGCGGGCACCGTCGAACGGCCACGACCGCACGTCCTCGGGGCCGAGGCGGGAGGCCGCCGAGCCGCGACGGTAGTAGTACACGCCGGCGCCCGGGTCCTTGACGTACAGGCCGGTGTTGGCTTCCGGGTCACGGGTGACCCAGCGGGTGTCGACACCCGAGGAGTGCAGCACGGCGACGATGCGGTCACCCAGCGGGTCGGCGCCGAGTGCGGAGACCCACGCCGTCGCCAGTCCCATCTCCGCCAGATACTGCGCGAGGTTGGACTCGGCACCGCCGGCACTGACGGTGAACGTCTCGGACGTGGCCACCGGGCCGGCGTCCGCCGACGTGACCATGGCCATGGTCTCCCCGATGCACAGCACCTCGGGGTCGCGGGCGGGCGTGGCCGGTCGGCCGGCCACCGGTGCGTTCATGCGCCCGCTCCACGCGCCGCGGCGACGGCGGACGCCGTGAGGGACTCGATCGTGGCGCTGTCACCCGCCGCGACGGCGTCGGCCGGCACCATCCAGGAGCCGCCGGCGGCGACGACGGAGGGCAGGGCGAGGTAGTCGGCGAGGTTCGCCTCGGTGACGCCACCGGTGGGCACGAAACTCATCTGCGGGAAGGGCGCCGAGAGCGCCTTGATGGCGGCGGGGCCGCCGGAGACGCCGGCCGGGAAGAACTTCACGGTGCGCAGCCCCATGGCGAGCGCGGCCTGGACCTCGGTGGCGGTGACCGTCCCCGGCAGCGCGAGCACGCCGTGCTCCTGGCAACGCTCGACGACCGCGCGGCTCAACCCGGGGGAGACGACGAAACGGGCTCCGGCGGCGACGGCGGCGTCCACCTGCTCGGGTGTGACCACCGTCCCGGCGCCCACCAGGAGGCCGCTGCCGTCGGCCGTGGTGATGCCGGCGTCGGTCATCGCCCGGATGGAGTCGGCGGCCGCCGCAGTCCGGAACGTCACCTCGGCCACCGGGAGCCCGCCGGCGACCAGGGCGCGGGCCAGCGGGACGGCGTGACCGGCGTCCTGCAGCACGACCACCGGCAGGAGCCGCAGACCCGCCATGCGGTCGAGCAGGGCGGTGTGGGCGGCGGTGACCGTGCCATCGCCCATGACGCCTTCGTCGTCGCCGACCATGTCTTCCTCCTCGAGGGGCGCGCTGACGCGCGATCGAAGCAGCGTGGATCCGGTCACCGTATCGCCACCCGGGACCGCGCGTTTACATCATCCGCCCGTTCCCCATACGCTTCTGGCAGTTCCTATAGGAAGGCCCACGCAGTGGTGATCATGGACCCGAGGTACCCGGCCGACGCGCTCGTCACCCTGGGGGCGCGCGCCCTGGAGGCGGCCGACGTCCCGCCGGAGGACGCCGAGCTGACCTCCCGCGCCCTGGTGGAGGCCGACCGCCGCGGCATCGCCTCGCACGGGCTGCTGCGCCTGCCGCTCTACACCTCGGCCCTGCAGGCCGGCGGCATCAACGCGCGCCCCGCGATGACGTGGGTGCGCGAGCACGGCGCCACCGCCGTCCTGGACGCCGACTCCGGACTCGGCCAGGTCGCCATGGCCACCGTGACCGAGCGCGTGGCGAGCATCGCCAAGGAGCTGGGCACCGGCGTCGTCGCCGTCCAGAACAGCACCCACTACGGGGCCGGCGCCTACTGGACCGAACGCCTCGCCGCCGACGGGCTGGTCGCCGTCATCACCTCCACCACCGGCCCGAGCGTCACGCCGTTCGGTGGCGTCGAGAAGATCCTCGGCACCAACCCGCTCACCATCGCGGCCCCCAGCGCCGGGCCCGGAGCCCTCACCGCGGACATGGCGACAAGCGCCGGTGCGTACGGGAAGGTGGTCGCCGCACGAAACCAGGGCGAGCCCGTGCCCGAGGGCTGGGCCGTGGACGCCGCCGGCCAACCCACCACAGACCCGGCGGAGGCGCTCGCCGGCGCGCTGCTGCCGTTCGGCGGGGCCAAGGGCTCCGCCGTCGCCGTGCTCCTGGAGGCCCTGTCGGCCTCCCTGACGACGGCGAGCTACGCCTACGAGACGGAGGACATCTGGGCGAATCACGCCTCCCGGATGAACACCGGCCACCTCGTCCTCGCGATCGACACGGCGGCCTTCACCTCCCGCGAGCACAGCGAGCGCCGGGTCGCCGAGCTCCAGGAGAAGGTGCGTGGCTCGGCCGGCCCGGACGGGACCACCTTCGCGCCCGGCGACATCGAGCACGCCAACGCCGAGCGGCACCGCAGCTCCGTCCCGCTCGCCGACTCCACCGTCACCCAGCTGGTGGAGCTCCTGAACTCCCTCGGCCTGCCCGCCGACCAGCTCGTGCCCGAGCCGGTCGAGTGACGGGTCCCCTCCCGCGCCCTCTCCGCCCTGTCCGCCCTGTCCGCCCTGTCCGCGTGCGCCCCGTACGCCACCTGAAGGAGTGACCATGTCACGCATCGAGTCCGTCGACGTCAGCGACGTCCGTTTCCCGACCTCCCTGGAGCTGGACGGCTCCGACGCGGTCAACGTCGACCCCGACTACTCGGCCGCCTACGTCGCGGTCACCACCTCCGACGGTGACACGGGCTACGGCATGGTCTTCACCGGCGGGCGCGGCAACGAGATCGTCTCCGGCGCCATGGAGAGCTACGGGCGCCTCCTGCTCGGCAAGGACACGGAGGATCTCCTCGACGACCTCGGCGGTGCCTCCCGGCTGCTGGTCCACGACTCCCAGCTGCGCTGGCTCGGCCCGGAGAAGGGCGTCTCGCACATGGCCTGCGGCGGGCTCGTCAACGCGCTGTGGGACCTCAAGGCCCGCCGGGCCGACAAGCCGCTGTGGTTGCTGCTCGCCGAGATGGCGCCCGAGGAGCTCGTCGCCGCCGTCGACTTCACCCACATCCGCAACGCGCTCACCGAGGACGAGGCGCTCGAGATCCTGCGCCGTGCCGAGGACGGCAAGGCCGAGCGGATCGCCGAGCTGAAGCGTGACGGCTTCCCCGCCTACACGACCACGCCCGGCTGGCTCGGCTACAGTGACGACAAGCTGGTCCGGCTCAGCAAGGAGGCCGTCGCCGACGGCTTCGGGATGATCAAGCTCAAGGTCGGCGGCGACCTCGACGAGGACCGCAGGCGGATGCGGCTGGCTCGCGACGCCGTCGGGCCCGACATCCGCATCTCCATCGACGCCAACCAGCGCTGGGAGGTCGGCGAGGCGATCGAGTGGGTGGGCGCCCTCGCCGAGTTCGAGCCCTGGTGGATCGAGGAGCCGACGTCGACCGACGACATCCTCGGGCACGCCGAGATCCGCCGCGGCGTCGCACCCGTGAAGGTCGCCACCGGCGAGGCCGTCGCCAACCGGATCGTCTTCAAGCAGCTGCTGCAGGCCGGCGCGATCGACGTCATGCAGATCGACTCGACCCGCGTGGCGGGCGTCAACGAGAACATCGCCAACATCGTCCTCGCGGCCAAGTTCGGCGTCCCGGTGTGCCCCCACGCCGGCGGTGTCGGGCTGTGCGAGCTGGTCCAGCACTTCTCGTTCTTCGACTACGCGGCGGTCAGCGGATCGATGGAGGACCGGTCCATCGAGTACGTCGACCACCTCCACGAGCACTTCACCGACCCGGTGCGGGTCGAGGGCGGGCGGTACCTCGCGCCGGAGCGGCCGGGCATCAGCGCACAGATGCAGACCGCCTCGGTGGCGGCCTGGGTCTTCCCCGGCGGGGCGGGCTGGGCCGAGGTCGGCGAACGTGCCGCCGTCACAGGAAGGAGAATCGCCCCATGACCACCATGGCCGCAGAGACCGGACCGACCGACCTCGACATCCTGGTCCACGCCGCGCACGAGGCCTACCAGGGCGCCTACGGCGTGCCCCCACGCGAGCGCGCCGGCTGGCTCACCGCGATCGCCGACGCGCTGGACGGCGCGGCCGACGAGCTGGTGGATCTCGCGCAGGAGGAGACGCACCTGCCCGAGCCGCGACTGCGCGGGGAGCTCACCCGCACCACCTTTCAGCTGCGCCTGCTCGCGGACGAGGTCGTCGCGGGGCAGCCGCTCGACGCCACCATCGACCATCACGATCCCGACTGGGGCATGGGCCCGCGGCCGGACCTGCGCCGCGTGAACGTGCCTCTCGGCGTCGTCGGCGTCTTCGGCGCGTCCAACTTCCCCTTCGCGTTCAGCGTCATGGGCGGCGACTCGGCATCGGCGCTCGCGGCCGGCTGCGCCGTCGTCCACAAGATCCACCAGGCCCACGGTCGGCTCGGGAAGCGCACCGCGGACATCGTGATCGACGCCCTCGGTGAGACCTCGGCACCGGAGGACCTGTTCACCGCCGTCACCGGGCAGGAGGCCGCCGAGGCCCTCGTGGACCACCCCCTCGTCAAGGCCGTCGGCTTCACCGGATCCACCGCCGTGGGCCGGATCCTGCGAGAGCGCATCAATGCCCGGCCCGAGCCGATCCCCTTCTACGGCGAGCTCGGCAGCACCAACCCGGTGTTCGTCACCGAGCAGGCCTGGGCGGCGCGGCGCGACCAGCTCCTGGCCGACTACGCCGGTTCGCTGACCCTCGGCATGGGGCAGTTCTGCACCAAGCCCGGGGTGCTCTTCGTTCCTGATCTCGACGAGTCCGCGACGGCGACGCTGTCCGAGGCGCTCGCGGGCACGCCGCGGTTCCCGATGCTCAGCGAGCGGCTGGCCGAGGGCTACGGCAAGGCCGTCGCCGCCGTGTCCGCCACCGACGGTGTCGAGACGCTGATCGACGGCGCAGACCGCAGGGACCGCGTAGACGCCGTAGCGGCCGCCGAGGAGGACGACGACGGTGACGACGACGACGGCGGAGTCGACGACGAGCCGTCGCCCACCGTGCTCGTCACGACCGCCGAGGAGGTGCGCAGCCGCCCGGAGATCCTCGGCGAGGAGATGTTCGGTCCCGCGGGGCTCGTCATCCGGTACGGCTCGGAGTCCCAGCTGGCCGCCGTGGCCGAGCTGCTCGAGGGCCAGCTCACCGCCACCGTCCACGGCGAGCCCGGCGAGCACCCCGCCGAGCTGCTCAGCGTGCTCGAGACCCGAGCCGGACGCGTCATCTGGAACGGCTGGCCCACCGGCGTGACCGTGAGCTACGCGCAGCAGCACGGCGGTCCCCACCCGGCGACCACCGCCCCCGGCACCACGTCGGTCGGCACCGCGGCCGTGCGCCGATTCGTCCGTCCCGTGTCGTTCCAGTCGTTCGCCGACGAGCACCTTCCCCCGGCGCTGCAGGAGGACAACCCCTGGGGCATCGCCCGCCGCGTCGACGGCGTCTGGCACGGTCCCCACGAGACGGGGGGAGCGTGAGCACGACAGGCGAACCGCGGGCCCACGCGGTCGACGAGGTCCTCCCGGTCGACGCGACCGACGCCGTGCTCGTCGGCCGCGTCTGGGACCCGGTCACGGGCGGGCCGCGCCCCGTCGCGGTACGCGGGGAGGAGGTCCACGACCTGTTCCCCCTCACGCCCACGGTGGCGGACCTGCTCGAGCGGGGCGACGGCGCGGCCGCGGCCGTGCGAGCCGTCAGCGGAGCACCCGCCTGGCGGCTCGGAGACCTGCTCGCCGCGCGGGAGGGCGACGACTCGGTCCCGCGGCTGCTCAGCCCCATCGACCTCCAGGTGGTCAAGGCCTGCGGCGTGACCTTCGCGGACAGCATGGTCGAGCGCGTGATCGAGGAACGCTGCGCCGGCGACCCGGCCCGGGCCGCCGAGGTGCGCTCCGCCGTCACCGACTCGCTCGGGGACGCCGTCGGCGCCATCGAGCCGGGCTCGGAGGAGGCCCGGCGCGTCAAGGAGGTTCTCACCGCTCAGGGGCTGTGGTCCCAATACCTCGAGGTCGGGCTCGGCCCCTACCCGGAGGTCTTCACCAAGGCGCCCGTGCTCTCCTCCGTGGGCCACGGCGCGCGGGTCGGCATCCCGGAGTTCTCCACCTGGAACAACCCCGAGCCCGAGCTCGTCCTCGTCGTCGACTCCTCCGGCGCCCCGCGCGGCGCGACGCTGGGCAACGACGTCAACCTCCGCGACATCGAGGGCCGTAGCGCCCTGCTGCTCGGGATGGCCAAGGACAACAACGCCTCCGCCGCCGTCGGCCCCTTCATCCGGCTCTTCGACGACGTCTTCGCCCTCGACGACGCCCACGACGAGCGCATCGCGCTGCACGTCGAGGGCACCGACGGCTACGTGCTCGACGGCGAGAACCACGTCAGCCGCCTCAGCCGCTCCTTCGAACGGCTGCTCGCCGCCGCGGCCGGCACCCACCACCAGTACCCGGACGGGTTCGTCCTGTTCACCGGCACGCTGTTCGCGCCGACCCTGGACCGGGACGTCCCCGGCTTCGGCTTCACCCACAAGCCGGGTGACCGGGTCTCCATCTCCAGCCCCCACCTGGGGACACTGAGCAACGAGGTCGGGGCGACGGAGGAGCTGCCCGAGTGGCGCTTCGGGATCCGCGCGCTGCTGACCTACCTCGCCGGGCACGCACCGGCACCCACCGAGAAAGGGAACCACTGATGAGATTCATGCGGGTCGGAGCGCCCGGAGCGGAACGTCCTGTCGTCACCGATGACACGGCCGGCGCCGGCCACGATGAGAGGTCGTTCGACCTGCGGCCCCTCACGGCCGACGTCGACGGGGCCTTCCTGGCCGACGGCCTCGCCCGCACCCGGGCGGCGATCGACGCCGGCGAGCTGCCGGAGACCGACATCTCCGGCGAGCGCGTGGGCTCCCCGGTCGCGCGGCCGTCCGCGATCGTGTGCATCGGCATGAACTACGCCGCGCACGCCGCCGAGTCCGGAGCCCAGCCGCCGGCCCAACCGGTCGTCTTCCTCAAGACGCCCAACACGATGGCGGGACCCGACGACGTCGCGTACATCCCCCGGGGCAGCAGCCGCACCGACTGGGAGGTCGAGCTAGGCGTCGTCATCGGCCGCCGCGCCTCCTACCTCTCCGGCCCCGAGGAGTCACGCGACCACATCGCCGGCTACCTCACCGCGAACGACCTCTCCGAGCGCGCGTTCCAGCTCGACGTCTCGGGCGGGCAGTGGTCCAAGGGCAAGTGCGCACCCGGGTTCTCCCCGCTCGGCCCCTGGCTCGTGCCCGCCGACGAGGTGGACACGTCGAACCTGCGGCTGCGCAGCTGGGTCAACGGCGAGCCCCGTCAGGACTCCACGACGGCGGACATGATCTTCGACGTCGACTTCATCGTCCACCACCTCAGCCAGTACATGGCGCTCGAGCCCGGTGACGTGATCATGACCGGTACGCCGCAGGGCGTGGCACTGGCCGGGAAGTATCCGTACCTCAGCGCGGGCGACGTCGTCGAGATCGAGGTCGAGGGCCTCGGCCGGCAGCGCCAGGTCTTCGAGCAGGCGTAGGGGCGGTCCCATGACAGAGATGCCAGAGGCAGCACAGGCACCAACCGGCGAGCTCGGCGGACTCGTCGCCATCGTGACCGGCGGAGCGTCCGGCATCGGGGCGGCCACAGCCGCGCTGCTCGCCGACCGCGGCGCGTCCGTGGCGGTGCTCGACGTCGACCCCGACGCGGCCGAGGCGCGTCACCTGGCGCTGCGCTGCGACGTGACGGACGACGCGTCGGTGCGCTCCGCCGTCACCGAGGTCGCCGACCGGCTCGGTGGGATCGACATCGTCGTGAACAACGCCGGGATCGGTGCCCAGGGCACGGTCGAGGACAACGACGACGCCGAGTGGCAGCGGGTCCTGGACGTGAACCTGCTCGGGGTGGTCCGGGTGAGTCGGGCGGCGCTGCCGCACCTGCGTCGCTCGCGCGCCGCGGCGATCGTCAACACCTGCTCGATCGCGGCGACGGCGGGGCTCCCGGCCCGGGCGCTGTACGGCGCCAGCAAGGGTGCGATCCTCTCGCTGACCCTCGCCATGGCGGCCGACCACATCCGCGAGGGCATCCGCGTGAACTGCGTCAACCCCGGCACGGCCGACACCCCCTGGATCGGCCGGCTGCTCGACAGGGCCGCGGATCCCGCGGCCGAACGGACGGCGCTCGAGGCCCGTCAGCCGCACGGGCGGCTGGTCGCCGCCGGCGAGGTGGCCGCCGCGGTCGCCTACCTGGCTTCGCCGTCGGCCGGTTCGACCACCGGCACGTCGCTCGCCGTCGACGGCGGCATGCAGGGGCTGCGGCTGCGGCCGGAGGGATGAGGGCGCGTGGTGCGTGAGGCAGGGACCCGGCGGCGGACCTCCGAGGAGGTCTACCGCCGGATCCGTGCTCTCATCGTCGAGAACCGCATCGCGCCCGGCCAGCGCATCAACATCGACGCGCTCGCCCGCCAGCTCGGCGTCTCCCAGACCCCGGTCCGCGAGGCCGTCCGCCAGCTCGAGGGCGACAAGCTCATCGTCAAGGTTGCCGGCACGGGATACTGCACCACCTCCCTGCTGGACCTCGACGGCCTGCGGGACCTCTTCGAGTTCCGGCTCCTCGTCGACGTGTGGGCCGCGCGGTCGATCGCGGTGAACCGGCTGACGAACCCGGCGCCGGCGATGAAGAAGGAGATCGCGCGGTTCGAGTCGCTCGTCGACGGCACGTCCGACATCCGCCGCGAGCTCGTCATGCACGACACACGGTTCCACGGCCTGGTCCTGGGCGCGCTGGGCAACGACGTCGTCCGAGAGGCGTACGAGCAGACGCACAGCCACCTGCACACGATCCGGCTCTACGCGGCGGACACCGACGGCACGGTGACGCTGCGCGAGCACCGGAGGATCTGGGAGGCGGTCGACGCCTGCGACCCGGAGCGCGCCGCCGCCGTCATGCGCGAGCACCTCACCGCCGCGTACGCGCGCTTCGCGCGAGCCTTCGAGGAGCCGCTCGCCGAGCTGCGTGAGCCGGACCCGTACCGGATGTTCTGAAGCTCGCCCCCGCCGACCAAGCCCCAAGTGCCCGTCCGGCGCGGCAGACGGCGAGCTAGGGCTTGGTCGGCGGGTGGGTGTGCGGTCAGCGGGGCAGGTTGCGCAGGTTCGACCGCGCCATCGACATGACCTCGCCCATGCCGCCGCCGAGGATCTCCTTGGTCATCGCGGTCGCGAAGCCGCGGATCTGTCCCGAGGAGATCGACGGCGGGATCGACAGGGCGTTCGGGTCGGTGATGACGTCGATCAGCGCCGGCCCGTCGCGGTCCAGGCCGTCCTCGAGCGCCTTGCTCAGGTCGCGCGGGTCCTCCACCCGCACCGCCGGGATGCCGAGTGCGAGAGCGACCTGCCGGTAGTCGACCGACGGCGAGTCGGTCGCGTGCGACGGCAGGCCCTCGACGAGCATCTCGAGCTTGACCATGCCGAGCGAGGAGTTGTTGAACACGACGATCTTGATCGGCAGGTCGTACGCCCGCACCGTGAGCAGCTCACCGAGCAGCATCGACAGCCCGCCGTCGCCGACCAGCGCCACCACCTGCCGGTCCGGGTCTGCCAACGACGCGCCGACGGCGTGCGGCAGGGCGTTCGCCATGGACCCGTGCAGGAACGAGCCGATGACCCGCCGCCGGCCGTTCGGCGTCAGGTAGCGGGCCGCCCACACATTGTTCATGCCGGTGTCCACGGTGAACACCGCGTCCTCGGCGGCGGCCTCGTCGAGCAGTACCGCGGCGTACTCGGGGTGGATCGGCGTGGTCTTCTCGACGTTGCGCGTGTAGGCGCCGACCACCTTCGTCATGATCCCGGCGTGCTGCTTGACCTTGCTCTTGAGGAACTTCCGGGCCGTGCCGGTCTTGGCCCGGATCTGCGGGTTGAGCATCCGCAGCGTCTCGCCGACGTCGCCGTGGACGGGGACGTCAAGCCGGGTCCGGCGGCCGAGGTGGCTGGCGTCGATGTCGATCTGCGCGGTGGGCACGTCCGACGGCAGGAAGGAGTCGTAGGGGAAGTCGGTGCCCACGAGCACGAGGAGGTCGGCCTCCTCCATCGCGTCCTGGCAGGCGCCGTAGCCGAGCAGGCCCGACATGCCGACGTCGTGGGCGTTGTCGTACTGGATGATCTCCTTTCCTCGCAGCGAGTGGCCCACCGGGGCCGCCGCGAGCTCGGCGAGCTCGAGCACCTCGTCCCGGGCGTCACGCGCGCCGGCGCCGACGAAGAGGGTGACCTTCTTGGCGTCGTTGATCGCCTTGGCGAGGGCCGCGACGTCGTCGGTGTGCGGGACCACGCGTGCGGGGCAGGCGCCGGGGACCAGGATCGGCTCGTCGTCGTCCTCGACGTGCTCGTCGGCGACGTCACCCGGCAGCGTCAGGACCGCGACGCCCGGCGCGGTGAGCGCGTGCTGGATGGCGGTGCGGGTCACGCGCGGGACCTGTTTGGCGGTGGAGATCATCTCGGAGTACACCGAGGCCTCGTTGAAGAGCCGGTCTGGGTGGGTCTCCTGGAAGAAGCTCGTGCCGATCTGGTCGCTCGGGATGTGCGAGGCGATGGCGAGCACGGGCACCCGTGAACGGTTGGCGTCGTAGAGGCCGTTGATCAGGTGGAGGTTTCCGGGGCCGCAGGAGCCGGCGCAGGCGGTCAGCTTGCCGGTGACCTCGGCCTCCGCGGCGGCCGCGAAGGCGGCGGCCTCCTCGTGGCGGACCTGGACCCAGTCGATGCCGTCGGTGCGCCGCACGGCGTCGACGATCGGGTTCAGCGAGTCCCCGACGATGCCGTAGATGCGTTCCACGCCGGCGGCGACGAGCTGGGTGACGAGATGTTCGGCGACGCTACGGGCCACAGTGGGTCTCCTCGATCGGTGGGTGATGATGAGGTCCGCCCACGATCCTCCCCTGCAGCCACGTCAGCCGCCAGAGCGGCCATCGACGAGCGTGGTGGCGCCGGCCGGACCCGGCAGGCCGCGCCGTTGCCGTCAACCTGCCGCCGTGTGCTCGGCCAGGGAGGCGATCACGAGGTCCCATAGCTCAGGTGGCGGTTGCTGATGCCCCATGCCGTCGAGTGGTACGAGCCTGGCGCCCGGGATCTCGCGGGCCAGGGCGACGCCGTGACCGAACGGAAGGAGCGGGTCGGCGGTGCCGTGCATCACCAACGTCGGCACGCTGATCTCGCTCAGCCGGGACCGCTGCGACCACCCGTCCTCGACGAGGAAGTGATTGGTCATGCTCGCGGCCATGTTGTGCGTACGCGTGACCTCACGTGTTGCGATACGGCGCACTCTGCCCTCATCGAACCGCATCGTGCCACCGAAGGGCCGTTCCACCTCGACCCGGTAGGTCACCACAGCGTCTTGGTCCTGCCAGTCGGGTTCGGGGGCCGGATCGGTGAACGTTGCCGCCAGCTGCGGGTCCATGGGTGGCAAGCCGTTGTCGTCGTCTCCCGGTCCGGCCGGGCTGGTCGACATCAGGGTGAGTGTGCGGACTCGGTCCGGATGCAGGATCGTCAGCTGCTGGGCGATCCCGCCGCCCATGGAGAGTCCGACCAGATGCGCGCGTTCGACGGCGAGGTGGTCGAGGATCCGCAAGGGGTCTCTCGCCAGGTCCGCCGCGGTGTAGGAGGGCTCACCGGCCGGGGAGGTGGACGACCGGCCGGTGTCCCGATGGTCGTAGCGGACGACATGTCGGCCCACAGCGGCGAGCCGGTGACAGAACTCGACCTCCCACCAGTCCATCGACTGGCCGCCACCCGCGATCAGCAGCACCACCGGATCCGCCCGGGCGCCGTAGGCCTCGAAGCACAGGTCGACCCCGTCGAGGGTCAAGGTTCGCTCGCTCATGAGCACGTCCTCTCGAAGGTTCAGTCAGGCTTCGTGATGTGGAAGATGCGGACGATGCGGCCGGGCGCGCAGGGCGATCGCGACCGGGGCGAGGAGTGCCCAGAATCCCGACACGGGCATCAGCAGCACGCCCCAGGCGGTGACCACCAGCAGAGCCCAGGCCACGAACCGGGGGACGTGGCCGGTGAACCGTTCCACCCAGATCACCAGCGCACCGATCACGATGATCAGCAGGCCTGCGGTGACGTACCAGAAGACCGCGCTCCGCAGGGCGAGAACGTCGGGCTCAGCCTCGATCGACGCGATCACCCGGCTGTCGAGCACGCTAGCCACACCTTCGGGGTACACCAGCGAGGTCGACGCCACGTGCACGGCGCCGATGAGGGTGAGCAGACCACCGACGACAGGGACGCGCCTGCGTGAGTGCAGGAATGCGGTGGCAGCAGTGCTGCGCATGTCGTTGCTCATCGTCGAACCTCCAGCACGCCGGTCATTGCTGCCTCCTCAGTGCGGGTGCGAGGACGAAGCCGTAGAGGTCGTCGATGCTCTTGGTGTCGAGCTGGGGAAGCACGTGGTGCGCGCCGATGAGCACGACGTAGAGCAGGCGGCCCATCAGCACGGCCTCCTCCGCGTCGCCGCTGACGTCCCGCCACAGCGAGCGGAGGTACTCGATCCGGGTGGCGTCGACTCGTTCCAGCACGCGCCGGACCTCGCTGTCCTGTGCGGCCCAGGATCTGATGTTCACCTCGAGCCGGGGCTGCTCGCTCTCGTCGTCGATCACCATCCGGCGTAGCAGCTGCAGCTTCTCCGTCGGTGTCTGGTCCGCCGACTCCACGACGTCGATGAAGCGGTAGGTGTGCTGCCGCTCGTAGTGCGCGAGCAGCTCCTGCTGGTAGCCCCGCATCCCGCCACCGAAGTGGTGGTAGAAGGATCCCTTGCTGACTCCGAGCGCCTCGGCGAGCCGGTCGATCCGCAGAGCGCCGACGCTCTCCTCGGCGACCACCCGAAGACCCTCGTCGAGCCACGCCCGCTTCGTCGTCATGGCCGTAGCATACCGTACCGTACGGTATGGCGCAAGAGGGCACGGGCGGTCTGGATACGCTCGAGCACATGCCCCGAGCCCACGGCGTGCCGACTGCCTTCACCTCGCCCCCGTCGTTCACGAGCCGACCCGACCTGCAGGGCACCTTCGGGATGTCGGCGACGACGCACTGGATCGCTACGGCGACGGCCCAGTCGGTCCTCGAGCGGGGCGGCAACGCCTTCGACGCCGCCGCGGCCGCCGGGTTCGTGCTGCACGTCGTCGAGCCACATCTCAACGGCCCCGGTGGCGACATGACGGCCGTCCTCGCGACGGCGGAGCGGCCCGGCGAGCCGACGGTCCTCATGGGCCAGGGTCCCGCACCCGCCGGGGCGACCCGCGAGCACTACCTCGCCGAAGGACTCGAGCTCGTCCCCGGCTCCGGCGGGCTCGCGGCGGCCGTGCCGGGCGCCGTCGGGGCGTGGTTCATCCTGCTGCGCGACCACGGCACCTGGGAGCTGGCCGACGTCCTCGCGCCCGCGATCGGCTACGCCCGGGACGGTCACCCCGTGCTCGCCCGCGTCTGCTCGACGATCGAGCAGGTGCGCGACCTCTTCACCGAGCACTGGCACTCCTCGGCGGAGCTCTGGATGCCCGGGGGCCGGGTGCCCGAGGCCGGCGAGCTGGTCCGCAACGAGGCGTACGCCCGCACCCTCGACCGCCTCGTCGCGGCCGGGCACGCGCCCGGTGTGGCGGACGACCGCGTGGCACGGATCGAGGCGGCCCGCGCCACCTGGCGGGAAGGGTTCGTCGCCGAGGAGGCGTCGGCGTTCCTCGCGGCCCCGCACCGGCACTCCGACGGCGCCGACCACGCCGGCGTGATCACCGCCGAGGACTTCGCCGCCTTCGGAGCCGGTTACGAGCCGGCCGTCACCGCCGACTTCCGCGGGCACACGGTCGCCAAGACCGGCGCCTGGGGCCAGGGCCCCGCCCTGCTGCAGGTGCTCGGCATCCTCGACGGGTTCGACGACGCCGAGCTCGACCCGTCCACCGCCGTCGGCGCCCACACGATCCTCGAGGCGGAGAAGCTCGCGCTCGCCGACCGGGACGCCTACTACGGCGACGCCGACACCCCGCTCGACGTGCTGCTCTCGCCCGAGTACGCGGCCGAGCGCCGCGCCCTCATCTCGGACACCGCGTCCGCGGAGCTGCGCCCGGGCATCCTGCCCGGTCACACCGTGTTCGTCCCGCCGCTGCGCGAGACCTACACCCCGCCGTCGGGACGGGCCGGTGCCGGGCAGGCGGGGGCCGGCGTCGGCGAGCCGACCGTCTCGCCGACGGGGCAGACGCGCGGGGACACCTGCCACATCGACATCGTCGACCGGTGGGGCAACATCATCTCCGCGACGCCGTCCGGGGGCTGGCTGCAGTCGTCCCCGGCGATCCCCGAGCTCGGCTTCTGCCTCGGCACGCGCCTGCAGATGACCTGGCTCGAGGAGGGCTCGGCCGCAATGCTCAGCCCTGGCAGGCGACCCCGCACCACGCTGACCCCCACGCTGGTGCTGCGCGACGGCAGGCCGGTGACCGCCGTCGGGTCTCCCGGCGGCGACCAGCAGGACCAGTGGCAGCTGCTTTACCTGCTACGCACGATCGTCGGCGGGTACACCCCCCAGCAGGCGATCGATGCCCCGGCACTGCACACCACCTCGATGGCCGGGTCCTTCTGGCCGCGCACCTGGACGCCGGGCGGCGCCGTCGTCGAGGACCGGCTCGGCGAGGAGGTCATCACGGAGCTCGAGCGGCGTGGCCACCGCGTCACCCGGGCGGGGGACTGGGCGCTGGGCCGCCTGTCTGCCGTCACCGTCGACCCGGTCACCGGCCTGCTCGGCGCGGCCGCGAACCCACGCGGTGTCCAGGGCTACGCCGCGGGCCGCTGAGGGCTCGCCTACGCTCGCCCGCCGAGCGGGAACTTTCGACAGGCTTATCCTGACGGAACCTCCCGTGGAGGTCCGGGCTGAGCGAACGCCCTGGACGGGCGGTGGCGCGAGAGGCGATTGCCGACGACGCCGAGACGCATGGCCGTCGCGCTGGTCGAGGCACGGGGCCGGCCACCGCGCGGCACGCGCCCCGGTAGCGGTACCCGGCGACGGCAGGTCATCCTGGACCCGGCGCACAGCCCCCGCGACCGCAGGAGGATCGACGATGGCCGACGAGACGCACGCCGCGCTGGTGGCGCTGAGTGACACGGACCTGACGGTCCAGCCCGAGGACGACGTCCGCGGCCGGCCGGTCTTCGACCGCCACGACGAGCGGATCGGTGACGTGGACGATCTGGTCATCGACGAGGAGGAGCGGCGGGTGCGCTTCCTCCAGGTCGGGTCGGGCGGCTTCCTCGGCATCGGTGAGGAGAAACGGCTCGTCCCGGTGGACGCCGTGAGTCGGGTGGAGGACAACGTCCATATCGACAAGACGCGCGAGGACGTCGCCGGCAGCCCGGCCTACGACCCCGAGGTAGTCCGCGCCTCTGCCGAGGACTACTACGCCGGCCTCTACAGCTACTACGGATTCGCACCGTTCTGGGGATGGGGGTACGCCTACCCCGGCTTCCCGCGCGGAGGTCCGGGCGCCATCTAGCGGTCGGCTCCGTGCGACGGCGACGCCCCCGGCCGGTTGCGACGCCTGCCGAGGGCATAGCCGCCGGCGCCGGCGAGCAGCATCAGCCCGATGACGGCGACACTCGTCGCCGCCACGTCCGTGCGATCCATCAGCACGATCCCGGGTGACGACTCCTGGTCGGTCAGCGGTGTGTAGGCCGTCCAGCCGAAGCTGGCGGGCGTCGTCACGATCGCGACGACGCCGCCGATCGCCAGCAATGCGCCGATCGCGCCGACCACGACCGTGCGTCGCACCGACTCAGCCCTCGGTCGCACCGACTCAGCCCTCGAGGGCTGAGCCGACGACCTGCTTTGCCTCCTCCTGCACCTGGGCGAGGTGCTCCTCGCCGAGGAAGGACTCGGCATAGATCTTGTACACGTCCTCGGTGCCCGAGGGGCGGGCCGCGAACCAGGCGTTCTCGGTGGTGACTTTCAGGCCACCGATGGGCTCGCCGTTGCCGGGTGCCTCGACCAACCGGCCGGTGATCGCCTCGCCGGCCAGCTCGGTCGCGTTGACGTCGGAGGGTTGCAACTTCTTCAGCCGCGCCTTCTGCTGTGCCGTGGCGGGCGCGTCGATGCGCGCGTAGGCGCTTGACCCGTGCTCCTCGACCAGCTCGGCGTGCAGGGCGCTGGGTGACTTGCCGGTGACGGCGATGATCTCCGCGGCGAGCAGCGCCAGCAGGATGCCGTCCTTGTCGGTGGTCCAGACCGTCCCGTCCTTGCGCAGGAACGACGCCCCGGCGGATTCCTCGCCGCCGAAGCCCACCGACCCGTCGATGAGGCCGGGCACGAAGTACTTGAACCCGACCGGCACCTCGACGAGCGTGCGGCCCAGCCCCGCGGCGACCCGGTCGATCAGCGCGGAGGAGACGAGGGTCTTGCCGACGGCGGACGTGGTCGGCCAGTCCGGCCGGTGCCGGAAGAGGTAGTGACAAGCTACGGCGAGGAAGTGGTTGGGGTTCATCAGCCCGCCGTCGGGCGTGACGATGCCGTGCCGGTCGGAGTCGGCGTCGTTGCCGGTGGCGACGTCGTAGGGCGACGCTCCGCCGTCGGCCGCCATGGCCTCGCGCAGCGACGCCATGGCGTACGGGGAGGAGCAGTCCATGCGGATCTTGCCGTCCCAGTCCAGCGTCATGAACGACCACCGCGGGTCGACGTCCGGATTCACCACGGTCAGGTCGAGGCCGTACCGCTCGGCGATGGCGGTCCAGTACTCGACGGACGCACCGCCGAGGGGGTCGGCGCCGATACGGACGCCGGCCGAGCGGATCGCCTCCAGGTCGAGCACGTTCACCAGATCATCGACGTAGGAGGTGAGGAAATCGTTCTTGCGGGTGCTCTCCGCGGCCAGCGCGTCCTCGAACGCCATGCGCCGGACCTTGTGCCAACCTTCCCGCAGGATCTCGTTCGCCCGCGCGGCGATGTTCGACGTGGCGTCGGAGCCGGCCGGGCCGCCGTGCGGCGGGTTGTACTTGAAGCCACCGTCCCGCGGCGGGTTGTGCGAGGGCGTGACGACGATCCCGTCGGCCAGGCCCGGCCCTTCGGTGCGCACCCCGCCGGTGGTCCCCGCGCCGTTGTCGCGCAGGATGGCGTGGGAGATCGCCGGCGTGGGCGTCCACGAGTCCCGGGCGTCGAGCCTGACGGCGACGCCGGCCGCGGCGAGCACCTCGATGGCGGTGCGCCAGGCGGGCTCGGACAGGGCGTGCGTGTCCCGGCCGATGTACAGCGGACCGTCGTACCCCTGGGCGCGGCGGTGCTCCACGATCGCGGCGGTGGTGGCGACGATGTGCGCCTCGTTGAAGGCGCCGTCGAGACTGGAGCCGCGGTGGCCCGAGGTGCCGAACACCACCTGCTGGGCGGCGTCGTCGGGATCGGGCTCCCCGTCGTAGTACGCCGAGACCACCTGGTCGGCGTCGATGAGGTCTTCGGGCAGGGCGGGCTTGCCGGCGCGCTCGTGCATGCCTCCGATCCTGCCACCGACCTGGCGGTTCCGGTACGTCGGGCGAGCGATGTGGCGCGTGCGGGTCAGGTCGCCGCTCCTTCGGCGTACTGCGCCGCGAACTCCTCGGAGGGCGGGATCGGGGTGATGACGTCGACGAGGACGCCCGCAGGGTCGGCGACGATAAAGTGCCGCTGGCCGAACTCCTCGCTGCGCAGGGCGAGCTCGGGCTTCAGCCCGCCGCGCACCACCAGCCGCTCCCATTCCGCGTCCACGTCGTCAACCTCGAAGTTGAGCAGCAGGCCACGCACCGTCGCGCGGTACGCGGCGGGCACAGTCGGGTGCGTGGGGTCGAGCAGCGCCAGCTCGTAAGCCGGCGAGCCGTCCCGCCGGAGGCTGACGTACCAGTCGGCCTCGAACGTCGTCGAGAAATGGAAGCGTTCGCGGTAGAAGGCGACGGACTCCGTCATGTTGGGCGTACAGATCACGGGGTAGAAGCTGGTCCGTGTCATGGCGTTTCGTCCCTTTCACATACTGTCGGTATGTGAAAAAGGATGCTCGCGTACCGTCGGTATGTCAAGGTGGTGGCATGACGAGTGGGACTCGCGCGCAGCAGCGCGACACGACGCGGCAGACTCTGGTGGACGAGGCCCGCAGGCTGTTCGCCGGCCGCGGCTACGGTGAAGTGGGCCTTTCTGCGGTGGTCGAGGCCGCGGGCGTGACGAAGGGCGCGCTCTACCACCATTTCGACGGGAAGGCCCAGCTCTTCCGTGCGGTCCTGGCACAGGTGCAGGCAGAGGTGGGGGACGCGGTGGAAGTTGCCGCCGCGTCGCGGACGGACGCCTGGGGCCAGCTCGTCGAGGGCTGCGGGGCGTTTCTCGTTGCAGCCACCGATGCGGAGGTTCGTCAGATCATGCTGGTGGACGGTCCGGCGGTACTCGGCT
This sequence comes from Georgenia halophila, assembly GCF_039541595.1. Lineage (NCBI taxonomy): Bacteria > Bacillati > Actinomycetota > Actinomycetes > Allobogoriellales > Allobogoriellaceae > Georgenia > Georgenia halophila. The sequence continues at coordinate 164,013 of NZ_BAABGN010000012.1, read as the reverse complement.
GGGAAGGATGGCGGGCCCTGGACGAAGCGAACTCCGCACGGCACCTGCACGACGTGCTGACCGCCCTGGTCGAGGACGGCACGATCGCGCAGCAGCCCGTGGAGCCCTTGACCCATCTGCTGTCCGGAGCCATGAACGAGGCGGCCCTGTGGGTCGCGGGGACCGGCCGTGGCGCGGACCTCGACGCCAGCCGCGCTGCGCTCCTTCGGCTGCTCGAGGGCCTGCGGGCGCGGTGATCCAGTCGTCACGCGCATGCTTGGCGTCGCCGACCTACGCTGGAGCCATGGCTTTGCCCGAGACTCCAGGTACCCCGGTCGCCGTGAGCGACCTCGACGCCGACAACCCCGTGCCGTCCGGCTACGTGCTGCTCGACGTGCGTGAACAGGACGAGTGGGACGCCGGCCACGCGCCGGACGCGGTCCACATCCCCATGGGCGAGCTGCCTGCCCGCGTGGAGGAGCTCCCGGAGGAGGAGCTCCTCGTCGTCTGCCGGTCCGGCGGTCGCTCGAGCCGGTCCGCCGACTGGCTGAACCAGGCCGGCTTCGACGCCTACAACATCAACGGCGGGATGAAGGACTGGGCGCGGGCCGGCCTGCCCGTCACCCGGGACGACGGCGGCGAGCCAGAGATCATGTGATCTCCTCCACCACGACCGGCGTCGTCATGACCCGCGCGCCGACGATCTCCCGGACGGACCCGGTGACGGCGAGGTCCGCCGTCGTGCGCAGGTCGCCGACCGACCGGCCCGCGGACAGCGTGAAGCTCCCCGGTTCCACGATGCGCGTGTGGTCGACGCCCGTGAACGAGGTCCGCTCGGCGTGGACGGAGAAGGTCACGCGACGGCACTGCCCGGGCTCGAGCGTCACCCGCCGGTACCCGATGAGCTCGTGCACGGGGCGGGTGACCTGGGCGACGTGGTCGCTCAGGTAGAGCTGGACCACCTCGTCCGTGGTGCGCTCGCCGGTGTTCGCGACCGTGAGGCTCGCCTCGACCGTCCCGTCCGTCGCGATCTCGGTGGTGCTCAGCGCGAGGTCGCCGTACTCCACCGCCGAGTAGCTGAGGCCGTGGCCGAACGGGTAGAGGGGCGTCGGGTCCAGGTTCGAGATGCCGTCGGAGCGCTGACCCAGCGGCGGCGCCAGGTACGTGCTCGGCTGGCCACCGGCGTTACGAGGCACACCGACGGGGAGCCGGCCGGACGGGTTCACGCGCCCGGAGAGCACACCGGCGATCGCCGCACCACCCTCCTCGCCGGGAAAGAACGTCTGCACGACGGCGCGGCACCGGTCGGCGTAGTCGCCGAGCGCGTACGGCCGCCCGGAGACGACCACGAGCACCACGGGGGTCCCGGTCGCCAGCACGGCGTCCACCAGCTCGGCCTGCGAGCCCGGCAGGGTGAGGTCCTCGGCGTCGCAGCCCTCGCCGGAGGTGCCGCGCCCGAACAGGCTGGCCAGGTCACCGACCGTGACGACGGCGACGTCGCTGCGCCGAGCCAGTTCCACGGCGGCCGGGATCCCGCTCGTGTCCTCCTCGAGGATGGGGCAGCCGAGCTCGTGCTCGACGTTCGCGTCCGGCCACTCGTCCCGGAGGCTCTCGAGCAGCGACGGGATCTCGATGCCGTTCTCGGCCGCGCCCATCCGGGCCATGATGTGGTTCGGAAAGGCGTAGCAACCCAGGAAGGTCCGCTCTTCGACGGCGGAGGGGCCGACGACCGCGACGTGCTGACCGCCGGTGTCCAGCGGCAGGATGCCGTCGTTGTCGAGGAGCACCACGGATTTCTCCGCGATCTCCGCAGCGAGCGCCCGGTTGTCCGGCGAGTCGAGATCGTCGTGGCTCTCGTCGCCGTCGGTCTCCCAGGCGCCGTCAAGGAGGCCGAGGGCGACCTTCTGCGTCAGCACCCGGCGCACCGCGGTGTCGAGGACCTCCTCGTCCAGCTTGCCCGCACGCACGAGGGCGGGCAGGTGCCGGAAGCCCCCGGTGAGCGGCAGCTCGACGTCGAGGCCGGCGGAGATGGCGAGCCGTGCGGCGTCGGGCAGGTCGGCCGCCACCCGGTGGACGAGCTCGAGGAAGTTCACCGACCAGTAGTCGGAGACCACGGTGCCACCGAAGCCCCACGTGTCGCGCAGGAGGTCGGTGAGCAGGCGCCGGGAGGCGGCGGGTGCCTCGCCGTCGATGTCGGCGTAGCTGTTCATGACCGATCCGGCACGGCCTTCGCGGACGGCCATCTCGAACGGCGGGAGGATGACGTCGTCGAGCTCGCGCCGTCCCATCGGGACGGGCGCGTGGTTGCGCCCCGCACGCGAGGCCGAGTAGCCGGCGAAGTGCTTCAGTGTCGCGATGACGCCGGAGGACTGCATGCCCTGCACGTAGGCCGTGGCCACCGTGCCCACCAGGTACGGGTCCTCGCCGATGGTCTCCTCGACGCGGCCCCACCGATAGTCACGGACGACGTCGAGCACGGGTGCCAGGCCCTGGTGCACGCCCACGGCGCGCATGTCGGCGCCGATGGCGGCGCCCATCTTCGCGACGAGCTCGGGCTCGAACGTCGCGCCCCACGACAGCGGCACCGGGAAGCAGGTGGCCCCCAGTGCGGTCAGTCCCGCCAGGCACTCCTCGTGCACGACCGCGGCGATCCCGAAGCGCGACGCCTCGGCGATCCGGCGCTGCATGTCCCGCAGGGCGGGGACGCCGTCGGGAACCCGCAGCGGCCCGGAGCCGTACACGCGCGTGAGCTGGCCGAGGCCGTCGCGGATCGCGTCCGGGAAGCTCACCGCGGCGGCGGCCATCGCGCTCTGCATGGGCGCGACCTCGCCACCGCTCAACGGATCCTGCGCCCAGAAGCTGCCGAGCTGGCCGGCCTTCTCCTCGAGGGTCATCTCGGCGACCACCGCCTCGACACGCTCGTGCACGGGCAGGTGCCGGTCCTTCCAGGCCCCGGAGGCCGGTGCGGCGGACGTGGCAACGCTGTTCTCGGTCATCAGTACCTTCGTGTCTCGTAGGGCCGGCTGGTGGGGCTGGTCGCGGCTACTTGCCGAAGCCGGCGGTCAGGCCGCTGACCAGCTGACGGCGGCCGATGACGTAGGCCGCCAGGATCGGCAGCACGGACAGCGTGACCGCGGCGAGGACGGCCGGGACGTTGGTGGAGAACTGGCCCTGGTACGACCAGAGCGACAGCGGTAGCACGCGCACGTCCGAGCTCTGGGTCAGCACCAGCGGGAAGAGGAACCCGTTCCAGACCTGGAGCGCCTGGTAGATCCCGACGGTCATCAATGCCGGCCGCGACAGCGGCAGCACGAGGGTGAGGAGGATCCGCCACTCACCGGTGCCGTCGACGCGCATCGACTCGAAGAGCTCGTTCGGGATGTCTCGGACGAAGTTCACGGTGATGAGGACGCTGATCGGGATGCCGAACGCGATGCTCGGCAGGATCAAGGCCCACAAGGTGTCGTAGAGCCCGATCTCCACGATCAGGTAGTAGATCGGGATGATCGTCGCCTGCAGCGGGATCGCGATACCCAGCAGGATCAGCTGCAGCGTCCGCTGCGCCAGCCGGGTCCCGGAACGCACCAGGTAGTACGACGCCATGAGCGAGACCGCGAGGATCACGACGACGGCGGCCACGGTGACCAGCACGCTGTTCGTCAGATACTTGACGAACTCGTTCTCGAGCACGAGCCGGTAGGGGTCCAGGCTCGGGTTCGACGGGATCGACAGCGGGTTCTCTTCGTAGTAGTCGTCCTGCGGGCGCAGGCTCGTCACGATGATGTAGTAGATCGGGACGATGATCACGGCCAGCCACAGCCAGCCGGCCAGGCCGCCGAGGACGTTCGGTCGGTTCTCTCGCATCACAGTCCTGCCTGCTGACTTTCCATCTTGGCGGACCCCGACAGCCGGTTGAGCGCCACGCCGAGGCCCAGGCCGACGATGACGAGGATGACCGCGATCGCGCTCGCCTGACCCATGTCGTAGCTGCGGAAGCCGGTGAGGTACATGTCGAGCGGGAGGATCCGGGTCGCATTGCCGGGCCCGCCGCCCGTGAGGACGAAGATCAGGTCGAAGTAGGTGAGCGACCCGACCAGCATCAGCGTCGACGACGTGATGATCGTGTACCGCAGCTGCGGCAGCGTGATGTGGAAGAACTGCTGGACGCGTCCGGCGCCGTCGATCGTCGCGGCCTCGTACATCGACGCCGGGATCTGGCGCACACCCGCCTGGTACAGCAGCGAGTGCAGCGGGATGAAGCACCACCCGACGACGAACACGACGACGAAGAGCGCGAGGTCCGGGTCGCCCAGCCAGTTCTGGCTCAGCAGGTCGATGCCGAACGCCCTCGAGAGACCGAAGTTCGGGTCGAGCAGCGACTGGTAGGTGATGCCGACCGCCGCCGCCGAGAAGAGCAGCGGCAGGAAGTACAGCACCGACAGGAACGCGCGGTACCGCTGGCGCCCGGCCATGAAGACACCGATGAGCAGCGCCACCGGGGCCTGGAACACATACGAGACGACGACGAACACGAAGGTCAGCCACATCGCGTTCCGGGTCACCGGGTCGGCGAGCGTCTCCTGCCACTTCGAGAGTCCTGCCCACTGCGGCTCGGCGAGGCCGTCCCACTCCATGAAGGACAGCGCCACCACTCCGCCGAGCGGGATCAGAGCGAAGAAGCCGAAGAACACCAGCGCCGGCAGGGCCATGAGGAAGGGCGGGCCGCCGCGCGCGGGACCCTTCGGCGCGGGCCTTGCGCTGCCGGCGGTCCCCTCCTTCACCTGCGTGTCAGTCGCTGAGCTCATCTCAGAGCGTGGCGTTCATGTTGTCGACGAACTCCTGAGGCGTGATCTCCATGAGGAAGATCTGGCTCAGGCTGGTCAGCAACTCCTGAGCCGGACCCGGTCGCAGCGCCTGATCCCACGACAGCGTGAAGTTCGGGGCCTCCCTGGCCAGCTCGTAGGCGAAGGTCAGGAAGTCGCCGTTCTCGCTCTCGGCAAGCCGGTCCTCGATGTCCTGCACCGGCGGCACGGCGCCGGCGGCGATCATCTCCTCGATCTGGGTGTCGTCGTACAGCTGCTCACTGATCCAGCCGAGCGCAGCCTCCTGCGCCGCCTCGGAGTCGGCGGCGGAGACGGAGAAGACGTTGGCCGGGTTGCCGACGATGTTGGCCGGATCGCCCTCGCCGCCCTCGATCTCGGGGAACGGTGCCCACGCGAGCGAGCTCTCGGTGAATTCCGGGGCGTCGTTGCGGAACGTGGCGAAGGCGGAGCTGAGCCAGAGCACCATCGCCGCACGCCCGGTGTGGACGAGAGCGATGTCGGCGTTCTGGTCGGCCGCCACGGAGGCGAAGTTCTCACCGAAGACGCCGGCCTCGACAAGCTCCTGGATGCGGGTGGTGGCCTCGAGGAACGCCGGGTGCGACCACGCGTCCGGCTCGCCGTCGAGAACACCCTGAAAAGCCTCCGGGCCGCCGATGCGGTCCGTGAGGTACTGGATCCACATGAGCTCGGGCCAGACGCTGGCGCCCGCGAGCGCGAATGGGACGACGCCGGCGTCCTGGAACGCGGAGCTGACCTGGAGCATCTCGGCGTAGGTGGTGGGCACGTCGAGGCCGTGCTCCTCGAAGAGGGCGCGGTTGTAGAAGATCAGCTCCGGCTGCACGTCGTTGACCGGGACCGCGTACGTGGTGCCGTCGATCTCGGCGTTCTGCGCGACCGAGGGGAGCAGACGGTCCTGAAGGTCCGCGGTGGCGTCGGAGATGTCGATGATCTGGTCGTTCTCCGCGTACGCCGCCAGGGTGCCGCCGCCCCAGCTCAGGATCAGCGTCGGAGCCTGCCCGGCACCGACCGCGGTGCGGATGCGCTCCTTGTAGGCGTCGTTCTCGAACGCCTCGACCGAGATGGTCTGGTCCGGGTTGGCCTCGTTCCAGCGACCGATCGAGTCGTTGATCACGGGCCACATTCCGCCGGTGAGGATCCAGGCGTTCGCGTCTCCGTCGCCGCCGCCTCCGCCGCCGTCGGGGTTCTCGCCAGGCTGGGTGCCGCCCTCGCAGGCGGCGAGCACGGCGGTCATGGCTGTTGCTGCAGAGATTCCGAGGAATCCGCGTCTCGAGGGCTTCATCGCACTTCGTCCTTCGGTATGCCGGGAGGGAGCTGGGCTCCACGTTTCGAACTGTATCGGTGCCGGTATCGGGATGTTTCGAGCCGCGGCGAGCGTAGCAACGAGGGGACGGGCGGTCAACGGCAACACGAGGCGCACGGGCTGCGAGCCGTGCCAGGTTGACATTGCGGGCGAGACGCGAAATGTTTCGACCTGCAGACGAACGGAGATGACGATGCAGGTCAGGCGGGATCGCGTCACGCTGGATGCCGTGGCCCAGGAGGCCGGCGTGTCCAAGGCGACGGTTTCCAAGGTGCTCAACGGGCGTCCCGATGTCGCCCCGAGCACGCGTGCGCACGTCCAGGCCGTGCTCGAGACGCTCGGGTACCGGCCGACGCGCCGCCCCCGGACCGAGCCCCGGCCGACGATCACGGTGCTGTTCAACGAGTTCGCGACGCTGTACTCCTCCCAGGTCCTCACCGGCGTCGTCGGAGCTGCGCAGGAGCGTGGTGTCGCCGTCGTCGTCACCAACCTGGTGGACGGTCCGTCGAACGCCCTCACGTCCGAGTGGTTCCGAGAGATCGCGAGCCTGGGCCACCTCGGTCTCATCACGGTGACGACCGAGCTGGACGACGGTCAGGTGGATGCGTGCGCCGACGCCGGCCTGGGGCTCGTCGTCATCGACCCGGTCGAGGTCGATCTCCAGACCAACGAGTCGGTCCTCTCGGTCAGCGCCACGAACTGGAGCGGTGGGCTGCAGGCCACGGAGCACCTGCTCCGGCTCGGGCACCGTCGGATCGGATTCGTGGGCGGCAAGCCGGCCTCTCGGCCGGCCGAGCAGCGGCTTCACGGCCACCTCGCCGCACTACAACGCGCAGGTCTCGAGAGCGATCCCGAGCTGATCGACATGGTGGGCTTCGACTACGAGGACGGCCGCGACGGCGCCGGCCGCATGCTCGACCTGGCCGAGCCGCCGACGGCGATCGTCGCGGGCTGCGACGTGTCGGCGCTCGGGGTCATGGAGGCGTCACGGCTGCGCGGAGTCAGGCTGCCCGAGGAGCTCAGCATCGTCGGTTTCGACGACACGTACGCGGCAGGGTGGGCGTCACCGCAGCTCACGACGGTTCGTCAGCCGATCCGTGAGATGGGGCGTGCCGCGCTGCGTGAGCTCCTGTCCGCCGTGCGTGGCGTCAAGCTCGAGACGCACCACCTGGAGCTCTCCACGGCGCTCGTCGTGCGGGACTCGACGGCTCCGCCGAGGTGAAGTTGGCTTCGGCGGGTCGAGAGCGGGCGCGAACAGCGGTCTTGTCGCGAACAGGCGGTCTTGTCACGTCTGCTGCGCGGGCGCCGTCGTGGGATGCGGTCGTGCGCTGAGGCCGGCGGTGACGAGGTGGCGGATCGCCACGACCAGCGCGGTGGTGGCGAGCACGCCCCAGCCGGGGTCTGCCGTCAGCCGCAGCAGGCCGGCGGCGAGCAAGAGGTCCAGGAGCACTGACAGGCCAGCACGTACTCCGATGCTCACAGCTGTCGCGCCGCCGACGAGCACCGCGCCGGCGGCGATCGCCGCGGAGACGATCTCGAGGGTCGCGGTCATGGTTGTCCGGAGGGTTTCGGGGGTTTCGTCTCGTCCTCGGCCAGCTGGGCGCGTTCTTCCTTGATCTCTTTCGCGAGGAAGTGGTTGAGCGCGGTGCGGATGGCGGCGATGGCGGCCAGCTTGCCGATCTCTTCGAAGCTCGGTGCGACGGCTGTCTTGAGAATGTCGCTGGCGAGCTGGAACTCCAGGCCGAGGGCGAGGAACCGGCCCAGCAGCAGCCGCACCTGCGTGAAGCGCCGCATGTCGCGGCGCGCCAACGCGCCGACCAGACCGACGAAGGCGACGAGCGCACCGGCGGCGATGACGATTGCGCCGGCAGCCTCGACGAAGAGCACGACGGTGTCGACGGCGTTGTGCAACCACTCTTCGGACACGGACGCCCCTTTCCCTCATGCCGCTCTGCTGCTGGCCACCTTGATGGGCGCGGCCGGAGCGGGCAACTGGGGAAACGGCGGCGGCTAGAGGTACGGCTCGACGTCCATCCTGGTCGGGCCGTGTCGGGGTCAACCCCGTGTGCGGTTCGGCGTTGCCCGGTCCGCCCACGGCGGCCGTGTCGCTCAACCGTGAGAGTCAGGTGATCAGCGTCTTCGGCGGGGCTTCCCGGATGGCACCCGGCCGGCACCTGCATCCTTCGACCGGCCCTCGACACGGCACGTTTCTTGGGTTCTGCTCAGATCGAGGGAGGGCCTACTTGGGAACGGCCGGCGACCACTCATCCCATGCGGACCACCATCGGCGATCTGCATCCAGCAGGTCGACCACTTCCGCCGCTGCGGCGAGTACCTGCTCCACGACTCGTGTGGTGATCCGGCCTTCGATCCGCTGGTGATGGAGATCTTCGACATCCTTCCACGCCCGGCGTCCGTCGGGATGAACGATCAGGTCCAGTCCGTAGTCACCGGTCTCGATGGCCTGACCGCGGCGCAGCTGAGGGGGCTCGAAGTTGATGTACCAGTGACGGAACTCCCCATCGACCTCGAAGATCTTCCAGACCCCGTACATCGTTCCCGGCCGGTTCACCTGAAGCACGATGGTCTCTTCCCATGCCGAATGGGACGACCAGGGATGGGGGCCAAAGGGATGCTCGGGGAAATCGAACCGCGAACCGGGGTCCAGCCGTACCGCGAGCGTCTCAGAGTCGTCGGCCACCACGGTGACGGGGTGTTCTAGCCACGTCTGCCCGTGCAGGACCTCCCGGCGCGTGAGGATCGCGCCACGTGCGAATGATTCCGGTGGATCCGTCCCCACGGGCTACACCTCCGACCTCTCATGCAGAACTTGGCGACGTCCAGCGATTCGAGGATGCATCCGATGGCATTCAAAGGACGTTTGTGTCGGTCAGCGGCGTGTCGGCTTCGGGGTTTCGTCCGACACCGTTTTGTAGGTGAGACCCGACCCTGGGCACGGTCCGTGCCAGAAATTTGGTCTGCGCGACACCACTTTTCGCGCCCGATCCGCTTCGCGGGTTGCCGCTGCTTCCGCGGGGCGTCGAGCGCGGCAGCGACCGTGCGGTAGCCCGCTCGGTGCTTCCGCTGGAGCGCTCGGTTCGACAGTCCAGCACGGGCGTGGCGCCGGATCACCGAATAGAGCTCGACCCGGGAGCCCGCGGGTGACAACCCCGGTTCACCGACACCGCTGGGTGCTCGAGATACGCCCCGCGAATCAGACAGGGCCGCGAGTCACCCTCCCGGAGGGCGGTACCAGTTCTCACCTACGAGCCGTGCCGAACGGTACCTCCGTAGCCAGGCGTGTCGGCGATACCGTCACGCGCGCCGATCACGCGCAGCAGGTGCTGTCGGTCCCTGCGAGACGCCGTACCACTGCATTCCGGCGACAACCGGCAAGCAATCAGTCACCGAGCGCGAACGACTCCGCGGCCTCCCACCCACCCGTGGGCCGTTCGACCATGAGTGTGACCGCGCGAGTGATCGTGCTGATCGGCAGATGCGGCTGAACGGTTCGATCGGCAGCCTGCATCGCATCTAGTGGGCCGTGAGCAGCAATCGTCAGGTGCGGCACGACGTCATCGAACTGCCCTTCGTAAGGCGGGTACTCCGGGAAAGCGTCGGCGACCAGTTTGGTGAGGGACCTGAAGACCGCGTCAGCGTCGGAAGCGAGCCAGAGCACCTCGTCGCCGAACCAAGCAGAACGCACGAACTCGTGCTCAAACGCGGGCACGCTTCGAAACAAGCCGGTGAGCCGGAGCATGACGTCGTCGTCGAGCTGCTCGGATGGCATGAACGGAAAGAGGATCGTGACATGCGCAGGCACGCCCAACCGTGCGACTGGGTCGAGCTCACGCCGCAGCTTCCCTACCGCTGGCTCGGCTTCTCCAACCGCGACCACCAAAGCACTCCGACTGGCCACCACGACCGTAGACACTACGGGACGCCCTACAACGGGCTTCAATGGCGCTGACTGCGGGCGCCACCCCGCCTGATCACTCCAGTTCCACCTATGACGCCGCTGAAACCATGAATAAGAAGCACCTGTTGTGGCTAGCGGATCTCGATGACGACCTCGCAGGGCGAAATGTTCACGGTTGCTCGATCGATGTCAGCGGCCTTGCGCGAGTCGTCACTGACGTGCGAGGGCATCAACTTCTTCGATGCCGATGGGGACGCTGCCTTCCAAGAGGTGTTCCAGCCTCACCTGCACGTCTTTCCGTGCTATGCCGGTGACGGCTTCGCGATCAGTGCCAGGTGGGCCTCGGATCCCGACGATCCGAGCTGACGCCCTCGCCTGAATTGCCCGGCCAGCCGCGGAATTATGGAGCCTCTCGTGTGATTTCGTCGGGTGGAGATGTCCTTGAAGTGCGGAGGCATCGCTCTCCCTTATAGCTGCTGCCTCCACACTCCGGGGGGAAGGTCAGGCAGGCCTCGGTGCGCAGCACGGCTGCCCACCAGTTCGAAGTTGAAGGGCAAGCCGATCGTCTTGCGGCCCGCGCATGGGCCGCGTCGCGGCAGACTCGCCCTCGGGTTACTGAGCCAGGTTTTCGGACCGGCCGGCCACGATCCTCGACCACTGTGCGGTGGGGCGGCCGTCGGTCCGGAAGCCGTCGTCGTGCGATTGCGGCCAGCCCGGTGGCGAATCCTCCCAAGGCTCGTGCCGCCCGTAGAGGGTGAGGTCCATCAGACGGTAGTTGATGTCGACCGCCTCGACGCCACGGTTGGCGGTCCAGTAGGTCTCGAACACCCGGTCACCACGGCGCAGGTAGCAGACCACGTGCATCATGCCGACCTGCCGTCCGACCAGGAGTGTGTCGAGCGACCGCTGCGCGGAGTACCAGGGCATCGTCCAGCCCATGAAGTCGCGGTAACGCAGGCTCTCGTCGAACGGGCCCTGGCAGAACACGGCATAGGTGATGTCGCGGGAGTGGACGTAGGATAGCTCGCCGACCTGGGAGTTGTTCCAGGTGCAGCCCTCGCACTGCTCGCTGGCGGGCCGACCGGGGAACCACATGAGGTAATAGGCGATCAGCTGGTGTCGACCCTCGAAGGTGTCGATCAGAGGGACCGTACCGTGGGGCCCGAGCAGCGGGGTGCTGGCGTCGACCTCGACGACGGGCAGTTGGCGTCGGGCTGCGGCGATCGCGTCCCCGGCGCGGGTGTGCGCCTTTTCCCGGGTGCGCAGCTCGGCCAGATTGGCCTCGAAGGTGGCGCGGTCGGTGGGAGTCGGTTCGGGCGCGTACTCGATATTCATGACTTCAGCTCCTTGATCGGGGGCGGACGGCTACAGGTCTTCGGCGATGTCCTTGATGGCGGCGAGGCGGCTCTCCCAGGCGGTGCCGATCGCCTCGAGCTGGCGGGCCGCGGCGCTGAGCTGCGAGCCGACGACCTGGTATCGAATCTCGCGCCCGACCCGTGCCGGTCGCACGAGGCCGACTTCCTGAAGCACGTGTATGTGCTTGGCGATGGCCTGTCGGCTGACCGGGAGGCGAGCGGCGAGTGCGGAGGCCGACGCGTCGCCCTCCCCGAGCGCCTGCAGGATGCTCCATCGGGTCTCGTCACCGAGTGCGGAGAACACGTGCACCAGCGTCTTGGTCACTGCGGGCCACCCTCGAGCAGGATGACGAGCTTGTCGAGCTCGCCGTCCCAGCCCTGGCGGTGGCTCTCCAGGTTCCCTGCGGGATCGGAGGTCAGCTCGAACCCGGTCTCCTCCACCGTGAGCCTGGTTCCCGAGGCCATGGGCTCGAGAGTGAACGTGAAGATGGTGGAGGGCGCGCCGTCGACCGTGTCCGGTGCCGGGCGGGCGTCGTCGTTGCACCAGCGGTAGGTGACATTTCGCGGAGGGTCGAACGCCTCGACACGGAGAGGGACTGCGCCCTCGCCCGGCCAGGTGATGGTGCCGTGCGCGCCGGCGCCCTGCCCTACCAGGACGGTGCGGCCGAACCAGCGGGAGATGTGCTCGGGGTCGGTGACCGCTGTCCAGACCTTCTCGAGCGGAGCGGCGATCATGATCGTGCGTCGTACGGTGAAGGTCTCGGGATCGGTGACGGCGTGTGGATTGCTGATCATGGTGCGTTCCTTTCCTTGGTTGGGGCTTCAGGCGGCGACCGGCTCGGCCGCCTCGGGCGCAGCGTGCCCGTCGGTAGGGGCCGGAGGTGGCCGCAGACGCCGGGTCGCCACGGCGGCCGCGACGGCCGCGAGGGCGATCACGGCACCGGTGAGGATGGCGGCGGGGAGGCTCGCGTGATCGATGGCGGCACCGCCGGCGAGCGATCCACCGGCGATGCCGGCATTCACTGCGGACGCCGGCAGCGACGCCGCGAGCGGCGCCCCGGGCCCGGCGAGCGTGACGACCCGGTGCTGCATCGCAGGTGCCATGCCCATGCCGCACAGCCCGAGCACCAGCACGGCCGCCGCCACGACCACGGCACTGTCACCCAGAAGGTGCATCGTGAACAGGGACGCCGCGACCCCGACCGAGCCCAGCATCAGGGTGCGCGCAGCATCGGTGTCGGCGAACCGGCCACCGGCAGCGGAACCGACCGTGGTGGCGACGCCGTAGAGCATCAGGAAGCCGCCGATGGCGGCGGCGGCCGAGACGCCGGTGACCTCACCGAGGAACGGTACGAGGTACGTGAGAGCTGACTGGATGCCTGCGAAGATCAGGCAGCACACCGCCAGGACCGCGAGCACACGGGGAGCGAAGGCGTGTCGCGACTGTCCCGTGGCCTGAGCCTCGGGCGAGGTGGGCACCGACGGGAGGACGACCGCGGCGGCCAGCAGCACCCCGGCGCCGACTACGACTACCGCGACGAAGGAGGCGCGCCACCCGAGCGCGTACCCGAGGACAGTGCCCATGGGCATGCCGAGTGCGCTGGCGGAGGCACAACCCGAGATCACCACCGCGATGGCGCGGCCGGCCTGCTCGGGCGGCACGATCGACGTCGCTGTGGTGAACGCGGCGGCTATGAAGAGCCCCTGCAACGCGCCGATCGCGACCCGGGCGACGAGGAAGAGTGAGTAGCCGTCGACGAGCACGGGCACCAGGTGGAGCAGTACGAACACCGCCGCCGACCACAGCAGCACCCGGCGCCGGTCCAGCCGCGTGGTCAGCAGGGCGAGCACCGGGCCGCCGATGGCGCAGCCCGCGGCGCTGGCTGTCACCAGGGCACCCGCCGCCGGCACTGAAACGGCGAGCCCCGCGGAGATCAGGTCCAGCATCCCCAGCACGAGCATCTCCGCGCAGTCCATCGTGAACGCGGCGACGAACAGCAACCCCAGCACCGCTGTGGGGCGGGTCGGAACGGCAGTCACAGTCATGGTGGCCCTCCATCGTGTGCAAGCTTACGGTTGCACATCCAGAGGCGCAGTGCAACCCCCGTGTTGCACTTGGCGGAACCGGTCGAGGCTCCACCGCAGTATCCGGGCGCCATCACGGACGAGCCGAGACTCAACCGACGCCTCCTCGCGCAGTACCGGTAGGGTAGGCCGTCCCTCTGCCGACCATTCGTGCGGTGACAGTTGAGCGCTCTCCGAGCGCATCGAGCGGCATGATCGCGAACCGTGTCGACGGCATGAGGCGGCTCCCGCGCCGACATCAGTGCGAAGCGCCCGGCGCCTGCCGCTGGTCACTGGCACCCTTCTGGGCATGGCTACCGGCCGCGATCCGCTGTTCGATGACGTTGACCGCACGGACGTCACCCCCAGCAGTCACCAAGAGTCGACCTTCGAGTTCCTGAACCGGATCGCGGGCGACTACTGGGAGCATCCTCGGTCGCTCATGCAGGAGTGGTCGAACCACATCGAGGACGACACCGACTACACCGACCTGCGACAGCGCTTCCGGTCTCGAGATGACGAACAGTTCCGCAGCGCCTTCCTGGAGCTCTACCTCCACGAATCCCTGATCAGAGCTGGATACACGGTCACGATTCACCTCACCGTCGAGGGCACTACAGCCCGCCCCGACTTCCTTGCTGAGCGCGCTGGCGAGCAAATGTACATCGAGGCAATTGCGCCGGGATCGACTTCAGCAGCCAAGGCTGCGACCCAAAGACGAGCAGTCCTATTCGACACGGTGAACCGGCTCGACGATCCGAACTTTCTGCTCTCGCTCGAGGACCTCGTCGAGGGCCCCAGACCACCTACGGCAGCTCGGCTTCGCGCGGATATGCGCCGGTGGTTGGCGGGACTAGACCCCGACCAACCGTGGGACTTTGAAAGCGCCCCATCGCGCCAGTGGCAGGACGACGGCTGGTCAGTGACGTTCAAGGCGATCCCGATCAGGCCTAAGGCGCGAGGGCATCGAGCTAACAGTCGTGCCATCGGTGTTTACGGGCACACGGGAGTGGACTGGATCGACGATGCACCGGCAATCCGCAAAGCCCTCATCACCAAGCACCACGAATACGGCGACCTCAACGCACCGTTCGTCATCGCCGTTGGTACGTACATCCACGACACCGACCGCTGGCACACCACCAACGCGATGTATGGGGCTGCCGCGATTGCGTGGAGCGAGGGCCCGGACGGCGAGATGGCGACTCGCCAAGTTCGACAGCCCGACGGCTACTTCGGGGTGCCGCCCAACTGGCAGCACCGAAACGTCTCAGGCGTTCTGTTGGTCAACCAGCTCATGCCGCATCACCTCCAGCGCGCCGAGGTCACGCTGTGGCGGCATCCCAACCCCACACACGTGCTGCCGGAAGAGCTCGGCCTCCCCGCCCACGCCGTGGCTTTCGATGCCGGCAAGCTCCGGGAAATCGCGCCCGCTTCCATCGCGGAGGACTTCTTCGGCCTCCCGAACCCGTGGCCGCCTGGCGAGCCGTGGCCGGACGAAAACTAGGCCACTCGTCGATGTGGCACGTGATGCTGACCGAATGGACCCTCTCTGGCTAGCGAGGATTGGTGGCCTGCCGGTCCGGGCAAGAAGGGTACTGTGCTGCACAGTCTTGCTGGGTCTCAGGACGGCCTGGCGTTGATGGAGGTAGCAATGATTGGGACGGCTCGTGGGTTCCGTACCGGTCCTCCCTCGAAGGCACCTCACTCCTGATCTTCGCCGCCGGTTAGTGCGGTCCCGCTGAGCGGTCGCCCCGCTCGGGTGTTCTTGGGCTGACCTCGGGTCCGATCGGTACGTCGCGGCTCTTGCCGTTGCCGTGCGCGTTTGACGCGCCTTCGTGTCGACCGATTCGGAGGCCAGCAATGCCCGTTCGCCTTTCAGCGTCGTCTTCTCCACTTACGCCCCGCTTCCGCCCCATCTTCATCGCCAGTTCGCTCACGAACCTCGGGGACGGTGTTCTGCTCGCGGCCGGTCCCCTGCTCGTAGCGGCGACCAATCCTGCGCCAGCCGCTGTCGGCGGCGCTGTTTTCGTCCAACAGCTCCCGTGGCTGCTCTTCTCAGTACTTGGCGGTGCTCTGGTCGATCGCGTCGACCGCAGGCGCGCACTCCTGACTGCAAACGCCTGTCGCGGAGTCGTCATGGCGGCACTTTCCTTGTCGGTACTCTTCGACGCATCGACCCTCGTGATCATTTACGGGGGGCTGTTCCTCCTCGGCGTTGGCGAAACGTTCGCGGACAACGCCACCACGGCGCTGACGGTCCTGGTCGTGCCTCGAGACCGTCTCGGTGTCGCGAATGCGCGACTCGATGCCACATTTACGGTGGGGAACCAGTTGGTCGGTCCACCGCTCGGCGGTTTCTTGTTCGCGTTGGGTTCCTTCGCTCCCTTCATGACCCATGCAGTTGCCTTGGGCGCGGCGGCGGTCGTGGCCACGAGGGTCGTCATACAGACGCGAAGCGACTCGATCGAGGCGCGCTCGGAACCAGCGAGTTTTCTCGGCGAGACGCGCGAAGGGCTCGCGTGGGTCCGTCGTAACGCTCCGATACGGACTCTGGTCATGGCAATCCTCACCATGAACATCGCATTCAGCGCGGCATTCGCTACGTGGGTGCTTTACGCGACCGACGAGATCGGTCTCACGACCGCTCAGTTCGGACTCCTGATGACGTGCTCGGCGATCGGTGGTCTGACGGCCCCGTGGCTCTACCCACGAACCGAAGCAGTCCTCGGCATCGTCCGGATCGTCCAAGTTGGCTTCCTCATCGAGGCAGGTGTCCACCTGACACTCGCACTCACCCCGTCCGCGCCCGTGGTCGCCATCACCATGGTGCTCTTCGGAGCACACACCATGATCTGGGGTGCCGCTGCGCTGAGCCTGCGGCAGAACGCAACGCCGGAGTCGCTGCTCGGACGGGTCAACGGCGTCTACTCCACAGCGTCGATTGGTGGCTCCGCGCTCGGTTCAGCGCTCGGCGCAGTCATAGCTCAGTTGTGTGGCGTGACTGCCGGCTTCTGGGGAGCCGGGGTAGTGATGCTCCTCATCGCTGCGTTGTCGCGCCGCAGAGTTCGCGACCTTGCAACAGACGTACAGGCCGGCAGCTAGCGGCGCACTTGCCACGCCTTAGCACTCGTGCCGCCCGACAATGACCCGACAGGGGGTCAGCACTCGCTCTGCCACCTGTCGGGGCTGAATTTTGCGACCACCCTCGTGGTCAGCGCCGTGGAGCATTCCAAGCATCCCCGCGGGCGCTCAGGTAGTAGTCGAGGTCACCCTTTGCGTCGGGCTGTCTCCGGACGAGGTGGTAGCCGATCCGTTCGACGATTCGCTTTGAGGCGACATTCCTCGGTCGGATGGTCGCCCAGAGCCGAGCGTGGCCGACCGAATGTGCCGCCTGAGTGACAGCGGCCGCTGCCTCGAGGGCGAAGCCCTTCCCACGGTGCGCGACGGCGACCTCGTATCCGATCTCGGGATCATCGCCGCACCGTTCACCGAGGAACACACCGCAGGTGCCGGCGAGGGCGGAACGTACGGTCCAAGCCCGTACCAGGGCAGCCCTTCTTCCTGGTAACGCATCGCTCGTCTCTCAAGCCAGCGCTCAGTCTGTGCCCGATCCCGGACCGGTCCATCACCGATGGTGTGGCCGGGGTCTGAGAAAAGCCAGTGCACGGCATCGAGACCGGCGGGCCCCAAGAGTCGCAACGATAGACGCTCGGTCTGCAACGTCTCGGGCAGCACCATTGTTCGAACGCTAGGGCCACTCATCCGGGAGTCTCTTTGCTCCGTTGTACCGGCTGGCCCGCGGGGCGCAGTGCCCGCAAGCCGGTCCCTCTCCGGGACAGCATTGACGACCAGGCGCGGCGAGCCACGCCGTTGAAGTTCTGCGCATCCAAGGTCGCGTAAGACCCGCCCGCGAAAGTGCCCGGTGAAGGTGCCCTAAACGCTACAGTCGAGCCGGTGATGATCGGATACGTCCGCGTCTCGACGAACGAGCAGGACCTGACCGCCCAACGCGAAGCACTCGTAGCTCTTGGCGTCGACAAGGACGTGCTTTACGTCGACCACGGATTGACGGGCGCGAACCGCGCCCGGCCGGGACTGCGGGAGGCACTTGCCGCCTGCCGCGCCGGGGACACGCTCGTGGTCACCAAGCTCGACCGTCTCGCCCGGTCACTTCCGGATGCTCGAGACATCGCCGACGAGCTCACCCGCAAGGGCGTGACCCTCAACCTCGGCGGGAGCCTGTACGACCCGACCGACCCGGTCGGCCGGCTGCTGTTCAACGTCCTCGGGATGGTCGCCGAGTTCGAGGCCGACCTCATCCGGATGCGAACCCGCGAGGGCATGGCGGTCGCCAAAGCGAAGGGCCGGCTGCGCGGCAAGCAGCCCAAGCTCTCGAAGTCGCAGGAGGCGCACCTGGTTGCACTGCACCGCGCGGGGAGTCACACCACCGCCGAGGTCGCCGAACTCTTCGGCGTCGCGCGCTCGACCGTCTACCGCGCTGTTCAACGGGCGGGCTCGCAGGGCTGAGGGTTCGCGAGGCCGTGCCGGGTGGCACGCTCGAACTCGCCACCGAGGAGAAGTACCACCTACGGACCCGCTGTAGCGAGCCGCCAGAGGCCTCTACCGCTCGGCACCCACCGTGGTGTCGAGGAGGTTCAGCTGCTCGGCCGCCCACGGGAAGACCCATTCGAAGAGGACCGCGATCATGGCGAGCACCAGCACCAGGGCCTCGATCGCCTTGAACCAGCGCGGCCCCGGCAGCATGCGCCACAAACCTGCGTACATCAGCCTCCCTCCCTGAGCGGCTCCGGCAGCCCGTCCCCGGGGTCGCTGGGCGGGTACCACTCGACGAGCTCGCCGTGCACGATCCACCGCTCTGCCGTGCTCCACAGGGGGTGGCACGTGATCAGGGTGATCATCCGGTCGGTCGCCTCCGCGCCGGGTTCGCCCGGGACCGGTGCCACGACCTCGGTCTGGTCGGACGCCACGATGTAGCTGTCCGTCACGCGGTAGACGAGCCACGCCTCCTTCGTCCAGACGATGATCCGATCGCTCGTCTCCAGCTGGTCGATGTGGTGGAACGCGGCGCCGTACGTCTGCCGGTGCCCCGCCAGCGCGAAGTTGCCGACCTCGCCCGGCATGGCCGTGCCCGGTCGGTGGCCGGCCGCTCCCTCGTTCAGCACCGGCAGGTCGTCACCCTCGGCGATCGGTAGCTGGTAGTCCTCACCCCAGCGCGGGACGTACAGCAGGCCGAAGTCGCCCCCGTGCGCGGGAGCGTTCATGACGGGCGGCGCGCCTGTTCGTGGGCCGGGGTCCGGCTCTGCTGGTGGCGGAGTGAACGACTCCTGGATCTGCTCCACGGCTTCCTGCTGGTCGCGGGACGCCTCGACGTCCGTCCAGAAGAGCTGCCACACGACGAACAGGCCCAGCAGAACTCCCGCCGTCAGGAGGAGCTCGCCGACAAAGCCGATCACGCTCACGCGCAGCGGACGACGCCGGGGCGGGGGCCCGTGCGCCGCCCGCCGGGTGGACGTCACCACCGGGCCGCTCATACCGCGTCACCAAAAGGACATCGCACTCCGCGCTGGCCGAGGTCTCGGGTACGTGCCATCACGTTCGTATATGGCATTGGTTTCCGGCTACAGCATGCGATCTACGTACTCAGGCCTGAGCGCAATGCCGACATGTTCTGCCATGACCTCACGTAGTACGTGGTCGCCATCTCGCTGCAGTAATTGGCGCCCGGCAAAAACAATCAGTAGTTGCTTGTGTGCCTCGGCCAACCTGGACAGTTGCACGGCGACCACACCAAATGTCACGACGTCGTAGGCGTCGCGGAGACCGGCTGCTTCAGTCGTCGGGTCGTGATCCGTGGGATGTAAGAACGAGGCGTCCACGGGATGGATGTCTGGTGCAACAGTGGCCGACATTGTTTCCTGTCCGGGTGCGCCCGTCAGGCGAGTCAGCGATAGGACCCGGCCTGTGCCGACGATGTATTGACTCATGTAGCGCCTGTTTTGCGCGGCGGCCTCGTGAGCAAGGATCGCTGTGTAAGGCCCTCAGTAGACGCGGCGCTTTTCGGTGGGCTTAGCATGCCGCGGCGTGTGGCGAGCAGGTCCCCTGCGCAGTAGCGGTTTTGGGTGGTGACATCATCGTCCCCTCGGTAACGATTTGGTGTGTTCGGTTCGATCTTACTCCCGTAAGAGCCCATTAAGCCTGACTGAGCACGTGCCGGGATGTGACTAGCGGGGAGTGTGGCTGATCCCGTGAGTCTGGACAAGCGTCCTGTAGGGCGACAGTCGCTGTGAAGGGCGATCGAAGGATGGCCTATGGCGCTCAACGTCTCATATTTGAGTTTCACCCAAACAAGTGCTGGGTAAGGCAAAGCGGGCTGGCTGGCTCCTACCATGGCCGGTTCGTGCCCCGGGGGATCAGGGGCGATGTAGTAACGGCCCGCCAACCTAGGTTGACATAACGTCAGTTATCGGAGGTGGGATACAGGGTGTGATATGTAGTTGCCTGGGGCCTGTCACGATGCGACACTGGGGACATGAGCACCACTGTTGCCCGTGGCGACCTCCGGGCCTACGAGGAGTCTCTGCGGCTGCCCGCGCCGGAGCTTGTCGGCCGGCTCCGGAGCCTGCTCGGGGCGAAGCTCGTGGCCTACCTCGGGTCGGTTCAAGAGACCCGTGCGGTAAGGCAGTGGGCGGACGAGACCGACCCGCGCAACCCATCAACCGACGTCCTGAACCGCCTCCGGATGGCGTACCGGATCGCGGCGCTCCTGGCCGAGAAGGACTCGCCTGGCGTGGTGCAGGCGTGGTTTCAAGGTATGAATCCCCGCCTCGACGACGTCGCGCCCGCCAGGCTGCTGCGCGAGGGCGACCTTGATGACATCGGCCCGAACATCCTCGCCGCCGCTCGGGCTTTCGCTGCCGCCGGGTGACGGAATCGGTGGCACCCCCGCAGCTCACGGTCGTCACAGCGCACGAGCGAGTCTGGCACGTCGGCCCCCGCCCCGAGCCCTGGGCATGGTCCGGGTGGGAGTGGGCCGGCGCGGACGGCCGCTTCGACGGCCGTTGGGACGACTCGCGCGGCAACTTTCGCACCGTCTACGCCGGTTCCACGCTGCTGGCCTGCCTGCTCGAGGTCCTGGCTGGGTTTCGTCCAGACGCCGCAGTCAGTGAGGACGTCGCCCAGATCGTCGAATCCGACGATGACGCCGAACTGTTCCCCACGGCGCGCGCCGGCGAGGTTCCGTACACATGGTTGGAACCGCGATCGGCTGCTAGCGCGACGCTGACTGGCCGCTTCTGCGCCGTGACAACCTCGGAGTCTCTTGCCGCGCTCAGGCCCCAGTTTGTCGCTCTGGCCCACCGCCTAGGCCTACACGACTTCGACGCAGCAGCGCTCAAGGACGGCCGGCCACGCGCGCTCACTCAGGCCGTGGCTACGCACCTGCATGCGACGACAGACCTCAACGGCGTCACGTTCGCCTCCCGTCATGGCGACGACCACACGCTCTGGGCGATCTTCGAGCGGGCTGGCGACGCTGCTGTCAGTCCCGTGCTCAGCGAGACCCATCACCAGCCGCTTACGCCCGAGGATCCGGACCTCATCGAGGCGTTCCGGATCCTCGGTCTCAGGTGGTCCATAGAAACGCCAGCGGACGGATGACCGCCTCGAACTAGCGAAAGATCGCCGCTGGCAACCTCGACACGCGCATCCTCATGCCGCAGGAGATCTCGCAGCAGCAGGGCAAGGCTAGCGTGCCGTAGCTGTTGTGCAGCGTTCGCTATACGTCCCCGGAATGGACTTTCCTCGAGTGTTCGAGTTCCACCGTTGACCAGCGGCGCGTCGGGTCTCGCAAGTATTCGCTACCAGATCGCACTGTGCGTATACGAAATGATTCAAACGCGTAGTGGACTGCGACACCCATCAGCCATAACTGATCAAAGCGAGAAACTGCCGACCATTGCTCCCCGGACCTGAAGACGGACCAAGTCGAAGGCCCGAAAGCGTCACCATCGACTGGCTTGTCTCGTCGCCACAATTCCGGTGCAGCAGCTTTCGAGTTTATTTCAGCAACAACCTCTGCGGTTGACGGACGTCTCTCCCCATCCGGCCTTCGAATCTCAGAACCGCCCCACAACAATTGCAGCGCCCGTTGTCGAGCAGCCACATCGGTGGGATACCGCTCGCTCCTCGCGGTGCTTACAAGAATCTTTGGCCCTATATCACTCATAGGGCTGGCCGACCAGCCCAATACCACCTCCTCGGCAGGCTCATTTGCGAGCCCTTGGAAGTCGCTGAGCCACCGCACCTCTCCTTGTCCAGGCTGTGGGCTCACCACTTCAACTGGCATAAATTGGGGTGGCACGTAATCGAGGGTCATCTATGCCCAGTATGTTTGACTGCAGAGCGTCCGAGTATTTGAGCTGTTGGTGAGTGAGATGGTGATTGGGCGAACCTCTTCCCAGCTGTTCTCAATTTCGAAGGTGAAGTTGGCGCCGCCATAGGGGGAGGCATTATATGCGCCGAAACGGTCGCCACTAGCGCTCACATAGACCAGCATGTAGTCGGACGAAAAGACGTAGAGCTCCGTACCAACGACCCGATAGTTTGCGCCTCCATTATTGATGACGTCGAAGTGGTTGCCGCACTTAGATGGCGGCGGCATCGTCAACTCACCCGCTTGCGCGGTAGCCGGCGCTACAAGGGCCAGAAACAGCACGCTGAGCGCCAATACTCGCGCTGCCAACCGACGCAAAGGCATCTTGTCCCCCCTCGTTCCCAAACTCACATACCCATTTCGTAAACCAAAGTACATGGGTGCCGTAGATCACACAAGAGTCTCGTGTGCGCGGCCTTGGGAAGCTTGTGGCTTTCAGGCGCCGGCTGGCCGGCGTCGTGGGGATCTGAAGAGTTACTTACTGAGAACGTGTGGCGGTGGCGCGAGGTCCTGCAATGCTGCCGTCGTGTCCACGGTGGGCGAGTCGGACGGACCAGGCCGGTACGGCGTGCTGGATGAGACAGCGGACGGTTTGTTGTGCCACGGGGTGTGGCGACCGGTTTGCCGATCTCGGACTGCACGCCTGGCGCTGCCGCCACGGTATGACCACCAACGAGCAGTGGCAGACCCACGGCCTCGCCCTCAGCCTCGTCGCGGGAGCGGGCGCCTCGTGAGGCTCTACGCTCGGCCGCCGCGACACCTCGACTGGAGGCCATCAAGGCCTGTTTGGACAGGCGTACACGATCGCCGCTCATGACAGGTTGTCTCGCTCGTCCTCGAACAGTCCCGCGGGTGGCTCGGCATACGGGAGCGGTTCGTCGCGGTTGTTGGTGTCTTTGACGCCGTGGAAGGTGCCGTCGGGGTCCATCAGGGCGGGCATGTGGTGGTCGGCGTGATCTCGCCACCAGATGCTGGCGCCGGTGGCCGGGTCGAGGCGGTGGTGTTCCCAGGCGCGCCAGAGGGCGTCGAGGCGGCTGATGGCTTCGCCGTATTTCCACCACTGCGCGGCCCAGACTCGGCGTTGCCCGTCGATGCGGCGCCGGTACTGGTAGCGGAGGTATTCGCGCACGAACTCATCGACCGAGCCGTAGTACAGCTGCGGCATCTCCTCCGCCGGAGCGTCGGTCGCGTCGTCGTCGGCCAGATCGCTCCCCCAGTCGTCTGCCCAGTCCTCGGTGGGCGAGTCGTCGGTGGCGGTCATGGCGCCGGTTCCTGCGCGAGGGACGAGGAGACGGTCAGTGCTTCGGTTTCGGCGTCGTGGATGGTGCGTTCGCCTTGGGGGTCGTGGGCGGTGATGGAGGCGCGTACGGCGTCGGCGTGCGGGCCGTTCATCCAGGGCTGGGTGCGGATCAGCGCCGGCCGCGAGCCCGACGCGAGGACGAGGGCGCGGCCTTTGGGCATGGCGGCGAGGTCGGCGACGTCGAGGATCCGTTCGCGCTGGAGCTGACGCGAGACTGTCCGGTGCCCACGGCCCACGGACAGCGAGGAGGATTCGCGGTCGTACTCACCGACCATGCGGGAGAGGTCTTCGAGGAAGGCGGCCTCGCTGACTCCGCCGCCGTAGCACTTGATGTTGGCGGCGGACCACAGCTTCTTCATGCCGGACTCGCCCCAGACGTCTACGCCCTGGGACCAGGACTGCAGAATCGTCATCAGGACGATGCCGCGTGAGCCGTAGTGGCTGTACAGGTTCGGGAGCTCGCGCCAGCGGCAGACGTTGGCCGCTTCGTCGAGCACACCGAGCAGGGGTGTCGCGAGCCGGCCGCCCGGCGAGGTCACGGCGAGCTCCTCAGCCGCTCCGACCACCGCCACCGTCAGGGCGGTCACCAGCGGGCCGGCGGTGCCCCGGCCCTCCTTGGACAGGCTGTACAGGGTGCCGCCGTCACGGACCAGCTCGACCGGGTCGAGCTGCGGCCGGGCCTCTGCCGGCCCCTCGTGGGTGACCCAGCGGGCGATCTGTCGGTTGGTCAGGCAGGACGCCATCTGCTGCGCGGTGCCGAACACGCCCCCGCGCTGCTTGTCCGGTGCGAGCACGACCCCGGCGACTTGGTCGGCGGTGAGGTCGTAGCCGTGCTCACGCAGGATGTCGACCGCTTCCTCGTCGGTCGGACGGGTGAGCCAGGTGTAGACCTGGGTGATCGGGCGCCGATCCAGCGCGGCGGCCAGGAGCATCCCCGCGAGGAGGTCCTGGCCTGCCGGGTCGAAGTAGGCATCGGTGCGTGCGCCGGGATCGCGGGAGCCGGCGGCGAAATGCTCCGCGAGCTTTTGTGCCTTGACCTCATCGGTGACGTAGCTCAGCGGGTTCCACCACCACGTGGCCGGCTCGGCGCAGATGCCCTGAGGGTCGAAGACCCACACCCGCCCGGCCGCGGCCTGGCGTGGGCCGCGGGTGGCGTCGACGACGTCACGCTTGTTCGAAGTGATCAGTACCGCCCCGGGTGCCTCGAGGATCGCCGGGATCGCCCGCGAGGTCGTCTTTCCCGTCCTGGGTCCCCACACGTCGAGGTGCATGTCTTCCCACGAGCCGTACAGCTGCCGGCCGCCGTTGACCGTGGGACCGATCGGCACGCCCGGGGAGCCGCCCTGCACGCCGAGCCGCTGGGCGGTCGCGGTCGCCTGCTTGCGTGACTGTGACGCGATGTCACGGCCGCGGCCCATGTGCGTGGCGGCGCCATCGACACGCATCCGGGGGCCGCGGCGGCGGCGCACCAGGAGCGCGACGGCCACCACCAGGGCGAGGATGAGGACGGCTGCGCTGATCAGGATCCAGGTGCCGGCGGCGGGCCAGGTGATGTCGCCGCTGAGGAGGCCGAAGAAGACCTCGAACGGGTTGGTGGGCAGCCCGTCGGCAGTTCCGGCGAGCCGGTGGCCCAGATGCGCGCCGGCGTAGGCGCCGCCCACCACGAGCACCACCAGACCCAGCGCGAGCCAGATCAGGATCGCCTCGCCACCGGTGCCGCCGGGCCCGGTGCGGCGGTTGTTCGCCGCACTCACTGCATCTCCCAACGCTTGTTGGTGTTGTGCACATCGGCGGCCAGCTCGGTCTGCGTCAGCTGGACCGAGACCGGGATCCCGGGGACGGCCACCGACCTTGGTGAGGAACTTCCCCCGGCCCGGTAGCTCGGAGTGGCGCCCGCGTTGGGTGTCCCACGAGGTCGGGTCCTGCCACTGCTGCAACGGCCGTGCTCGGCGCGTTAGAGCTGCGTGGCGGTCGCTGTCCGCGACGATCAGCCTCGGACCCGCCACACCGTGCTGGCGACGTCCGGTCGGCGTCAGAGGTACGGCTGCACGAGCCGGGTGTAGCGCTCCGCCATGGTTGCGATCGTCTCGTCGCCCGGAGCGTCCCAGATCTGCTGGTTGAAGATCTCCACCTCGACGTCGCCGGCGTACCCGGTCTCGGCCACCCATCGGGTGATGGTGGGGAAGTCGATGAACCCGTCGCCCATGAATCCGCGCGAGAGCAGGGGATCGTCGGCGAGCGGCAGGTTCCAGTCGCAGACCTGGTAAGAGGCCAGCCGGCCGGTCTCGCCGGCACGGGCGATCTGCCTGCGCAGGTCCGGGTCCCACCACACGTGGTACGTGTCGACGACGACGCCCACCGTCTGTGCCGGGAACGGCTCGGCCATGTCGAGGCACTGCCCGAGCGTGGACAGCACGGCCCGGTCGGCCGCGAAGATCGGGTGCAGCGCCTCGAGCACGATCCGGACGCCGTGCTCCTCGGCGAAGGGCGCGAGCTCCGAGATGCGGTCCTCCACGCGCTGCCGCGCGGCGACCAGGTCGCGGTCGGCGTCGGCCGAGGCGGGGGAGTTGGGTCCGGTGGCGGCCGGCAGGCCGCCGACGACCATGACGAGCTCGCGGGTGCCGATCGTGGCCGCCTCGACGATGGCGGCGCGGTTGTCCTCCAGCGCGGCCGCGATACCTGCGTCGTCGGCCGCGGTGAGGAATCCGCCGCGGCACAGGGACGAGACCCGCAGGCCGGCGTCGCGGACCAACGTCGCGGCCTGCTCCAGACCGGCCTCTGCCACCCGGTCACGCCACAGCCCGAGGGCGGGCAGCCCGGCGCGGACCGCGCCCTCGACGGCCTGCTCGAGCGTCCACGCCTTGGTGGTGGCGGTGTTCAGAGACAGCCGGGACAGGTCCGCAATCGGCCGCTCCGCCGTCGCCCGTCCGGTAGCCGCGGCACTCATGCCGTAACCCCTGAGACGGTGAGGTAGCCGGCCATCCGCCGGGCGGCGAGGTCGGGGTCGAGCAGGAGGCCGGCCCGGTCGGCCAGCCTGAAGAGCTCGACCAGGTGCGGCAGCGACCGGCCGGACTGCAGCCCACCGACCATCTGGAAGCCGGGCTGGTACCCGTTGAGCCAGGACAGGAACGCGATGCCGGTCTTGTAGTAGTAGGTCGGCGCCGCGAAGATGTGCTTGCTCAGCGCCTGGGTCGAGGTCAGGATCTCGTGGGCCCGTGCCGCGCCGTCCGTGCCGCCGTCGAGCGACTGCAGGGCGGTGGACGCGGCCGGTGCGATGGCGGCGAAGATGCCCAGGAGCGCGTCGGAGTGGCCGCGGGAGTCGCCGACGACCAGGTCGGGGTAGTTGTAGTCGTCGCCCGTGTACATCTTGACGCCCTCGGGCAGCTTGGCGCGCAGCCAGATCTCCAGCTCGGCGTCGAGCAACGAGATCTTGATGCCGTCGACCTTGTCGGCGTGCGCGGCGATGAGCCGGGCGACCGTCTCGCCGGCGGTGCGGGGGTCGGCGGACCCCCAGTAGCCGCGCAGAGCGGGGTCGAAGGCCTCGCCGAGCCAGTGCAGGATGACCGGCTCGGAGCATTCCTCGAGCAGGGTCCCGTAGACGGTGAGGTAGTCCTCGGCGTCACCGGCGACGGCGGCCAGCGCCCGGGAGGCCATCAGGATCGGCCGGGACCCCGCCCCGACGACGGTGGCCAGCTGCTCCCGGTAGGCCTCGGTCACGGTGGCCAGCGCCGCCCGCCGGTCCTGGTGGGGAAGTGCGGAGACGGTCTCGGCGCTCAGCTGGTCGGTGCCGGCGCCGCAGGCGATGAGCGCGCCGACGGAGCGGGCCTCGGCGGAGGAGCGCCGGATCAGCTCGGAGGCGGCCGCCCAGTCCAGACCCATCCCGCGCTGGGAGGTGTCCATGGCCTCGGCGACGCCGAGACCGTAGGACCACAGGTAGTGGCGGAAGGCGAGGGTCGCCTCCCAGTCGAGGTCGGCGGGGGCGCCCGGGGTGTTCTCCGCGCCGACGCGGGGCACGACGTGAGCCGCCGCGTAGGCGGTGCGGGCGGTGAGTCGGCCCGTCGGCTTCGTCCACGCGCCCGGCTCGCCCAGGACGTGCCGGCCGTCCGGAAGGTCGACGGCACTCATCGTCCGGCTACCCCCTCGTGGGTGAGCGGGGGGACCGGCACGGTCCGCCCTTCTGTCGAGGACTGCAGGCCCAGCTCGGCGAGCTGGACGCCGCGGGCGGCCGACATCAGGCCGTACCGGTGCTGACGTCCGGCGACGACGTCACGGATGAATTCCTCCCACTGCAGCTTGAACCCGTTGTCCAGGTCACCGTTCGCGGGCACGTCGAGCCACTGGTCGCGGAACGGCTCCGTGGCCGGCAGGTCCGGGTTCCACACCGGCTTCGGCGTGTGCGCCCGCTGCTGCGCGACGCACCGGCGCAGGCCGGCGACCGCGGAGCCGTGCGTGCCGTCGACCTGGAACTCGACGAGCTCGTCGCGGAACACCCGCACGGCCCACGACGAGTTGATCTGTGCGATCACCGAGTCACCGCCGGGCGTGGTGACCTCGAAGATGCCGTAGGCGGCGTCGTCGGCGGTCGCCTCGTAAGCGTTGCCCTGCTCGTCCCAGCGGGTGGGGATGTGGGTGGTCGCCTTGGCCGTGACCGAGTCGACCGTGCCGAGGATGCCCTCGAGCACGTAGTTCCAGTGGCAGAACATGTCGACGGTGATGCCGCCGCCGTCCTCCTTGCGGTAGTTCCAGCTCGGCCGCTGCGCCTCCTGGATCTCGCCCTCGAACACCCAGTAGCCGAACTCGCCGCGCAGGGAGAGGATCCGGCCGAAGAAGCCCTCGTCGACCAGCCGGCGCAGCTTGACCAGGCCGGGCAGGTACAGCTTGTCGTGCACGACGCCGACGGTCACCCCGGTCTGCTCGGACAGCCCGGCCAGGGCGACGGCCTCGTCGAGGGTCTCCGCCGTCGGCTTCTCCGTGAAGATGTGCTTGCCGGCCTTCATCGCCGCGGTCAGCGCGGCGGGACGCCGCGAGGTGACCTGGGCGTCGAAGTAGATGTCGACCTCCGGGTCGGCGATGACCTTGTCCGCGTCGGTGGTCCAGTGCTCGATGCCGTGCAGCTCGGCGAGCTCCTCGAGCTTCTCGGCGCGGCGGCCCACGAGGATCGGCTCGACCTGCACGCGGCTGCCGTCCTCGAGCCGGACGCCGCCGGCGTCACGGATGGGTAGGAGCGAGCGGACCAGGTGCTGGCGGTAGCCCATGCGTCCGGTGACGCCGTTCAGGGCGATGCGAAGGGTGCGGATTCTCATGTCGGGAGTCAGTCTCTTCGTCGAGGGCGGTGGTGGCGGCCGGTTCGGCGACCGGGAATGCGCTTTCCGAGCGTAGGCTGGACGCGGGTCGATGTCAACTTGGCGGGCCGCTCCTGCGGCGGCGATTCGGCAGGCAATCCCTGCCGAACATGGACCGAAAGTGGTGCAGGCAGGGGATCGATCGGCGTCGTGCTGCCTTCAGCCGAGGCTGGCGCGACGGCGACCCAGGAAGGCCGCCTCCGCCTCGTTCTCGCACAGCGCGATCGCGGCATCGAAGGACTGCCGGGCGGCGTCCGTGTCGCCGGCCCGCGCCAGCAGCTCGGCCCGGGCGGCCGGGAGCCGGTGCCCCCGCAGCGCGACCTCCTCCATCGCCGCCAGGCCTGCCCGGGGCCCGCGCGCCTCGGCGACAGCCACGGCACGGTTCAGTCTGACGACCGGAGAGTCGGCGACGGCGACCAGCTCGTCGTAGCGCGCGACGATCCGGTCCCAGGCCGTACCCGCGGCGGCCGGGGCGATGGCGTGCTCGGCGGCGATGAGTGCCTGCAGGAGGTACGGCGTCGCCGGGGCGGTCGCCAGCGGGCGCAGCAGCTCCAGCGCCTCGGTGATCTCGTCGTGGTGCCACCGGTCCCGGTCCTGGTCCGGCAGCAGGACCAGCTCGCCGTCGTGCACGCGCGCGTCGCGGCGGGAGTGCTGGAGCAGCATGAGGGCGAGCAGGGCGTCGAGGTCGGAGGCGTCGTAGGACGGCGGCAGGATCGAGCGGAGCACCCGGGCCAGCCGGATCGCCTCGCCGGCGAGTTCGGCGCGCACCACGTCCGGTCCCGAGCCCGGTGCGTACCCGGCGGTGAAGGCGAGGTACGCGACGTCGGCCACCACCCCGACCCGTTCCGCCAGCTCATCGCCGTCCGGCACCTCGAAGCGGGAGCCGGCCAGCTTCTTGCGCGCCCGGGTGAGCCGGGCCGCCATCGTCGGGACGGACTGCAGGAACAGCCGGGCGACGTCCGCCGTCGTGACGCCCAGCACGAGCCGCAACGTCAGCGCGGCGGCCACCTCGCGGGACAGGGTCGGGTGCGCGCACAGCAGCACCAGCCGCAGCCGCTCGTCCGCGACGGGTTCCCCGGCGTAGGCCATGACCCGCTGCGCCCGTTCGGTGAGGTCTGCGTCGACGGCGAGCAGCGGCATCCGTCGCACGAGCACCTCCTCGGAGCGGAGGCGGTCGAGGATGCGGCGGCGGGCCGCCGTCAGCAGCCAGGCCGCACCGTTGTCGGGGGCGCCTTGCGTGGGCCAGGTCCGGGCGGCCGCCTCGAAGGCGTCGGCCAGCCCCTCCTCGGCGAGGTCGAGGCGGCGGTACCGCGCGACGAGCAGGGCCAGCAGGCGGCCCCACTCGTCGCGCAGCAGCTCCTCGAGCTCGCTCAACGGCGGCGGTCAGCCCTCGGCCTGGGAAATCGGGCGGATCTCGACGGAGTACTCCGCCGGGAGGAGCGCCGCGGCAGCGACGGCCTCGTCCATCCCGGGCATGTCGATGATCCAGAGCCCGCCCAGCTGCTCGGCGGTCTCGGCGTATGGTCCCTCGGTGACGGGGCGGTCCGGGCCGGGGCGGACGGTGCGAGCCTGATCCGGACGGGCGAGCGCCTCGCCCGCGACCAGGGCGCCGCGTGCCTCCACCGCCTCCGTGAACGCTTCGAAGTCGGTGGCCACCCGTGCCTGCAGTGCCTCGTCGGCCTGCTCCCAGCGGTCGAAGTGGTCCTGCTCCGTCATCAGCAGCAAGAACTTCGTCACGGGGCCCCCTCACCGTGGTCGACGACGGCTCGCACCTCGACGGCGCCGTCGCCGTCTGCGAGGAGTGCGCAGACCTCGAGCAGGTCGTCGAGGTCGTCCGACTCCACGAGGTAGAAGCCCGAGAGCTGCTCGACCGACTCGGCGTACGGCCCGTCGGTGATGACGGGGGATCCCGCTCCGTCGCGCCGGACGTGCTTGGCGGTCCGGGAGTGGGTGAGCTCGGCCCCGCCGGTGATCTTGTGGCCGCGCTCGGCCAGGGCCCGGGCGAATTCCTCGTGCCGGCCGTAGACCGCGGTTCGCTGCTCCGGGGTGGCGGTCTCCCAGACCGACTCGTCCCCGGGAAGCAGGACGGCGTACTGCGTCATGACAGGTTCCCTTCCGTGAGATGGAGTGTGGCACCTCGATGACGGACGGGGAACCGCTGGATCGACAGACGGCCGCGATCAGATCCGCGGGAGCGCCGCAGAGAACCGATTCGCGGGGAGCGCCGCCGAGAGCAGCCGATCGCACCGAAAGCGGATGTTCGAACAGCCGCTTTTGGTGCAAATGGCTGCTCTCGGCGGTCCGTCGGCTCTCGGCGGTCCGTCGGCTCTCGGCGGTCCGTCGGGTCTCGGCGGTCGGTCGGCCGTCCGGCCGCGATCACATCCGCGGCGTCGAGTCGCGCAGCACCACCTCGCCGGTGACGCTCAGCTGACGCACACCGCCGTCGACGTCGAGCGCGAGCGGTGTGGCCAGCCGGCCCATCTCCGCGAGCGGCAGGTGCACCGTCGTCAGTGGCGGTGCGACGTCCCGCAAGGTGGCGATGTCGTCGAAACCGGCGAAGGCGAGGTCGCCGGGGACCGAGAGGCCGGCGTCGCGGGCGGACGTCATGGCCCCCAGCGCCATCACGTCGTTGACCGCCCAGACCACCTCGACGTCGGGCGCTCGCCGCCGCAGCTCGGCGAGGGCCGCGTAGCCGCCGTCGCGGGTGAACGCGCTGTTGACCACCGCCTCGGGCGTCACGCCGGCCGACTCGAGCACACCAGCGAACCCGTCGAGGCGCTCGCGGGCGGTGAGGTGCGCTTTCGGTCCCGCCAGAATCCCGTACCTTCGGTAACCCAGCCGGAGAAGCTCGCTCGCCAGCGCGGCGGCGCCGCCGGTGTTGTCGGCCTGGACGGTCGAGACACCGAGGACGGGCTGCCCGATCAGTGCCACGGTCCCGCCGTGGCTGCGGTAGGTCTCCAGCGCCGCGCGCAGCGCCGCGTTGGCGCGCTCGTCGTCCTGGCGGCCGCCCGCCAGGATGATCGCCCGCGCCCGCTGCTCCTGCAGCGTGCGGACGAACGCGAGCTCACGCTGCGGGTCGTGCTGGGTGTTGGCGAGCGTGACGGCGAGATGCTCGTCGTCGGCCGCCGCTGCGACGCCCGTCGCGATGGCCGAGAAGTACGGGTCGGCGATGTCGTGGACGATGAGCCCGACCGTGGCGGTGCGTCCCCGCGCCATCGCCTGCGCATTCGCGTCGGGGGAGTAGTCCAGCCGCGCGGCGGCCTCCAGCACCCGGCGCCGCAGCTCCTCACCCACCACGCGGTCGGGGCTGCCGTTGATCGCCCGCGAGGCCGTAGCCATGGACACGCCGGCCGCCTGTGCCACGTCGCTGAGCGTCGCGCCCTGGCTGCCGACGGACGGTGCCCGAGGTCCTCTCGGGCTCATCGTCGCCACCCGCTCATCGTTGTTGTCCTCTCGCCGTGCGGTGCTCGGCACCGTAGCAGCCGGGCGCATGCCGGACTCGCCATCTCCGAGGCGGCCCGAGCATCGACGACGGCAACGCCGCTCACCGGGCGCGGCACTCCTGTCAGGTCAGGCCGGCGGCTCCGTGCGTGCGTGCCGACCAGCCCAACGAGCGCGACAGCGTCGTGGCTGCGCGAGCGGTGGAGCGTCCCAGATCGTCGAGATCGGCCACCCGGTCCTTGCGCGCGCTGACGTTGAGGGCGGCGATCACCTGACCGGTCTCGTTCCGCACCGCCGCCGAGGCGCCGACCAGTCTCGGCTCCAGCTCCTCGTCCACGGTGGCGTAACCCACCGCCCGAACCCGGCGGATCTCCTCGGCCAGGTCCTCCACGCTCTGCACCCGGGCCGTCGGCGTCCCTCCGGCGAGCTCCACGCCGGCGAAACGCTGGGCAAGCTGCTTGTCGGTGTGGTCGCTGAGCAGCACACGTCCGGCGGAGGTCCGGTGAGCGGGGACCACGGGGGCCGTGAGCCCCGGCGCGCGGCGTCCGTGCGGGAACTGGGTGACGAGCGTCATGACGTCGGTGCCGTACAGCACGCACAGGTGGACCGACTCGTCGAGCTCGGTCAGCAGCGCGTCCATCGGTACGCGCGCCTCCTCGAGCATGTGCATCTCCTCGCTGCCTGCGGTCAGGGCGAAGAGCTGCCACCCGATCTGGTAGCGCCGGCTTTCCGGGTCCCGCGCCACCAGCCCCACCGTCGCGAGCGCCCGCAGCGCCCGGGAGACCTGGCTCTTCTCCCTCCCCGTGATCTCCGCGAGGCGGGTCACGCCGAGCCCGCCCACACGGCGCGCCTCGGGAGAGGCGAGGGCGCGCAGCAGGTCGACGTCGCGGCGCAGCCCGCCGCTGGCGCCGGGCAGGGTGACGGCCCCGGACTCATCGAGGGAAGTGTTGCTCACACTGCAACTGTACATGCAGTACTTGCACGCAAGGGTTGCGTAGAACGCAACTGGTTTGCTTCTCTAGGAGGCACACAGACATGGACCGAGAGCCGGTCCACACGTCGGCCGAGCTACACCGTCGAGCGCTCCCCGGACATCGCGGGACGCCGAGACGTGCGTGCGGCCGGCATCCCGCAGGGAACGCTCGCCGCCGGCCAGGAGCGATCCGCGGGCATCGAGGCCCCCAGGGGCATGGAGGAGGACAGCGGCAGAGTGAAGATCTCCGACATCCGGGTCAAGCACATCGACCGCGAGCTCGACCCGCCGTTCGACGCGGCGTGGGACCCGGTTCCGCGGACCTCCTTCGAGGCCACGCTCGTCTTCGTCGAGACGGACACCGGACTGACCGGCGTCGGCTCGGGAGACACGATGGCCGGCTTCGCCGCCCACGCCCATCACTTCATCGGTGAGGACCCGCTGCGCATGGTGCGCCACGTGGAGACCATCGAGTCCATCAACTTCCACGCCGGGCGCTTCTGGCCGCTCGAGGTCGCGCTGTGGGACATCGTCGGCCAGGCGTGCGGCCAGTCGGTCGCCACGCTGTTCGGCGGCACCGCCGAGCGGCTGCCGGTCTACGCCTCCTGCGGCGACCTCAAGTCCCCGGACGCGCGCGCGGAGTCGGCGATCGCCCTGCGCGCGGAGGGCTTCCGGGCGATGAAGATCCGGATCGATCCGCGCCGGGCCGACGAGGGCGTCGCCGCCGTGCGCGCCGTCCGCGACGCGGTGGGCAGCGACCTGGACATCATGGTCGACCTCAACCAGGCATGGCGCCCCGCGGGGGACATCACCCGCTCGATCGACGTCCCCGCCGCGCGGCTCATCGCCGAGCGCCTGCTCGAGCTCGACGTCCTGTGGCTGGAGGAGCCGCTGAAGGGTGACGACCGCCAGGGACTGGTCGACCTTCGGCGCAGTACGGGGATGCGCGTCGCGGGCGGCGAGATGGCTCAGACCTTCGCCGACTCGCTGGCGTTGCTCCAGGCCGACGCCTACGACGTCTACCAGAGCGACGTCGTGCTGGCCGCCGGCATGCACCGCTCGCGTCAGCTCGCCGAGCTCGCCCGGATGCGCAACCGGTCCTTCACCCCGCACACCTGGAGCAACGGCATCGGCCTGCTGGCCAACCTCCACGTCGCCGCCGGGGTGGGCGCCGGGCCGTACCTGGAGTACCCCTACGACCCGCCGGGATGGACGCCGGAGCGGCGCGACTTCATGCTCGCCGAACCGCTGCGCATCGACGGCGACGGCTGCTTGCCGGTGCCCCAGGCGCCCGGCCTGGGCATCGTCCTGGACCCGGAACTCAGATGAGTTTTCTCGACTTCGTCATCGCTCGCCGCGAGGACCTGTTCGAGGCGGCACTCGGGCACCTCACGATCGTGGGCGTCGGCCTGCTGGGCGCCACGGTCGTCGGCGTGCTCCTCGCGGTCCTGACCTACCGCAGCCGCCTGGGGGCGTCGTTGGCGGTCAGCACGACCTCGATCATCCTCATGATCCCGTCCTTCGCGTTGCTGGGCCTGCTCATCCCGCCGTTCGGGCTGGGCTTCACGCCCGTGGCCATCGCCCTCACCCTCTACGCCCTGCTGCCGATCGTGCGGAACACGACGGTGGCCCTGCGCAACAACGACGCCGTGGTGCTCGAGGCTGCCGCCGGCGTCGGGATGGGGCGGCGGTCCAGCCTGCTGCGCGTGGAGCTGCCCCTCGCCTGGCCGGTCATCCTGGCCGGGATCCGGACCTCGACCCAGCTCATCCTCGGCATCGCCACCGTGGCGGCCTACGTCAACGGGCCCGGCTTCGGGCAGCTCGTCTTCCGCGGGCTCTCGACGTTCGGAGGGCCCAACTCCCTGAACCTCGCGCTGTCCGGCACGTTAGGAGTTCTCGTGCTCGCCATCCTGGCCGATCTCGGCTTCTCCGTGCTGCGGCGCCTGACCATCCCGAAGGTGCGCCGTGGCTGAACCGATGATCCGACTGTCCGACCTGTCCAAGAGCTATCCCGGCCAGCAGCAGCCCGCCGTCGACCGCATCTCGATGGAGATCCAGGAGGGGGAGATCGTCGTCCTCGTCGGGCCCTCCGGCTGCGGCAAGACGACGACGCTGAAGATGATCAACAGGATCATCGAGCCCACGTCCGGCCGCATCTTCGTCGGCGGCGACGACGTCACCCGGGTCGAGGCAACCAGCCTGCGCCGCCGCATCGGCTACGTCATCCAGGCCGGCGGTCTGTTCCCGCACATGACCGTCGCCGACAACGTCGGCGTCGTGCCGTCCCTGCTCGGCTGGGACAAGCCCCGGATCGCCGCCCGCACGCACGAGCTGCTCGAGATGATCGGGCTCGACCCGGGGACCTACCGCAAGCAGTACCCGCAGCAGCTCTCCGGCGGCCAGCAGCAGCGCGTGGGCGTCGCCCGCGCCCTCGCCGCCGACCCGCCGGTCCTGCTGATGGACGAGCCGTTCGGTGCGGTGGACCCGATCGCCCGCGCCGGTCTGCAGGACGAGCTCCTGCAGCTCCAGTCCGACATCCGCAAGACGATCGTGTTCGTCACCCACGACATCGACGAGGCGATCAAGATCGGCGACCGCATCGCCGTGCTGCAGGACGGCGCCCACATCGCGCAGCTCGACTCGCCGGGCCGGCTGCTCGCCTCGCCGGCGAACGACTTCGTCGAGGACTTCGTCGGTGCCGGCGCCCAGATCCGCGGGCTGAGCCTGAACCGGGTCGACGAGCTCGAGCTCGACCCGGCGCCCGCGGGTACGTCGGCGCGAACCATCGGCCCGGACGCCACGCTGTACGCAGCGCTGGACCGGCTGCTCGGCGCACCCGGGCACGTCCTCGCCGTCGTCGACGACGACGGGCGCGCCCGCGGCACCCTGACCCTGGCCAACCTGCTCGCCGAGGTCGAGGAGCGCAACGCGCAGTGGGCGGCGGGCACGCGCGGCGCCGGGGCGGACGCACGATGAGGGTGGACACCGACCCGCGTCCGCCGTCGGGCTCTGCCAGGCCGCCCGGCACGGCGCGGCCGCAGGAGCCGAGGATCCTGGCTCGTGGCTGGCGTGCCTATGCGGTCCGGCCGGTGCTGCTGGCCCTGCTGTGCGCGGCAACCGCCGCCTTCGTGGCGACCCGCGAGCTGGACTCCATCGAGCAGCGGGTGCTCACCGTCGACAACCTCTCCACCGCACTGGTCGAGCACGTGCAGCTGAGCCTGGTGTCCTTCGGCATCGTGATCGTCCTGGCCGTGCCGGTCGGCGTCCTCGTCACCCGCCGGTACGGCCGATGGCTCATCCCGGTGGTCACCGCCCTGGGCAACCTCGGTCAGGCGGTGCCCAAGATCGGCCTGCTCATCGTGCTCGCGATCATGTTCGGCCTCGGCTTCAAGATCGCCGTGGCGGGGCTCGTGACCGGGGCGGTGCTCGTGGTCCTGACCAACACGGTGACCGGCCTGCTCGGCATCGACCCGGCCAGGCTCGAGGCGGCTCGAGGGATGGGCATGGGCCCGTTGACCGTGCTGCTGCGCGTCGAGCTGCCCCTGGCCGTGCCGGTCATCGCGGCCGGCGCACGCACCGCCCTGACCCTGATCGTCTCCTACGGCGTGATCGCCGTGTTCGTCGACGCCGGCGGACTCGGCGGAGTCCTGCTGACCGGGATCGACGTCTCCCGCATCTCGATCGTCTTCGTCGGCGCAGCCATGAGCGTGACCCTCGCGCTCATGGCCGACTGGCTCGGCTGGATCGCCGAGGAGCTGCTGACACCCCGCGGCCTGTCCGCCGCATAAGACCCTCCAAGAAGAAAAGGAAGTGTATGCGCCTGCGTACCAAGCTGTTTGTCCCGGTGCTGCTCTCGACGAGCCTCCTGCTCGCCGCCTGCGGCGGCTCCTCCGGCGGTGAAGGAGAGGGACCCCTGGCCGGGGCCGAGCTCACCATCGGCTCCAAGAGCTTCGCCGAGAGCATCATCCTCGGCCACATGACCATGCTGGCCCTCGAGGACGCCGGTGCCGCTGTGGAGGACCAGACCGGCATCGAGAGCAGTGCCAACGTCCGCACCGCGCTCACGTCGGGCGACATCGACCTGTACTGGGAGTACACCGGCACGGCGTGGATCTCCTACCTCAACAAGACCAACCCCATCCCGGACGCTCAGAAGCAGTTCGACGCCGTCGCCGAGGCCGACCTGGCGCAGAACGACATCGCCTGGCTCGCCCGCTCCCCGATCAACAACGCCTACGCCATCGCGGCGAGCAGCGAGACCGCCGAGCAGCTCGGGGTCTCCACGATGTCGGACCTGACCACCCTGCTGGCGGAGGACCCCGACGCGCTCACCCTGTGCGTCGAGTCCGAGTTCGCCGCCCGCGACGACGGCCTTCCCGGCGTGCTCGAGGCCTACGACCTCCAGGCCCTGCCGGAGCAGAACATCAGCACCGTCGGCGAGGCGATCATCTACACCGAGCTCCGGGACGGTGGGACCTGCAACTTCGGTGAGGTCTTCGCCACCGACGCACGGATCTCCGCCTTCGACCTCACCGTCCTCGAGGACGACCGCGCGTTCTTCCCCATCTACAACGCGTCCCCGACCGTGCGCGCGGAGACGGACGAGAATTACCCCGAGATCGCCGAGATCCTCACGCCGATCGCGGAGGCGCTGGACAACGAGACCATGGCCGAGCTGAACGCCCAGGTCGACATCGAGGGCCGCACGGCCGAGGACGTGGCCGAGGAGTGGCTCACCCAGGAAGGCTTCATCGACTGACCCAGAGCTGAGCGCCCCGGGTCCTGGTACGGCTGGAGCCGTCCAGGGCCCGGGCACCGATGTGGTGGGACGGCGGCTCGTGCCATGCTTGGCGTAAGCGCTTTCACGACAGAGGAGCACCTCGATGACGACAGAGACGTCCGTCCGCCGCTACGCCGTCGCGGGCACGGGCCACCGCGCCAGCATGTACGTGCAGGCCGCGATCGGCACGCACGCCGACGTGTCCGAGCTGGTCGCCTGGTGCGACACGAACCCCGGACGGATCGACTTCTACGACGGCGTGATCGCCGAGGCGGGACGCGGTCCGTTGCCGCGGTACACGCCGGACGGGCTCGAGGAGATGGTCCGCGAGCACGGCGTCGACGTCGTCGTCGTCACCTCCCCGGACCACACGCACGCGGACCTGGTGACCCGGGCCCTGCGGGCGGGGGCCGACGTCGTCGTCGAGAAGCCGCTCACCACGGACGCCGAGGGGTGCCGCCGGATCAACGACGCCGTGCGAGACACCGGGCGCAACCTGGTGATGACCTTCAACTATCGCTACTCGCCACGGAACTCCGCCCTCAAGGAGGTCATCGCGTCCGGTCGGATCGGGCAGGTCACGTCCGTGCACTTCGAATGGGCGCTCGACACCGTCCACGGCGCCGACTACTTCCGCCGCTGGCACCGCCAGAAGGCGGGCTCCGGCGGGCTGCTCGTGCACAAGTCCTCCCACCACTTCGACCTCGTCAACTGGTGGCTCGCCGACACCCCGACCCGCGTCTACGCGCGCGGGCGCCTCGCCTTCTACGGCGACGAGGGCGCGGGCGTCGCGCAGGCCGGGCCGCGACCGGCACGCGGCCTGGACGCGGAGGCCGGCGACCGCTGGGCCCTGGACATGCGCAAGGACGAGCATCTCACCAAGCTGTATCTCGACGCCGAGCAGCACGACGGCTACCTGCGCGACCAGGACGTCTTCGCACCCGGCATCACCATCGAGGACAACATGGCCGTCCTCGTCGACTACCGCGGCGGCGCCATGCTGAGCTACTCGCTCAACGCGCACTCCCCGTGGGAGGGGTACCGCGTCACGGTCAATGGCACCGAGGGGCGCGCCGAGCTGGAGGTGGTCGAGCGCGGCTCCGTCGAGGTCGACGCCCAGGGCGCGTCGGTGCTCGACCCGAGCGCCCGTGAGGCCCAGGACGCCGACACGGTCCGGCCGAAGGGCGAGCGGCTCGTCGTGCAGCGGCACTGGGAGCGAGCCCGCGAGGTCGAGATCCCGCAGGGTGTCGGCGCCCACGGCGGCGGCGACGCCATCCTCCTCAGCGACATCTTCAACGGACCGGGCGAGGACCCGCTCGGCCGCCCCGCCGGCTACGTCGACGGCGTGCGGGCGGTGGCCGTGGGCATCGCCGGGAACGAGTCGATCCGGACCGGTCAGCCGGTCGACATCGACGACCTCGGACTCGGCGTCGAACTCTGATCGCGCGCGTCGCCGAGAGCGGACAGATGATCCGAAAGCGGATGTACAGACGCCCGCTCTCGGGTTAGGCGTCCGCTCTCGGCGTTGGCCAGGCCCGGCGTCAGCGAGCCGCGGGGTCGTGGGCCGGTGCCCACGGTGCACCCAGCGTGCTGAAGGTCTGCATCTCCTCGGCGACCCGGTGACACCAGTCCTCGACGTCGTGGACGACGGCGTGCCTACCGAGGTCGTCCTCTCGCCAGGTCACGTGCTCCGGCCCGATCGGCGCCGGCTCGGGCGCCGTTCGGACGGCCTCCATGACCCGCATGAAGCCGCCGGCGTCGTCCAGCGCGCTGAGCAGCGGCACCTCCCGGTCGCGCACGTGACCGACGAGGTTGGGAAGCAACCCGGTCGAGGTGCAGGTCAGGCGCCGTGTGCCTGCGGGGGAGACGACGTCGACGACGTCGCTCTTGTACCGGAGCACGACGTGCCCGTCGGTTCCGTGCACGATCACTCGTGGTTCGGAGTTGTCGGTCGCGCACAGGGTCAGCCCGACCGCCACCGGGAGGCCGGAGCTGGTCACGATCCGCACCGAGGAGGTGTCGTCCGCCTCGATGTCATTGGCGTGGAACAGGTCGGTCTCGACGACGGCGACGTCCTCGGCGCGGCGTGCACCGGCCAGTCGCAGCGCGGCGGCGACGGCGTGGGCGAACGGGTTGGTCACGACGCCGTCCACGACCTCGACGCCGTCGACCCGGCGACGTCCCGCCCAGGCCGCGCGTGTGTAGTAGGAGGTGTCACGGACCCAGGTTCCGACGCCTCCGACGCCCCGGACGTCACCGATCTCGCCGGAGGCGACCACCGCGTCGATCTCGGCGTAGGCGGACGACCCGTCGGCCTGGAACCCCACCTGGCAGGCACTGCCGGTCTCTCGGGCGAGGCGGCGCAGGTGCCCGTAGTCGGCGAACGTGGCGGTGGGCGGCTTCTCCAGCAGCACGTGGCAGCCGGCCCGCATGGCCTCCTCGGCAAGCGGCGCGTGGGTCGGGATCGGGCTGGCGATGACCACCACGTCCGGACGGTCCTGGGCGAGAAGGTCCGTCAGCGAGGCGTAGCGGGGTGCGCCGGCGGCCAGCTCCTCGACCTCGCCCTTGAGTGGTCTGGGGTCCACGACGGCGCAGAGCGCTGCCGTGGCGGTGATGTCGCGGAGGGCGTGCAGGTGCACGCGGCCGAAGCCCATGGCGCCGACGACGGCCACCCGGACCTCGCTGTCGGAGTGGACGTCCCGGCGGGCCATGCCGAAAGCGTTTACGCACGGGACCGCGATGTCAAGCGGGGTGCCGCGGGGCCGGACGTGGACCCGACCATGCCGGCACGCACCCCATCGGGCCCGTCAGCCGCGCGATCCCGGGCCAAGTATGACAACGCCGCGCCGATGCTTGACGATCAGCGGAGCCGCGGTCATAGTGGAAGCGCTTACGCCAACGGGTTTGGGACATCCGGCCCCTGCCGCAACGCCGGTACATCGATGAAGATCCGCCGAGGAGGACGCATGAGGCGCTCCCCGTCACTTCCGCACGAGCGCCCCCCGCGTTCGACCGCCCGCTGCGGCGCCTGCACCACAGAAGGGGTGACCTGATGTCTGCTGTGGCTGAGCTGTCGCGCCTGAAGCGGCGTGGTGGCCGTTCGGTGGCGCCGTCCGAGCGTGGTGACGGCAAGGCGGCGGTGTTCTTCCTGGGACCGTGGTTCGTGGGGCTGTTCCTGATCACCGCGGGGCCGTTGGTGGCGTCGCTGTACCTGTCCTTCACCGACTACGACCTGTTGACCGATCCGGGATGGATCGGGTTGTCGAACTACGTGGAGATGGCGTCGGACCCGCGCCTGCTCAAAGCGCTGAGCGTGACGTTCACATACGTGGGTGTGTCCGTGCCGCTGCAGCTGGCGTTCGCGTTGCTGCTGGCGGTGGTCCTCGACCGGGGTTTGCGAGGCCTGCCGGTGTATCGGTCGGTGTTCTACCTGCCCTCGTTGCTGGGCGGATCCGTCGCGATCGCGGTGCTGTGGCGACAGATCTTCGGCACGAACGGCCTGATCAACCAGGTGCTCGCGTACTTCGGGATCGATGGTCCGGGCTGGGTCTCGCACCCCGACTACGCGCTGGGCACGCTGATCATCCTGAACGTGTGGACGTTCGGTGCGCCGATGGTGATCTTCCTTGCGGGCCTGCGTCAGATCCCGGCGATGTACTACGAGGCGGCGTCGATCGACGGGGCGGGCAGGATGCGCCAGTTCTGGTCGGTGACGATGCCGCTGCTGACCCCGATCATCTTCTTCAACCTGGTGCTCCAGGTGATCGGGGCGTTCCAGGCATTCACGCAGGCGTTCGTGGTTTCCGGTGGCACAGGTGGCCCCGCGGACTCGACGTTGTTCTACACGTTGTATCTGTAT
Source organism: Georgenia halophila (assembly GCF_039541595.1). Lineage (NCBI taxonomy): Bacteria > Bacillati > Actinomycetota > Actinomycetes > Allobogoriellales > Allobogoriellaceae > Georgenia > Georgenia halophila. The sequence goes on along the minus strand of NZ_BAABGN010000012.1, from coordinate 122,402 downwards.
CAGGAGGGATTCGCCTCGCTGAACATGGGATATGCGTCGGCGATGGCGTGGCTGTTGCTGGTGCTCGTGGCCGTGCTGACGGCGTTGAACTTCTTCCTCTCGAGGTACTGGGTTTTCTACAATGACTGAGCGCGCCACCGCCACGCCCCGTCGGCGTGAGTCCCTGTCCGAGGTCGCCGCGTCGTCACCGCATCCTGAACGGCGTGCGCCGCGGGGGGTGTGGGCCCGTTCAGCCCTGAAGCACGCGGTGCTGATCGTCGCGGGCGTCGGCATGCTGTACCCGCTGCTGTGGATGCTGTCGTCGTCGTTCAAACCCAACGATGTGATCTTCCGTGAGCCGGGCCTGATCCCCTCGGCGATCGATCTGTCGAACTATCCCGACGGATGGACCGCGCTGCTGCACCCGTTCTCGCACTACCTGCTCAACTCCACGATCATCGTCGCCGGCGCGGTGGTGGGGAACCTGATCTCGGCGTCGCTGGCCGCGTACGCGTTCGCGCGGCTCAACTTCCGGGGCCGCGGCTTGTGGTTCGCGATCATGCTGATCTCGATCATGCTGCCGATCCACGTCATCATCGTGCCGCAGTACGTGCTCTTCTCCGAGCTGGGCTGGATCAACACGTTCCTGCCGCTCGTGGTGCCGAAGTTCCTCGCCACGGACGCGTTCTTCGTGTTCTTGATGGTCCAGTTCTTCCGCGGGATCCCCAAGGAGCTGGACGAGGCCGCCCGCCTGGACGGCGCGGGCCACGGACGCATCTTCTTCCAGATCATGCTGCCGCTGTCCCTGCCCGCGCTGGCGACGACCGCGATCTTCACCTTCATCTGGTCCTGGAACGACTTCTTCTCCCAGCTGATCTTCCTGACGAGTCCGGAGATGTACACCGTCCCGATCGCGTTGAGCACCTTCGTCGACTCCACCGGACAGTCCTCCTGGGCGGCGCTGTTCGCCATGTCGATCGTCTCCCTCATCCCGGTGTTCTTCGTGTTCCTCTTCGGCCAGAAATACCTCGTCAAGGGCATCGCGACCACCGGCATCAAATAACCCAGAAACGGCTACCTCGGAAACGTTCGGGGGAAGTCGCAGCAGCACGAACACCCGCAGGCGGGAAGCGCCTACCGGACAGAGAGGTCTTGCGGATCATGAAAACAACAGCACGGCGCATGTTTCTGGCCACCACGGCCGCGGCAGCCCTGGCGGTCACGGCCGCGTGCGGCCAATCCGAGAACATGAATGAGCAGGGCGGCGGCGACGACGGCGGAGAGGCCGGCGGCGGGGGAGGCCCGGTAGAGCTCCGCTACGCCTGGTGGGGGTCCGACTTCCGCCACGAGTACAACCAGCAGCTGATCGAGATGTTCGAGGCCGAGCACCCGGACATCGACATCGTCCCCGACTTCACCGACTGGGAGTCCTACTGGGACAAGCTCTCGACCTCGGTGGCGGGCGGTGACACGCCCGACATCATGCACCAGGAGGAGCGGTACCTGCGTGAGTACGGCAGCCGCGGCGTCCTCGCCGACCTCTCCCAGTACGACATCCGCACCGATGCGATCGACCCCAACATCCTCGCCAGCGGCGAGGCCGACGGCGCTCTCTACGGCCTCGTCAACGGGGTGAACGTGTACTCGATCCTCGCCAACCCTCGAGTGTTCGAGGACGCCGGCGTGGAGATGCCGGACGACACCACGTGGACCTGGGAGGAGTACCAGGAGGCCATGACCGCCGTCGGCGCCAGCGGCGAGGACGTCTACGGGGTCGTGGACCACGGGGCCAACGAGGCCGGGTTCCACGTCTTCGCCCGCCAGCACGGCCAGTCGCTGTACACCGAGGACGGGCAGCTCGGCTACGAGGACGAGCTGCTCGTCGAGTGGTGGAACATCGCGCTGAACCTGCAGGAGAGCGGCGGACAGACCCCGGCGTCGCTCAGCACCGAGCAGGTCGGCGCCTCGCCGGAGGAGACCCTCTTCGGCCAGGGGCGCGCCGCCGTCGGCGTCTGGTGGTCGAACCAGCTCGCCACGCTCGAAGACGCGTCCGGCGAGCAGCTGGAGCTCCTGCGCTGGCCCGGCGAGACTCAGTTCGAGCAGCCGGGGATGTATTTCAAGCCAGGAATGTACATCTCGATGTCCGCCGACACGGAGCACCCCGAGGAGGCGGCGATGTTCATCGACTGGATGAACAACTCCGTCGAGGCCGGCGAGGTCATCCTGGCCGACCGGGGTTTGCCCGCCAACCTCGAGGTGCGGGAGGCGATCGCGCCGATGCTGCCCGAGCCGGACCAGCGCGGCGCCGCGTTCCTCAAGGACCTCGAGGACGAGATCGTCGACAGTCCACCCGTGCCGCCGGTCGGATCGGGCGAGACGCAGGACATCATGACCCGCTACAACTCCGAGGTCCTCTTCGGTCGCCTGACTCCAGAGGAGGCCGCCGCTCAGTTCCGCGAGGAGGTCGAGGCGGCGATCGGGGCGTCGTAGACCATCCGTCAGGCGCGGTGCGCCCCGCCCCCTCCCGGGGCGCACCGGCCTCACATTCGTGAAGCGGCCGGCCGCGGCCGTCACCGTTACGAAGGAGGATGCATGACCCGGTCCGTACGCGTACGACTCGCCGTGACCGCCGGACTTGCCGCGTCGCTGACCCTGGCCGCCTGCGGCCAGTCCGAGAACATGGGCGGCCAGGGCGGCGGAGACGGCGGTGGTGGCGGTGGTGGCGGTGACGGGCAGGTCCAGCTGCGCTACGCCTGGTGGGGCTCCGGGGAACGTCAACAGATCAACGAGCAACTGATCGAGATGTTCGAGGCGGACCATCCGAACGTGGACATCGTGCCGAGCGTTGCTGACTGGGGCGGCTACTGGGACAAGCTGTCCACCACGGTCGCGGGCGGTGACACGCCCGACATCATGATGCAGGAGGAGCGTTACCTGCGTGAGTACGGCAGCCGGGGCGTGATCGCGGACCTGTCGCAGCACGACATCGCGACGGACGCCATCGATCCGACCATCCTTGCCGGCGGCCAGTTCGACGGTGGGTTGTACGGTGTCCCCACTGGCGTCAACGTCTACAGCTTCCTGGCCAACCCACGGGTGTTCGAGAAGGCCGGCGTCGAGATGCCTGACGACAAGACGTGGAGCTGGGAGGAGTACCAGCAGCTCGCCGCCGAGATCGCCGAGAACAGCCCCGAGGGCGTGTACGCCATGCAGGACCACGGCAACAACGAGGCGGGGTTCAACGTCTTCGCACGCCAGCACGGTCAGTCCCTCTACACCGAGGACGGCGAGCTCGGGTACGAGGACGAGCTGCTCGTCGAGTGGTGGAACGTCGCGCTGAACCTGCAGCAGGAGGGCGCCCAGCCGCCGGCTTCGCGGAGCTCCGAGCTGGTGAACGTCGGTCCCGAGCAGTCGCTCATGGGGCAGGGTGACGCCGCGATGTCCGTGTGGTGGTCGAACTCCATCAGCCCGCTCGAGAGCGCGTCCGGCGACGAGCTGCAGCTGCTGCGGTGGCCCGGCGAGAGCACCGAGGAGCGTCCCGGGATGTACTACAAACCGGCGATGTTCGTCTCCATGTCGGCCACGACGGACCATCCGGAGGAGGCCGCGGAGTTCATCGACTTCATGGTCGACAGCGTGGAGGCCGGCGAGGTCATCCTCTCGGACCGCGGACTGGCCGCGAACCTGGACGTCCGGGAGGCCACTGCCGACATGCTCCCGGAGCCCGAGCAGCGGGCCGCCGCGTTCCTCAAGGACCTCGAGGACGAGATCGTCGACGGTCCGCCCGTGCCGCCGGTCGGCTCGGGCGAGGTGCAGGACATTCTCACCCGCTACAACGACGAGGTCCTCTTCGGGCGCATGACCCCCGAGGAGGCGGCCGCAAAGTTCCGTGAGGAGGTGGAGGCAGCCATCGAGGTGCCTTAGAGCACTCGACGCAGCGGTGCGCCCTGCTCCCTCCCGGGGCGTGCCGAATTTCATCACGTACCAGCGAACGAAGGAGTTCGTCGATGTCCTTGGTATCCAGGAGGGTTCTACTCACCGCCGCGGCGGTCCCACTCGTCCTCGGGGCGAGCGCCGGCTCCGCCGTCGCCGCGCCCGACGACGAGGTCGACCCCGGCCGCGAGGTCCTCGCCGCGAACGACGGGTGGGCCGCGCACGACGGCGGCACCACGGGAGGTGCGGCTGCCGGCGCCGACCACGTGTTTCACGTCGACAACTGGCCGGAGCTGCGCGCGGCGCTCGGCGGCGACGACGCCCGTGGCGACACCACCCCACGCATCGTCTACGTCCACGGCTCCGTCGACGCCTACGTCCGGGCGGACGGCACCCGAACCACCTGCGCCACCTTCGAGCAGGAGGCCGGCTTCAGCCAGGCCGAGTACATTGAGACCTTCGATCCCGCCGGCCCGTGGGGCTGGGAGGAACCGTCCGGTCCGCTCGTCGAGGCCCAGGACGCGGCCGCCGACGCGCAGGCCGCCCAGACCCAGCAGCACATCGGCTCCAACGTCACCATCGTCGGCGTCGGCGACGACGCCTCGATCACCGGCGCGAGCCTGAGCATCCGGGACTCGGACAACGTCATCGTCCGCAACCTCACCGTCTCGGACTCCACCGACTGCTTCCCGGAGTGGGACCCGGGTGACGGGCAGGAGGGGAACTGGAACTCGCGCTACGACAACATCTCGGTGCGGACGTCCACCCACGTGTGGATCGACCACAACACGCTCGACTCCGGCGACGTCCCGCCGTCGGAGCTCGACGCCGTCTACGGACGCCCCTACGAGGTGCACGACGGCCTGCTCGACATCACCCACGGCGCAGACCTGGTCACCGTCTCGTACAACCACTTCGGCGAGCACGACAAGACCATGCTCATCGGCTCCTCCGACTCCCGGACCGAGGACCGCGGCAAGCTCCGCGTGACGGTGCACCACAACCGGTTCACCGACATCGGCCAGCGTGCCCCGCGGGTGCGCTACGGGCAGGTGCACGTCTACAACAACCTGTACGAGCAGACACCGGCGTCGGACCCCGAAGGATTCCACTACTACTGGGGCGTCGGGCACGAGTCGGCGCTCTACGTCCAGAACAACTACGTCGATCTCGCGCCCGGGGCAGATCCCGCCAGCATCGTCGGGCACTACGGCGGCACGGCGATGACGGAGACCGGTACGGTCCTGGACCGGCGGCCGGTCAGCGCCCTCGACCTGTACAACGCCGCGAACCCGGACGAGCCCCTCGGCGACGACGCCGGCTGGGATCCGATCTACCAGGTCCGTGTCCTGCCCGGCCAGGCCGTCCCCGGCTACGTCGGCGCCAAGGCCGGGGCCGGTGTGCTGTGAGCGGCAGCTCAGGTCGCTCCACCCGCCCCGCGAGTCCTCACACGTCTGTCTGAGGAGGAACCCATGCGCACCACCATCCGATCCCGCGTAGCCATGGCCGGCCTCGCCGCGACGTCGCTCGTCCTCGCCGCCTGCGGTCAGGGACAGAACCCCGCCACCGACCCTGGCGGCGGAGGCGACGACGGCGGTGGAGGCAACGGCGACGGCCAGGCCACCGTGCGCTTCTCCTGGTGGGGCTCCGACGGCCGCCACCGGCTCAACGAGGAACTCATAGCCGTCTTCGAGTCGCAGCACCCGAACATCGACATCGTCCCCGACTACACCGACTGGAGCGGCTACTGGGACAAGCTCTCCACCACGATTGCCGCGGGCGACGCGCCGGACGTCATCATGCAGGACGAGCGATACCTGCGTGAGTACGGCAGCCGTGGAGTCCTCGCCGACCTTTCGCAGTACGACATCGACACGTCGGAGTACGAGCCTTCCGTGCTGGCGTCCGGCCAGTTCGATGGTGGCCTCTACGGACTGTCCACTGGCGTCAACGTGTACGCCTTGATGGTGAACCCGCGGATGCTCGACGAAGCCGGCGTCGAGATGCCTGATGACGAGACGTGGACGTGGGAGGACTTCCACGGGATTACGACCGCCATCTCCGAGAACACCGAGCACTACGGCTTCCAGTCGCACGCCGACACCGAGCAGCTCACGGTCTGGGCCCGCCAGCACGGCGGCGACCTGTTCTCCGAGGACGGGGGTCTCGGTTTCTCCGACGCGATCCTCGAGGAGTACTGGGACATGTCGCTCGCCCTTCAGGAAAGCGGAGCACAGCCGGGGGCCTCGGAGACGATCGAGATCGCGGAGCTCGGTCCCGAGCAGTCGCTGCTCGGGACCGGCAGCGGCGCCTTCGGCGCCTGGTGGACCAACCAGCTCACCGTCATCGAGGGAGCGGCCGGCGAGCCGCTCGAGCTGGTGCGATGGCCCGGTGAGTCGCAGTTCGAGCAGCCTGGAACCTGGCTCAAGTCCTCGATGCTGCTGTCGATGTCGTCGACGACGGAGCACCCTGAGGAGGCAGCCATGTTCATCGACTGGATGAACAACAGCGTCGAGGCGGGTGAGATCATCCTGTCGGACCGCGGTCTGCCGTCGAATCTGGAGGTGCGCGAGGCGATCATGGGCGACCTTCCGGACGCCGAGCGCCGCGCCGCCGAGTTCATCGCCGACCTTGAGGACGAGGTCGCTGCCCCGCCGCCGGTCCCGCCCGTCGGCGCTTCCGACGTCTCCGAGGCGCTCGGCCGTTTCAACGAGCAGGTCCTGTTCGAGACACTCACGCCGGAGGAGGCGGCTCCGGCCTTCCGTACGGAGGCGGAATCGATCCTTGGCCAGCAGTAGCACGATGGAGGATCGGCCGAGCGCGATCGGCGGGTACGAGGACTGGCCGGGCTGGGTGCGCTCTCGTCCGGTCCTGGACGGCGACGCGACCACCCGCGAGGTGGGCGGCCTGCTGGGCGTGCCGCAGCCGGGAACCGAGCCGGACCGCGAGGCTGGGACGACGCCGGAGCCGACGCCGGAGCCGCCGACCGTCAGGACGTGGCAGCGGGACGGCGTCGCCGTCACCGAGACGCGATGGTCCACCGGCTTCGGGCCGGCGACCCGAGCCTGGATCCTGCGCCCGTCCGACACCGTCGGTCCGCTGCCCGGGGTGCTGGCCCTGCACTGCCACGGTGGCGTGAAATCCATCGGTGCCGAGAAGCTGCTGCGCACCCCCGAGGCGTCCGCGACCGCGGAGCGCGTGCGTCGCGACCTCTACGGTGGGCGGCCCTTCGCGGAGGACCTCGCGCGGGCCGGCTTCGTCGTGCTCGCCCACGACACGTTCGCCTGGGGCTCGCGTCGCTTCGCCCTCGACCCGCTGCCCACGAGCGTGCGGGCCGCCGTCCACGGCGCCGAGGCGGCCCGGGTCGCCGACAGGACGACGCCGGACACGGACAGGCGCTACGACGTCGCCGCCGGCGCGCACGAGCACGTCGTCGCCAAGGCAGCCGGTTACCTGGGCACCTCCTTCGCCGGGATGGTCGCCCACGACGACCTGGTCGCGCTGCGGCTGCTGCGCTCGCTGCCCGGCGTCGACCCGGCGCGTACCGCCGTCGCCGGGATGTCCGGCGGCGGCGGCCGGTCCGCCACGCTCGCCTCCCTCGACCCGGACCTGCGGACCGCCGTCGTCGTCGCCATGATGACGACGACGCAGGCCCTCTTCCCGGCACACGTCGACGCGCACTCGTGGCTGCTCGCCACCCCGCTCGGTCCCGAGTGGGGCCTCCCGCGACTCGCCGCCGGGTGGCGCCGCCACGACCTGCTGGCGATCTCTTTGGCCGACGACGAGCTCTTTCCCCCGGACGGCGTGCGCGCCGCCCACCGGGAGCTGGCGGAACGCTATGCCGGCTCGGGTTCCGGCCGGTTCGAGGACGCGATCCTGCCCGGACCGCACGGCTTCCCGCCGGAGGCGCAGGACATGGCGATCGACTTCCTGGTCGGGTCGCTCGGCGGATGAAAAGGTGAGGAGAGGGACGCCAGTGGATGACATATCGGGCGCAGAGGCAGGCGCTGCGGCGACGATCGAGGCACTCCGGGCGGGCTTCAAGAACCCCGACCCGGCGGCGCGGCCGATGACCCGGTGGTGGTGGTTCGGCCCGGCCGTGGAGCGCACCCGCCTGCAGGAGGAGCTGGACGCGATCGTGGCGGCTGGCTACGGCGGCGTCGAGGTGTCCTACGTGTACCCGCTGTCGGAGGTGACCGACCGGCTGCTGTCGCCGTCGTTCCTCGCGGACCTGCGGTTCGCGGCGGACCAGGCCCGGGCGCGCGGCCTGCGGTTCGACCTGACGCTGGGCAGCGGCTGGTCGTTCGGCGGTCCGCACATCGACGCCTCGACCGCCGCGCGGCGTGTCGTGTGGGAGCGGCACGAGGTCACGCCGGGCTCCTTCACGATGCCGGTCGCGCCGCGTTGGCCGGGGGAGAGGTTCCTCGCTGCGTTCGTCGGTGGCGGGTCTCAGCAGGAATCGCCCGATTCCTACGTGCCGCTCGAGTCCGTCGACGGCGCAGTGGTGGTGCCCGAGGGACGTGGCCCGCGGGTGGTGCTCGTGGCGTGGTCCCGGCTGACGGGCCAGAACGTCAAGCGTGCGGCGGTGGGCGCCGAGGGCCCGGTCTTCGACCACTACTCGGCCGAGGCCACCGACGCGCACCTGACCGGGTTCGGCGAGCCGCTGCTGGACGCCGTGCCGGCGGAGCTGCTCGGGTCCGTCTTCTGCGACAGCCTCGAGGTTTACGGGGCCGACTGGACGCCGGACCTGCCGGCCGAGTTCCGCCGTCGGCGGGGCTACGACCTGATGAGGGACCTGTGGGCGCTGGCACCCGGCGAGTGGGCGACGTCGGTGCCGAGGGAGCCCGATGCCGATCAGATTCGCGCCGACTTCTACGCGACGCTGACCGAGCTGTACGAGGAGAACTTCGTCGCCCGGGTGGCGGCCTGGGCGCACGGCAAGGGCGTCGCGTTCCGGATCCAGAACTACGGTGAACCGCCCGCGTCGATCTCGAGCTACGCCGCGGCCGACGCGTTCGAGGGTGAGGGGTGGGGCTGGACGGAGCTCACCCAGACCCGATGGGCGTCATCCGCGGCGAACCTGTACGGCAAGGAGGTCGCGTCGTCGGAGATCTGGACCTGGGTGCACTCGCCGTCGTTCCGCGCCACCCCGCTGGACCTGAAGGGCGAGCTCCACGAGCACCTGTTGCTCGGCATCAACCACGTCGTCGCGCACGGCTGGCCGTACAGCCCGCGCACGGGTGAAGGCCTGGGCTGGATCTTTTACGCCGCTGGAGCGCTCGACGACCGGAACCCGTGGTGGCCCGCCATGCCGCGACTCCTCGGCTACGCCCACCGCCTCTCGTGGCTGATGCGGCAGGGCCGCCGCGTGAGCGACGTCGGGGTCTACGCCCCCTACGACGACGTCTACGCCCGCATGCACGAGGACCGCCCGAAGCGGCTGGACCTGTGGGCGCAGGTCAAGGAGCACGTCGGGGAGGAGGTGCCGCGCGCGATCCGCACGGCCGGCCTGGACTACGACGTGTTCGATGACGCGACCGTCGACGTGCTGGACCCGCAGCGTTTTCCGGTGGTGGTCCTCCCGAACGTCACCCGCATGCCGGAGCGGACCGCAGCGTGGCTGGAGAAGGCTGCGGAGGCGGGTGTCGAGGTGCTCCGGCTGGGCGGCACCGTGGGCGTCGGCCGGTCGGTCACCGACCTCGGCCCTGAGCTGGCCGAGGCTCGCACGCCGCCGCTGAGCGTGGCGTCGCCGAGCACGAAGTCGATGGACGACGGCGGCGTGGCCGGCTCGGTGGGCGTGACGCATCGGACGACCGGCGAGGTCGACGTCTTCTTCGTCGCCAACACTTCGCCCGGGGTCCATGCGGCGACGTTGACGCCCCGGACCGCACGAGCCGTCGTCGAGCGGTGGGATCCGGAGACCGGCGAGGTCACGAACGTTTTCGTCGGTACGCCCGCCGTCACCCTGGAGCTTCAGCCCTACGAGGCCGCCGCCCTCGTCGCCCACGACGGCGCCCCCGGCGCACACGATGGCGCCGCCGGCGCCGGTTCGACGCCGCTCGCTGCCACGACCGAGAGGAGGCTCGCCGGGCCGTGGACCGTCCGGTTCGACGACGACGGCGATGATGTCAGCGTCGAGGACGTCGTTCTCCCGCATCGGTGGGAGGACATCCCGGGACGGCACTCGTACTCGGGCTCTGCCACCTACTCCACGACGGTTCAGGACCGGCCGGATGCGCGTCGGCCGGATGCCGGCGTCTTCCTCGACCTCGGGCCCGCCCTGCCCGAGCCGGCCACCGAGTCCGACGACGGCGGCATCCGCGGCAAGTCGTTCCGGGCCGAGGTGGTCCCGCCGGTCGGCGTCATCGCCGAGGTAGCGGTAAACGGCCGGCAGGCGGGCATCGCCTGGCACCCGCCCTACGCCGTCGAGATCGGGCACCTCCTCGAAGCTGGTGACAACACATTGACGATCACGGTCCACAACACGGCGGCCAACGCGCTCGCCGACGACCCGTCCGTCGTCACGGCCGCGGAGCTGAGCCGCGATCGCTACGGCAAGCGGTTCCGGATGCAGGACCTCGAGCACGCCGCGGACACGGTCTCGTCCGGCCTGCTCGCCGTGCCCACCCTGCGGATGTCCCACCCCACCTCCGCGCCACCCCCGCCGCCCGCGCCGCCCCCGCCGCCCCCGCCGAACAAGCCCTAAATGCCCTTCTGGCGGACCAGACGGGCAGTAGGGGCTTGGTCGGCAGTTGTGAGCGATCCACAGGCGGATCGACGGTGCCGCCCCGTCCACAAGAGTGAGGCATCGCCCGGCGAGTCGGACGGCGGGCGTGGTCGCCTCGTCTCGTGACACGACAGGTACCTGCGGAGCTATGCCTCCTCGCGCGTGACCAGGCAGGACTGGTGAGCTCCGCGCAGGCTGACCGGTTCGCGATCACGGCGACAGTCCGGCGTCGGCTGTGCAGCTCTGGAGTGTGGGCGCGGGTGTGCCGCGGTGTCTTCGACGTCGATCCTCGGCCCGACCTCTCACCTGACGGACGGCGCCGGAGGTCAGCCTTGGCCGGCCTGCTCCGGTACGGCGACGGTGCCGTCGCCGTGGGGTCGAGCGCCCTGGTCCTGCTCGGCGCGGAGGGGACCCCGATCCGGGACTGCTCCGAGGTGATGGTCCGCGACTCGCAACCGCGCGATCCGGTCGGGCGTCGGGACCCTCCGCCGCATCGCGCCCAGTCCGCTGTGCGGCTATCGGTGCGACAGTTCGAGGCGGCCGCGCCGACCGTGCGGGTAGGACGGTTCACGGTAGCGGCACCGGAGGTGGCGCTCGCGCAGGCTGTGCCGGAGCTGTCGCACCGAAGCGCGATCGCGGTCATGGACTCGATGCTGCGGAAGCGCCTGATCGATCGACACGGGATCGATCAGGCGCACCGTTTGGCCCGCGGTCGGCGAGGAGTGGCGCGCACCCACCCATGGTGGAAGGAGCCGGACGGCCGTGCGGAGTCGGTGCTGGAGAGCCACGGGCGCGTGGAGTGCCTCGAGCACGACGTGCCCCCCGATGACCTTCAGGTAGAGATCCGCGACGACCGGGGCGTCGTGCTCGGCCGTGGCGACCTCGGATGGCGCCTCGACGACGAAGGCTGGCTCCTCGTCGAGTTGGATGGACGCGAGTTCCACGAACGCCCGGCGGCCCTGCTGCACGACAGATCCCGTCAGAACGACCTGGTGCTCGGCGGCAGGGCACACCTGCTGCGATTCACCGCCCGCGACCTGGCCAACCCCGGTCATCTCGCCCGTACCGTCCGGCGGGCACTCGCCCAATGGCGGAAACCGGCTGCCTGACCAGCCCGCCGAACAAGCCGTAACTGCCCGTCCCGGCGCCAGAACGGGACAGCAGGGCTTGATCGGAGCGAGTGGAGTGGCATTCGGGTGGCACGATGGTCAAGCTCAGGACTCGGCGCCACCGTCCCACCTAACCGAACGGTGGTCGGGTCTCGGCGACCGTGTACTCCCACACCTCCGTGGCCGTCGGTTCGACGCCGGCGTCGGGGGCGTCGGCGACCTTGCGGAAGGCCTCGAGCTGCTCCCGGGTCTGCCATCGCTCGAAGTTGTTGATCCGCGCGGGGTCGAGCGGATCAGCAGTGATGGCCAGGTCGAGGCACCCCGGCGCCTGCCGGCCTCTCCGCAGGAGGTCGAGGTGGGCCGCGACGACCTCGTCGCGCTTGTCAGGGTTGACGAGCTCGTAACCGGCGATGATCAACATCAGGGCGTCCTTTCTCGAAGCAGGTGACGTACCTGGTACGTCCCGGCCGCCCGAAACTCATCGCCCGGCACCGCCTCATCTCCCGTCACTCGTCACGCATTACGAGCAAGCCGAACAAGCCCTAACTCCCCGTCTGGGCGCCCAGACCGGACGTTAGGGCTTGTTCGGCGGAGGCTGCGGAAGGCCGCGGAGGGGCCGCGGAGGGGCCGGGAGGGGCTGGCGGAGGTTTGGCGGACCTCAGCCCGACACAGCGGGCACCTTCACCGGCGGGTAGGCGGCCTTCGGCAGGTTGTACGCCAGGTCGACGGCCGTCTCGATCGCCTCGTCCAGCTCGATCCGGTGCTCGGCCACGAGCCGCGCGAGATAGCCCGCGTCGATGCGGCGGTTCAGGTCGTGCCGCGCCGGGATCGAGGCGTAGGCGCGGGTGTCGTCGACGAACCCCGAGGTGTTGTAGAAGCCGGCGGTCTCGGTGACGGCCTCGCGGTAGCGGCGCATGCCGTCGGGGGAGTCGAGGAACCACCACGGTGCGCCCAGCTTCATCGCCGGGTACACGCCGGCCAACGGGGCGAGCTCGCGGGAGAAGGTCGTCTCGTCGAGCGTGAAGGCGATGAACCCGAAGTTCGGGTGGTGCCCGAACGCGTCGAGCAGCGGCCGGAGCGAGCGGGTGTACTCGGTGGCGATCGGGATGTCGTAGCCCTTGTCGGGACCGAACGTGCGGGCGACGCCCGAGTCGTGGTCGCGCAGGGACCCCGGGTGCAGCTGCATCACGAGGCCGTCCTCGGTGGACATGCGGGCCATCTGGAAGAGCATGTGCCCGCCGAACGCCTGCGCCTCCGCCGGCGTGACCTCGCCGGCCAGCGCCCCACGGAAGATCCGCGAGGCCTCGGCCGTTCCGAGCTCCGTGGTGTCGGTCAGCAGGTGCCCGTGGTCGGTGGCCCGCGCGCCGGCCTCGACGAACGCGCGCCGCCGCTGCCGCAGCGCGGACAGATAGCCCTCGTAGTCGCCGGCGTCCACGCCGGAGACGTCAGAGAGCGACTCGAGCTGATCGCGCCAGTCGACCCGGTCCACGTGCAGCAGCGGGTCCGGCCGGAAGGTGGGAACCACCCGCTCGCCCCAGCCCTCGGCGGCGAGCGCGTGGTGCTGGGCGAGATCCGCCGTCGCCGGATCGGTGGTAGCGATGATCTCCAGCCCGAACTTCTCGAACAGGGCCCGCGGCCGGAAGTCGGGCCTGGCCAGCGCCGCACTGATCTGGTCGTAGAGGATGTCCGCCGTCTCGGCCGACGGGCGGACCGTGGCGCCGAAGACCTCGACCAGCTCGTGCTCGAGCCAGTAGCGGGTCGGCGTGCCGCGGAAGAGATGCCAGTTCTCGCAGAAGCGCCGCCAGATCGTCCGGGGGTCCGTCTCCGCCTCCCCGGCGTCACCGCCCACAGGCCGGACGCCCATCTCCGGCAGCGTGACCCGACCCTGGGAGACCACCATGCGCACCAGGTAGTGGTCCGGGACCACCAGGAGCTGCGCCGGGTCCGGGAAGGGCTGGTCGTCGGCGAAGACGGACACGTCGACGTGCCCGTGCATCGATACCAGCGGCAGGCCGGCGGTGGAGGCGTAGATCTCCCTGGCCGGCGGCCGGAGCTCGCCCGCGGGTAGGGCGCGGTCCGGGTTGAGGACCCAGGCGTCGGTCATGAGAGGCTCCTTAGGCTTGGTGGCGCCGAGTGCGTCGTCTCTCTAGGATGAAAGCGCTTTCGCACGAGAAATCTATCAGCGACCGGACATCCGATGAAGGGTCCGGCCACCGGAGGCCCGCAGTGACCGACCGCCTGTCCCTGACCACGCTCGCGAACCTGCCCGCGCAGGTGGCCCGTCCCGCCGTCGACCCGCGCGAGGTGGGCATCGGTGTCGTGCACCTCGGCATCGGCGCCTTCCACCGCGCGCACCAGGCCGTCTACACCGAGGACGCGATGGCCGCGGCCGGCGACACCGGCTGGGGGATCCACGCGGTCACCCAGCGCTCACCCCGCGTGGCCGAACAGCTGGCGCCCCAGGACGGCCTGTACGGCGTGCTCACCAAGGGCCTCGCCGCAGGCGGCTCCCCGACGGCGGACCTGCGCGTGATCGGGGCCGTCCGGGACGTCTCCTTCCCGGGCGAGCAGACCGGTGCCGTGCTCGCCCGGATGGCCGACCCCGGCACCCACGTCGCCACCCTCACCGTCACCGAGAAGGGCTACCGGCGCGCCGGCGACCACCTCGACCTCGACGACGCCGGTGTCCGCGCCGACGTCCAGGCGCTCGCCGACGAGCTGCGCACCGGCCGCGAGTCCGACGCGGCGGCCGGCAGCCCGATCGGGATGCTTGCCCGCGGCCTGGCCCGCCGCGCCCGCCGGGACGCGACGCCGATGACCGTCGTGACCTGCGACAACATCGTCCAGAACGGCACGATGCTGGCCGGCCTGGTCAGCGAGCTGCTGACCGCCTCCGGGGCGGACGACGTCGCAGCCTGGGTGGCCCGGCACGTCACCTTCCCCGCGACCATGGTCGACCGCATCGTGCCCGCCACCACCGACGACGACCGCGACGACGCACGCAGCATCAGCGGCGTCACCGACGCCGGCCTCGTCGTCGCGGAACCGTTCTCGCAGTGGGTGGTCGAGGACGCCTTCGCCGGCCCACGCCCCGCGTGGGAACGCGCCGGTGCGACGATCACCTCCGACGTCGCACCGTTCGAGGACGCCAAGCTCCGCATCCTGAACGGCTCGCACTCCTACCTCGCCTACCGGGGCGCCGTCCTCGGGTACCGCACCATCGCCGAGGCGGTCGGCGACCCCCGGCTGCGCGACGAGGTCCGCGCCCTCGTCGACGAGGACGTCATCCCGACCCTGACCCCGCCGCCCGGCGTCGACCTGACCGACTACCGCGACGCCGTCCTCGGCCGCTTCGAGAACCCGGCGCTCGGGCACACCACGATCCAGGTCGCGATGGACGGCTCCCAGAAGCTTCCCGTCCGGCTCCTCGGCACCGCCCGCGACCGGCTCGCGGCCGGTTCCGTGCCCCACCGAGTGGCCCGCGCCGTCGCCGCGTGGATGGTCTTCGTCGCCCGCACCGCCGACGGCGCATCCGGCCTGGCCCTCGACGACCCGCTCGCGGAGCAGCTCCAGTCGGCGGCCGCCGGCGGCGGGGGACTCGTGGACGGGCTGCTGGGTGTCGCCGAGGTCTTCCCGCCGAGCCTCGCGGAGGATGAGCGCTTCCGCTCCGCCGTCGGCCAGCAGGTCGCGGAGCTCACCCACGGGTAGGTCGCGGCCGACGTCCACGCAGACGTGCCACGCTGACGACCACGCTCACCACCCACGCCGACGAGCCGCACCGAGGAGACCGCCCGTGCCCGACTCTCTGGTCGACGCCCACCTCCACGTCTGGGATCTCGACGGCGGAGGGCCGTTCGGGGTCACGTACCCGTGGCTGACCTCCGGCCCGCTCCACCGCACCCACACGCTCGACGAGGTCGACGCCGACCTGGCGGCCATGGGGGTGGGTCAGATCGTGCTCGTCCAGGCCTCCGACTCGCTCGCCGAGACCGACGAGCTGCTCCGCACCGCCGGGACGGCTCCCGTGCCGGCGACCGTCGTCGGCTGGCTCCCGCTCGCCGACGCCCGGCTGACCGAGCAGGCGCTCGACCGCCGACCGGACGGCACGCTCGTCGGCGTCCGCCACCTCATCCACGACGAGCCGGACCCCGAGTGGATGATGCGGCCCGAGGTCGCCCAGGGGATGGCGGTCCTCGAGCGCCGCGGGCTCACCTTCGACGCCGTGGCAGAGCGGCCGGACCTCCTCGCCCAGGTGCCGGCGGTCGCCCGGCGCCACCCCGGCCTCACGGTCGTCCTCGACCACATCGGCAAGCCGCCGGTCGCGTCCGGCTGGTCGAGCCCCGAGTCCCAGGACTGGGCCCGCCGGCTCCGGGAGGCCGCCGCGGAACCGGGCGTCGTGGCCAAGCTCTCCGGCCTGGCCACCGTCTCGCGCACCGGATGGGAACCGGCGGACTGGCAGCCGTTCGTCGACCACGCCCTGGAGTGCTTCGGAGCCGAACGCCTCGTGCTCGGCAGCGACTGGCCGGTCAGCACGCTCAACGGCGACTACTCGTCCGTGGTCACGGGCCTGCTCGAGGTGATCGCCGGCCTCTCGGCCGACGAACGGCGGCTGATCTGCACCACGAACGCCCTGCGGACGTACGGTCCGCGGCCCGAGAGCGACGTGGTCTCGTGAACGTCGCGCTCGGTACCTCCGGGATCGCCGGCCTGTACCAGGCGGTCGGCGAGGAGGACGCCCAGGCGGCGCTGCAGGCGGCGTGGGACCTCGGGATCCGGCGCTTCGACACCGCGCCGCACTACGGCGTCGGGCAGGCCGAGGAGCGCCTCGGCCGTTTCCTGCGGGACAAGCCGCGAGAGAGCTACACACTCTCCACCAAGGTCGGGCGCCTGCTCGTGGACGACCCGTCAGCCGTCGACGGCACCGACTCCTTCTTCGGGGTCCCGGCGCGCTCGCGGGTGCGCGACTACTCGGCCGAGGGGGTGCGGCGCTCGCTGCAGGAGTCGCTCGACCGCATGGGCCTCGACCGCGTCGACATCGCGCTCGTCCACGACCCAGACGACCACATGGCCGCCGCGATCGGCGAGGCCGCGCCAGCCCTGGCGCGGCTGCGCGACGAGGGCGTGGTGACTGGGTTCGGGATCGGGACGAACGACGCCGGGGTGGCCGAGCGGTTCATCCGGGAGACCGACGCCGACACCGCCATGGTCGCGGGCCGCTACTCCCTGCTCGACCGCCGTGCCGAGACGTCCCTGCTCGCCCTGTGCGACGAACGATCGGTGTCCGTCATGGTCGCCGGCGTGCTGAACTCCGGTCTGCTGGCGGATCCCAGGCCTGGCGCGCCCTTCAACTACGAGCCGGCGCCCGAATGGATCGTCGAGGCCGCGCAGCGGATGGCACAGGCCTGCGAGGCGTACGGCGTGTGGCTGCGGGCGGCCGCCCTGCAGTTCCCGCTGCGCCACCGGGCCGTGGACGCCGTCGTCGTCGGGCCGGGGCATGCGGACCTGGTGCACGACACCGTCGCCCAGCTCCGCGCGCGGGTCCCGGACGAGCTCTGGGACGAGCTGGCCGCGCTCGTCCCCGACCAGGCGCGCCTCCCCTGACCGCCCCCACCCCTCCCGCGAGTCGTCAACTCTGTGTTGACGAGTCGCGGGGAGGGAAGGGTCAGGGGGAGGGGGTGAATCCCTCGTGGCGAACCACCCAGTCGTCGGGGAACCCCTGGGCCCCGGTCGCCGGGCCGGTGTCCCAGCCGCCGGTCATGAGTGCCAGCGCGGCGAGCAGCCCGCCGTTGCCCGGCAGGTAGGCGGGCAGCACGTCCGTCTGGTGGTTGTGCCCGTTCGGCAGGTAGGTGTTCTTCGGCACCTCGAGCAGCAGCGCGTCGACGGCGGTGCTCGGCTCGCCGAGCCGGGCCGCCGTCATGGCCAGCGCAGGGAAGTCCCAGCCCCACGTGCTCGGCCAGTCCCAGTCCTCGAGGATGCTGTGGAGGGTCGTGCGCACGACGCGCGGGTCGAGCAGGTCGGTGGCCGGGACGACGCCGAGGCCGTAGACCATCGACGGGTGGTCCTCGCGGATCGTGTACGGCTCGACGCCGATCGCCGCGTACCGGCCGTCGCGCACGAGCGGCCGCGCCATGCCGTTGCTGACCTCGTCCCACAGCCGCTCCGGCGACAGCCCCGCCCTGATGCGCCACTGCTGGGCCACCTGCAAGGCCCACGACCAGTACGCCAGCTCGAAGGGCGGGTTCGTCACGCGGTCCCGGAGGTCGGCGTAGGACTCCTGCGCCGGGATCAAGGGCGGACCGAGCGCGTAGCCGTTCTCGGTGGGCTCGGCGACGTCGGCCATGAAGCGAGCGGTGGCGTCGACGATCTCGCCGTACCGCTCGGCGGCGCCCTCGTCGCCCGCGCGGCGCAGCAGCTCGGCGAGGTGGATCACGTGGGGCTGCTGCCACAGCAGGAACGGACCGATGTGGCTGGGGCTCTCCCGCCCGTCCGGACCGACCTGCTTCGGCCAGCGTGCGCCGTCGTATCCCTGCAGCCGGGCGGTGTCCCGCGCGACCGGGAGGATCCGGCGGTAGAACTCCATGCTGCGGGCCAGCAGCGCGGGGCGGCCCCACAGCGCGAAGTGAGCGGCGTGCCAGTAGTGCATCTCGAGGTGGAAACGGCCCCGCCAGCTGTTGGTGAGCAGCCCCGTCTCCTGCGGCGGCAGGTCGCCCGAGCACTGGACGGCCGTCAGGTACTGCGAGAGCACCGCCCGGCGCTCGAGCTCGGCCGCCCGCGGGTCGGTGGTGGCGGACAGGTCGAGCGCCGCGCCGCTGCGCCAGAAGGCCGGCCAGTGCCGCCGCGCGGCGTCGAGCACCTCGTCGACGCTCAGCGGCGGTCCGGCGGGTGCCGTGCCGCCCGGGACCAGCTCGACCACCAGGTCGAGTGCCCGGTCGAGCGTCGTGCCCCCGAGGGCGAGGAGCTGGTGGTCGCCGTCGGACAGCACCTCGGGCGCCCCGACCGCCACCGTGTACAGCGGCTCCGGGGCACTGTCGAAGTAGCGCCGGACGGTTGCGGCAGAGCCGCCGGCGCCGGGGCTGTGCACCTCGGTCCGGTGGTCGCGCGAGCGGCCCCAGTCGGCGGCGTTGGTCCACGACTCCGACCCGTACGGGAACGCCAGGCGCACCCCGAGCCTCGGCCCGTCACCGGGCCGTCCGGCGTCCAGCCGCTCCACGCGCACGGCGAGCACATCCCGCTCCGGGTGGCACGCCGTCGTCACGCGCAGGCGTTCCCCGGCGAGCGCGAGCTCGCTGGTGACCGTGCCGGTCCACAGGTCGAGCACCTGCCGGCACGGGCCGAGATCCTCACGGGGCGGAGACGTCCCGTCGACCACCAGGCCCATGCGCAGCAGGTCCAGGCGGTGCGGGTTCGCTCGCAACCACCGGCTCTCCTCGTCCAGGGTGGAGTCGTCCTTGCCCGACGGCTCAGCGTCGACGTACGGCACCTGGCCCCGTCGCGTCCGATACGGCCGCCGCCGCAGCTCCGGTTCCCGGCCGTCCGGGGGCGGTGAGCTGTGCCAGCCCCACTGCGCCTGGGTGCCGAGCAGCGTGCCCGCCGGCCCGCCGGAGGCGTCCGGCACCGGATAGGCGTCCGGGAACGTCTGCAGCCCCGTGACGTCGACGGCGAACGCCAGCGTGCCGTTGCCCACCTGGACCGGCGAGCGCGGGTCGATCGTGTCCGAGACCACGGCGTGCCGCCGGACGATGGCCTCACGATCGAGCCGGCCCGCCGGCTGCATCCGCTGCATCAGCCGCCGGCAGCGATGGCGGCGTTCATGTCGTCGACGAACTGCTGGCCGCCCTCGGCAGGTGCGGTGTCGCCGAACAGCACGGACTCGTTGATCCGCTGCAGCGTCGGCACCGACTCGGTGGACCCGGGCGGGCCGACCACGAAGTCGCCGTCGATGAGCTCGGCGACCCGGTCGATGTAGGCGAACTCGACCTTCTGGATCGGCCCGAGGCTCGGCTCGAGGTGGGCGCGGATCTCCGCGACCGCGGGCACGCCCCGGTCGGAGCCGATGTGGTCGGCGGCAGCGGTCGAGGTGGTCAGGAAGTTGACCAGCTCGGCAGCCGCCTCCGGGTGCTCCGAACGTGAGCTGATCGTGTACAGCTGCGACGCCTGGAGCCACTGGCCGGGCTCCTGCTGGGTGGTCTCGCCCGGCGCACGCAGCATCACGAGCTCATCGCCCGAGGCGTCGGCGAAGGCCTGAAGCTGGTTGGTCCAGGCGAACATCAGGCCGGCGCGTCCCTGGCCCATGAGCGTCTGCTCGGGGTTGGGCTGGCCCATCAGCTCCGCGCTGAGCGACGCCTCCGGTGCCGCGCCGGACTCCATCAGCCCGGTGGTGTACTCGAACCACTCCGTCACGGTCTCCGCCGAGATGGCGAGCTCACCGTCCTCGGAGTACAGGCCCTGACCGGTGTGCTGGTCGGCATACAGGTCGAGCGTGTCCGGCTGGGTCGGGTCCTCGGCGCCGTAGATGTCGTCGGGCGTGTTGGCGGAGATCTCGGTGGCGATGTCCGCGTAGTCCTGCCAGGACCAGCTGTCGTCGTCGGGCATCTCCACGCCCGCCTGCTCGAACACCGCCGGGTTGGCGACCACACCGAAGCTGTTCACCCCCGTCGGGATCCCGAACTGGGCGTCGTCGAAGTAGCCGTTCTGCAGCGAGGCCTCGTCGTAGACGGACAGATCGACGATGTCGGAGACCTCGGCGAAGTCCAGGAGGACACCGCGGGAGCCGTACTCGCGGGGGTACGCGCCGCCCATGGTGATGACGTCCGGCTCGTCGTTCGCCGCGACGGACGTGGAGAGCCGGTCGAAGTAGGCGTCGAAGTCGGTGAACTCCGGCTCGACGTCGATGTCCGGGTGCTCCTCCTCGAACGCCGCGATCGCCGCGTTCGTGATCTCGGCCCGTTCGGGGCTGCCCCACCAGGAGAACCGGATCGTGGACTGGCCACCATCGCCGCCGGCGTCCTGCCCGCCTCCGCCGTCGTCTGCGTCGCCGCCCTGCCCGCAGGCCGCGGTGAGCAGGAGGGCCGCTCCGGTGCCGGCCGCCAGGGTGCCGCGGCGGCGCTTGCTCGTGATTCGCATCGCTGTGCCTTCCTCCGCGTCGTCGCGGGGTTGTGAATGCCTTCATCAGCGTGGGTCGTGGTGGGCGAGGTCGTGCCGCGGCGAGCTGTTCGCTGCGGCACGGCTGGCAGCTGCGGAACCGCTTACATCGGTTTACACCGGTGTAGTCGACCACAGCGGCAGAGTGGTGGTCAACGACTTCGGCAATGGTTACCGCGTTGAGACCTCGCCGTTCCCGGCGCCGCGGGGTCGATCAACCCAGGGTGGACTCGCGCGCACGGAGGGTGAACGGAGGGCTGACCGTCCCACTCGGGTGCTCTCCCCCCGGGTCCAGGATCTGCCCCAGGAGCAGGTCGACGGCGCGGCGCGCGATCTCCTTCCGGCCGGGATCGACCGTGGTGAGCCGGGGGCTGGCGAACCCCGCCTCCTTGATGTCGTCGAACCCCGCGACGGCGATGTCCCCCGGCACCCGCAGCCCCTGGTCGAGCAGCTCGCGGATCGCGCCGAGCGCCAGGGCGTCGTTGAGGGCGAAGACGGCATCGATCGTCGTGCCGGCCGCGCGGCAGCGCTCGAGCACCTCGCGGATCGCGCGCGCCCCGTTCTCGAGGTCCCACGCCGTGGCCGTGCCGCGCAGCACCGGCTCGCGCTCCACCCCCCAGGCCTCGAGCGCGTCCAGATATCCGCTGGTGCGCAGGTAGCCCGCTCCCGTCTCGCCGGTGTCGTAGGTGCCGACGACGGCGATCCGTCGGCGGCCGAGCTCGAGGAGGTGCTCGGTGACGGCGCGCGCCCCCGCGCGGTTCTCCATCGCGACGTGCTCCAGCGTCGGGTTCAGCGGCCGTTCGCCGAGCAGCACCATCGGGAACCGCACCGCGAGATGTTCGGCGTCCTCCTCGCGGAGCCCGATGGGAGAGAAGATCAGCCCATCCGTCATGCGGCGGCGGTCCGACGTCAGGACGCCGAGCTCGTGCTGGTGCTGACCCCCGGTCTGCTCGAGCAGCACCGTGTAGCCGCGTCTGGCCGCGGCCTGGATGACGTCGTCGCACAGCTCGGCGAAGTACGGCAGGCTCAGCTGCGGCACCGCGAGCGTGATCATGCCGGTGCGGCCGAGGCTGAGGCTGCGGGCGGCGAAATTCATCCGGTAGCCGAGCTGGGCGATCGCCGCCTGCACCTTCTGCGCCGTCGCGTCGGTGACGTGCGGGGCCCGGTTCACCACGTTGGAGACCGTCTTGACCGACACCCCGGCAAGCTGGGCGACGTCGCGCATCGTGGCGGCGCTCACTCTCCCGACCTCCTCCTGGTTCGCGGCGGAGCACGAAACATTTACGTGCTCCGAGGCGCAGCGTACGCTCGCCGCACCGAACGCCGGTAACCGGTTACCGCTCGCCGTGGTGTCGGTAGGGTCGTCGGGACGGCGGAGCGGACACGAAGGGGGCGCGATGGACCAGCGGGCACTGCGTACGCAAAGGGACCGGATCGTCGACGGCGCCGGTGCGACGACCCGGCTGCGCGGCTTCGGCCTCGGTGGCTGGATGACGATGGAGAACTTCATCACCGGCCACCCTGCGACCGAGTCGCAGACCCGGCGCGCACTGCGGCGGGTGCTCGGCGAGGATGCCTACGAGGCGTTCTTCGACACGTTCCACACCGGCTTCTTCGCCGAGGACGACGCCGACTACCTCGCCTGGCTCGGCGTGAACTGCCTCCGCGTGCCGTTCAGCTACCACCACTTCGAGGACGACGCCGCGCCCTTCCAGCTCAAGGAGGAAGGCTTCCGGCGCCTGGACCGCGTGGTGCGGCTCTGCGGGGAGCGCGGCATCTATACGGTCCTGGACCTGCACGCCGCCCCGGGCTCCCAGAACCAGCACTGGCACTCGGACAACCCGACCCACTGGGCGCACTTCTGGACGCACCGGCACTTCCAGGACCGCGTGGTCAACCTCTGGGAGGCGCTCGCGGACCGGTACCGCGACGAACCCATGGTGGCCGGCTACAACCTGCTGAACGAGCCGGCGGACGCGTCGGGCGAGGTCATCGGCCCCTTCTACGAGCGCCTGGAGCGGGCGGTCCGGGCCGTGGACCCCGACCACATCCTCTTCTTCGACGGCAACCGGTACGCCACCGACTTCTCGATGTTCACCGAACCGGTCGACAATGCCGTCTACACCGCCCACGACTACGCGCTCCCCGGCATCGCGAACCCGAGCCGCTACCCGGGCGAGACGCGCGGGAAGCACTTCGACCGGTCCGTGGTGGAGAAGTCGTTCCTGCGCCGCACCGAGTTCATGCGCCGGACCGGCACGCCCATCTGGATCGGTGAGTTCGGCCCGCTCTACACCGGTGACCCGCGACGCGACGGCGAGGTCCTGCTGCTGCTGGACGACCAGCTCGACATCTACGACGAGCACGGCGCCAGCTGGAGCCTGTGGACCTACAAGGACATCGGCACCCAGGGCGTTGTGCACGCCGCGGCGGACAGTCCGTACCTGCGGCGCATCGCTCCCGCGCTGGAGAAGAAGAAGCGGCTCGGCACCGACGCGTGGGGCGGCAGCGACAAGGAGATCCGCCACGTGCTGGATCCGATCGAGGAGCTGTTCGCCAAGGAGTTCCCGGAGTTCGACCCGTTCCCGTGGGGCTCGAGGCAATGGATCAACGTCATCGTCCGGCACGTGCTGCTCGCCGAGCCGCTGGTGGACGAGTTCGCCGAGTGCTTCCGGGGCGCGGACGCCGTCGAGGCGAGCGAGCTGGCGGCGTCCTTCGAGCACGAGTCGTGCGTGCGGCGCGAGCCGCTCGAGCAGGTGCTGCGCTCGCGGCTCAGGTGACCGTGCCGAGCTGCCAGGGCTGAAACTCGTCCTGGCCGAGGTCGAGCTCCTCGCTGACCGACTGCCGTCCGGACGCGACGGCGAGGATGGTCTCGAAGATCTCCTCGCCGACCTCCTCGAGCGTCGCGGCGGCGTCGACGATGCGTCCGCAGTTGAGGTCCATGTCCTCATGCATGCGCTCGTACATCTCGGTGTTGGTGGCCAGCTTGATCGTCGGGGCCGGCTTCGAGCCGAGCACGGACCCACGGCCGGTGGTGAAGCACACGACGTTCGCGCCGCCGGCGACGAGCCCGGTCACGGAGACGGGGTCGTACCCGGGGGTGTCCATGAACCCGAGCCCCGGCGTGCTGAGCGGTTCGGCGTACTCGTACACGGCCGCCAGCTCGGCCGAGCCGGCCTTCGCGACGGCGCCCAGCGACTTCTCGAGGATCGTCGTCAGCCCGCCCGCCTTGTTGCCGGGCGAGGGGTTGTTGTCCAGCGTGCCGCCGCCGGCCGCCGCGTAGCTCTGCCACCAGTCGATCCGGTCCAGCAGCTTGCGGCCCACCGCCTCGGAGACGGCTCGACGCGTCAGCAGGTGCTCGGCGCCGTACACCTCGGGCGTCTCCGCGAGAACAGAGGTCGCGCCGGCCCCGACCAGCAGGTCGGAGGCGTGCCCGAGCGCCGGGTTCGCCGTGATCCCGGAGTACCCGTCGGAACCGCCGCAGTTCAGGCCCAGCACGAGGTTGCTGACGTCGACCGGCCGCCGCCGCGCGGCGTCCACCTGCGGCAGCATCGTCCGGATCGTCTCGACGGCGGTGCGCACCGTGGCCCGGATGCCGCCGGAGTCCTGGACCGTCATCGTCTCGACGAGGGCGCCCTCGGGCAGCCCCAGGTCCTCCACGAGCGCGGTGACCGGCAGCATCTCGCAGCCCAGGCCGAGGACCAGCAACCCGCCGAAGTTCGGGTGCCGGGCGTACCCGCGCAGCGTGCGTAGCAGCGTCTGGCCGCCCTCGGACTCCGGGACGAGGCCGCAGCCGGAGCCGTGGGTCAACGCCATGACACCGTCGACGTTCTCGAACTCGTCCAGGGCACCCAGCCCTCGGAACTGGTCCGCGATCATCCGGGCGGAGGAAGCCGAGCAGTTCACCGACGTGATCACGCCGATGAAGTTCCGGGTGCCGACGCGTCCGTCGCCGCGCACGTAGCCGTCGAAGGTGCGGCCGGCCATCGTCGTCGGCGGGCTCTGCCGGGCGGTGCCGAACTCGTACTCGTGGGTGGGGACCCCGACGGCCAGGTTGTGGCTGTGCACGTGCTCGCCGGGCGCGATGTCTCGGGTGGCGCGGCCGATGGGCTGCCCGTACTTGTGCACCGGCGCGCCGGCGGCCACCGGCCGCACCGCCACCTTGTGCGCCCGCGGCACCGTCGTTTCCACGACGACGACGCGCGCGGCGGGCAGGTCCAGGGGGAGGCCGGCGGCCAGGTCCCGGGTCGCGATCGCGACGTCGTCGTCGGCTCGTAGAAGTATCGTCGCATCGGACGCCGCGGCCTCCGCGGAGACGGTCGTGGCGTTCGTCATGGCGAAACTCCGGGTCTGTCGTCGGCTCGTGGGGCTAGGCTGTGCGTAAGCGCTTCCACCCTACCGGTCACCTGACGGGAGAACCACGATGGCAACGATCCACGACGTGGCTCGTGCCGCCGGTGTCTCCATCGCCACCGTCTCGCGCGCCCTCAACGGCGGCAGCCGCGTCAACGCGGAGACGCGCCGCCACGTCCTCGAGACGGCGGCCACCCTCGACTTCCGTCCGAACCACGCCGCCCGCGGGCTGGCCACCGGCAAGCTCGGCAACGTCGGCGTGCTGCTGCCCGACGTCGCCAACCCGTTCTTCGGCGCGGTCCTGGCCGGCATCACCCGGGCCGCCCAGGAGCGCGGCTTCGGCGTCTTCGTCGCCGACTCCCGGGAGGACGCCGGCGGTGAGCCGGAGCTCGCGGGCCGCCTGAGCCAGCAGGTCGACGGCCTGGTCCTGGTCGCCCCCCGCATGCCCGACGACGACGTCCTCACCTACTCCGAGCGGCGCCCCACCGTCCTGGTGAACCGGCTCGTCGGCGGTGTGGACGGTGTCGCGGTCGACGCCGCCCAGGGCATGTCGGACCTGCTCACGCAGGTGGCCCTCCTCGGCCACCGGCACGTCTGCTACCTCGACGGGCCCTCCGAGTCGCGGGCCGGCACCGCCAAGCGCGCCGGGCTGACCGCCGCCGCCGAGCGCCACGGCATCGACCTGCACGTCGAGCAGTCGGACTCACCCACCTTCGCGGCGGGCCGGGCCGCCGCCCAGCGGGTGCTCGACTCCGGCTGCACGGCGGCGGTCTGCTTCGACGACCTTCTCGCCTGGGGCGTGATGACCCGCGTGCGTGAGCTCGGCGTCGACGTCCCGGGGCGGCTGAGCATCGCCGGGTTCGACGACTCGCTCGAGGAGGGCATGGTCACCCCCGGCCTGACCACGGTGGCGGCCCGCAACCGCGAGATGGGCACCATCGCCGCCGGCATGCTGGAACGGCGGCTGCGGGACGCGTCGCTGAGCCCGACGACCGAGGTGCTGCGCTGCAACGTCGTCGTGCGCGGATCCACCGGCTCGGCGCCTGCCTAGCGGCCGGCGAAGCGTCCACATCGGGTCCGGCGGCCGCGTCAGTGAACCATGACGTCTGGCGGGCGCTCGGCCGGCCGCCGAGGTGGTCACCGTGCCCCGGGCGGCCTGGACGGACACGCTCGTGGCGACCGGGCTGCCGCTGCGGGCCGCGGAGCTCCTCGGCGGCCTGTACGAGGCGGGTGACGCCGGCCGGTTGGCGCCCGCGGGCGACCGGCAGGTACGCGGCACCACACCGATCGAGGAGACCCTCGGTGCCGTGCTGCAGCTGGTCGCGTAACGGCTCATTCGCCCCGCCGTGATGCAGAAAGCCCGGCGGCGCCCCGGCGAGAAAGCGCTCGCTCGAGCGGAAAACGTGGAACCCGAACATTGAGAATCTTGTGCCGAGCGAGCACCGAAACTATTTCGAGCAGTGCCGGTGAACGCGCATGAATGGTGCGCAATGCTCGCCTAAAGGTGTCGTCCCGTTCCTCGGATAGCCATCTTGACAATGCCCCCTTGGCGAATAGGCTCCGAAACACGCCGGCACGGAGGTCGGCGGCGAAATGTTTCTGTTTCAGACGCTTCGTCACCCACGATGCTGCGACGGTGCGTCACCACGAGAGGCCGTGATGCAGCGAGCACCTGTCCGGTTGGGGATCCTTGGTGCTGGGGGCATCGCCGGTGGCCGGCACCTGCCGGCCGTGCGCGAGCTGGGCGACCGGGCCGAGGTGGTGGCGGTCGCGGACCTCGACGGCGAACGGGCCCACGCCTTCGCCGAGACGTGGCGGATCCCGCACAGCCACGACTCGCTGGAGGGCATGCTCGACGCCGAGGATCTCGAGCTGGTCGTCGTGTGCACCCCGCCCGGCGCGCACCGCGACGCCATCGTCGCCTGCCTGCGGGCCGGCGCGCACGTGTGGTGCGAGAAGCCGCCGACCCTCTCGCTGGCGGACTACGACGCGATCACGGCCGTCGAGCACGACGGCGGCCCCTACGTCAGCTACGTGTTCCAGCACCGCTTCGGCTCTGGCGCCGCCAGGCTGCGCGAGCAGATCGCCTCGGGGGAGCTCGGCCGGCCCCTCGTCGCCGTGTGCCACACGCTCTGGTACCGCGGCCACTCGTACTTCGACCTGCCCTGGCGTGGCCGGTGGGCCACCGAAGGCGGCGGTCCGACCATGGGGCACGGCATCCACCAGTTCGACCTCGCCCTGAACCTCCTCGGCGACTGGGACGAGGTGCGCGCGATGATGGGCACGCTCGACCGCGACGTGGAGACCGAAGACGTGTCCATGGCCATGGTCCGCCTCGAGTCCGGGGCGATGATGTCGGTCGTCAACAGCCTGCTCTCCCCGCGCGAGACCAGCTACCTCCGGTTCGACTTCACCGACGCCACCGTCGAGCTCAGCCACCTCTACGGCTACGACGACACCAGCTGGGTGTGGACCCCGGCGAAGCACGTCGCCGAGGAGACGGTGGCCACGTGGGCACCGACGGCGAACGTGGCCAGCTCGCACGCGGTCCAGCTGCGCGCCCTCCTGGACGCCATGGACGCCGGGGAGCGCCCACCGAGCAGCGGCGCCGACGGACGGCGCTCGCTGGAGCTCGTCGCCGGGCTGTACGCCTCGGCGATCACCGGCCGGCCCGTCGCCCGCACGGAGCTGACCCCGGACAACCCGTTCTACCACTCGATGAGCGGCGAGCCTGCGTCGCGAACGGCGGCGGTGGGCGCATAGCGACAACAAGGACATCCACGGACAGAGAGGTCTTGGGTCATGCCGACTCCTGCACGGAAACGCCGCACGCTGCTGGTTGCCTCGGCGGCGGCCGCACTCACCCTCGCGGCCTGCGGCCAGTCCGAGAACATGGACGACCAAGGCGGCGGGGGCGGGGACGACGACGGCGGCCCCGTCGAGCTGCGCTTCACCTGGTGGGGCGCCGACGCCCGCGCCGAGCTGACCGAGGAGGTCGTGACGCTCTTCGAGGAGAAGCACCCGGACATCGACATCCAGACGCAGTGGAGTTCCTGGGAGTCCTACTGGGACCGCCTCTCGACGGGGACGGCGGCCGCCGACATGCCGGACATCATCCAGATGGACGAGAGCCAGATCGCGACCTACGGCAGCCAGGGCACGCTGCTCGACCTGCAGAGCGTCGACAGCCTCGACCTGTCCGGCATGGAGGACAACGTCCTCAGCACGGGTGAGGTGGACGGCACCCTGTACGGGGCGCCGGTCGGCATCGCGCTCCACGCCATCGCCTACAACCCGGAGATCCTCGAGCAGGCCGGCATCGAGGTGCCGGACGACACCACGTGGACGTGGGACGAGTTCTACGAGCTCGCGGGTCAGGCCCACGACGAGCTTGGGGACCAGGGCGTCTACGGCATCGACTTCTGGTCCCTGCAGTCCGCCAACCTCCAGAACGTCGCGCGCCAGAAGGGCGAGGAGGTCTTCCCGCGCGAGGACGAGACGCCGATCAGCCGGGAGACCATCGTCGAGTTCTTCGAGCAGAACCTCGAGCTGATGGAGACGGGCGCGGTCCCGCCGGGAGACCTCCAGATCGAGGGTGTGGGCCTGTCGCTGGAGCAGTCACCCTTCGCGGTCAACGAGACCGCGTTCCACCCGCTCTGGCACACGCAGGTGCAGGCGTACGTCGACGCCTCCGGGGTCCAGATGGGGCTGCTCCGCCAGCCCGCGCTCGAGCCCGGCGAGCACCACATGGTCAACAAGGCGTCGATGTACTGGTCGATCGCCCAGAACACGCAGCATCCGGAGGAGGCGGCGACCTTCGTCGACTTCCTCCTCAACGACGAAGAGGCCGCGCGCGTCCTCGGCGTCGAACGTGGGGTGCCGGCCATCCCGGCGATCCAGGAGGTCATCGAGCCAGAGCTCGGACCCACCGGGCAGATGTCGGTCCAGTTCGCCGCCGACCTGCAGGACGAGGTCGTGCCGCCGCCGCAGGTGACGCCGAGCGGTGCCAGCACCTGGAGCGACGACTACCAGCGGATCGCCGGCGAGGTCCTCTTCCGCGACAGCACGCCGGAGGAGGCGGCGGACGAGCTCCTCACGATCATCGAGGGTTACCAGGAGTAGCGCTCCGCAGCGCGGACGAGCGTGACCGGCCGGGGGACGAGCCCCGGTACGCACGTAGGCTGGGCGGCATGGGAAAGAAGAGCCGCAGGAACCGGTCCGCCAACCCGTCGAGGCCGAAGCCGAAGAAGGTGCCGTTCGTCGAGCGCCCCTTCGAGGGGCTGCCGGGCGAGACGGACCTCGTCGCCATGCGGGAGATCGTGCCCGCGGCGACGGCGACCGTGCGGACCACCGCCGAGCACGGCGCCCGGGACGTCCAGCTCGTCACGCTGCTGCCCGACTTCCTGCCCGCCCTGCACCGCGAGGACGGCACGCTGCTCGTGGCCCTGCAGACTGCGAGCAATTCCGGCGACGCCTCCCGCGACGTCGCCGCGGCGCTCCTGGCCGGCCTCGAGCTCGGGCCCGGCCAGCCGCTGCGGACCACCGGCATCCTCGAGCCCGGTCCGCGCCTGCAGGACATCCTCGACCTCGAGGTGGTGCCCGAGGCCGCGGTGCACGACAGCTTTTCCTTCTGGCTCGCCGAGGGTGCCGCCGACGATCCCGAGATTGCCGGCGCGCTCGAGGCGGCCAATGAGAACATCGTCCCGACGGTCAAGGTCGAGGGCGCCACCTCCGCCTACTGGTGCCGGATGAGTCGCGAGTTCCTGCGCTGGGTGCGTCCGGAGGACACCGAGCAGGTGTTCGACGCCCTCGCCCGCCTGCAGGTCGAGCGCGCCTCCGCCGTCGACCAGGACGCCAAGTTCGCCGGCGCCTTCCGGACCTGCGGTCTGCTGATCCCGGTGTGGGAGCTGGCCCGCGGCACGGAGGCCGACGAGCTTGCCGGCCCCGTCGCGGAGCTCGACGCCCGCTTCGCCGAGGCCCTCGCCGCTACCGAACCGCTGAACGCGGACGAACGCCGGGCCCGCGCCGGGATCGTCTCGCGTCAGGTCGGCCTGCGCTGACCGGCGTCCCCCGCCACTCCGCCGGCTCGCCGACATGCGCTCTTGGTCAGGATCTTGGCTAGTCTTTACCACGTGACACCACGAGGAGCGCGGTCGCAGCGGGTCGCCGTCGTGATCCCCGCCAAGGACGAGGCGCAGGCCATCGCCGCCACCGTCCGCGCCGCCCGGGCCATCCCCCACGTCGACCTGGTCCTGGTCGTCGACGACGGCTCCGACGACGACACCCAGCACGTCGCCCGCAGGGCGGGTGCCGTCGTCGTGCGTCACTCCGTCAACCGCGGCAAGGCCTCCGCCATGGAGACCGGCGCCTCGGTCGTCGCGATGCGCGACGTCGAGGGCGCCGCGCCCCGGCTGCTGCTCTTCGTCGACGCCGACCTCGGCGAGACCGCCGTCGCCACCGCGCCGCTCGTCCCGCCGGTTGTCGGCGGGCAGGCCGAGTGCACCATCGCGGTGCTCCCGCCCCAGCCGGGTGCCGGCGGGCGCGGCATCGTGACGGGACTGGCCCGCAAGGCCATCGAGAAGGCCACCGGCTGGACGGCCACCCAACCGCTGTCCGGGCAGCGTTGCCTGACCCGCGCCGCGTTCGACGCCGCCACCCCGCTCGCCCGCGGCTGGGGCGTGGAGACCGGGATGACGATCGACCTGCTCGTCGCCGGCTTCACCGTCCAGGAGGTGCCCTGCGACCTGCGACACCGGCCCTCCACCAACGACCTCGCCGGCCAGCTGCACCGCGGTGCCCAGTACCGCGACGTCGCCCTCGCCGTCGGGGCGCGCCGGGCGCGCCGCGTCCGCGTGCCGCCGTCGCGTCGCGGGGACAACCCCGCCAAGCAGCGTCCGGGCCGGCCCTACCGGGCGTGGGCGGAGCCGCGCGACGGCGAGCCCGCGGAGACGTCGTCGCCCGACGAGAACTGAGGGTCGCCGCCCCTGGCGAGGAGCCAGCCGGTCAGGACGGCCACGAGCAGCGGCACCGCCAGGGAGACGCCGATCGCCGGCAGCACCACCCCGGAGTCGTTGACCGCGAACGCGATGGCGAAGGTCACGCCCAGTGAGTAGAGCGCCGGGCGCAGCAGCAGCGTGAGCTGGTCCACCCGCGCCCGCGAGCTGTCGCCGGTGAGCCAGCCGTACCGCTCGCCCTCGTCGCTGCGCGCGGCCTGACGCAGCGGCCGCGTGAGCAGCACGATCACGACGACGATCCCGCCGATGGCGAGGAACGTCAGGGTCGAGCCGAAGAGGTTCGACACGTTCTGGGCGAGCTTGCGGGCGACCACTGCCCACAGCCCCCCGTCCAGGACTGTCTCGATGAACCGGCCCAGGTGCGTGCGCTCGGCCGGCGGGCGCAACCAGTCCAGGACCGAGAAGCTCAGGGCGATCAGGCCCGTGACGCCCAGCACGACGATGATGCGCCGCCAGGTCAGCGCCACGCCGGCGACGAGCAGGGCCAGCACGAGGAAGCCGGGGATCAGCGCGGGCGGGCCGCCGAAGTCGGCGCCGAAGGCCGGTGCGCCGTCGAGGACCACGGCGACGGCGCCCACCGCGAGGATCACGGCTCCGGCGAGCTTGCGCCGGCCCGCACGCACGAGCGGGTCCGCCACGGCCGTGCACGTGAGGATCGTCCCGGCCGCGAAGAGGGAGAACGAGGAGTTGTTGAAGCCGTAGAACCGTCCCCCGACCTCCGGCTGGACACCCATGAGCGCCGAGATCTGCAGGCTCGCGCCGGTGACCACGTCCACGGCGAGCACCACCGCCGTCAGGCCGGCCACGACGGCGACCGGGGCGAGCAGCCGGTGGCGCCAGGGCCGCGCCAGGGCGACCGCGGTGATCGCGACGGTGACGAGCAGCGTGAGGCCGTAGAGCGCCAGGCCGGGGTTGTCCGCGCGCCACCACGGCACGAGGTTCGCCAGGTAGGACGCGACCGGCAGGGCGCCCACCGCGACGGCGACCGTGCGCACCGTGCGCAGCGCGGCGCCCGGACGGCGGGAGCGCAGCGACGCCGCGACCCGGCCGGCCGCGGGAGAGCGGCGGCGCGCGAACCAGGCCGCCGCCCGGTCGAGCAACCGGCGGTTCAGGCCGACGGTGACCGACGCGTACAGCAGCAGGTTGACCAGCACGAGCGCCGAGTGGAACGGGCCCTTGAGCGGACGGACGGCGACGGCGTGGTCGTGGGCGTCGACGAGCGCCGAGACCCGGGCGGGGCCGTCGCGACCGTCGGGGACCGCACGCACCGATGACCCGACCAGTCCGGCCGGTGCATCGACGTCCAGGACCTGCAGGATCGTGGGGGTCAGGTCCGTGGACTGGACGATGCCGGGCTGGCGGGTCGAGCTGCTGCGCAGGAGCGCGCCGTCCTCGGGCAGCTCGCCCGGTACGCCGGGGCCGGCGGCCACCATCAGCTGCATGAGCGCGATGGAGCCCGAGTCGGCGACCGAGGCGACGATGATGGTCGTGTCGGGGCTGAGCGAGCGGGCGGCGTCGACGACCGCACCGACCCGCGCGTCGACGGTCGCGACCTGCTCGGTGCGTTCGGGGGAGGAGAGTAGCCACGCCTCGTCGGGGGCCGGCGACGGCGTCTCCTCCGGTTGCGGCGCCTTTTCGCGCACCTCCCCCGGGGACGGGTGGACCAGGGGCCGGTTGTGGTCGCGGATCGTGCCGACGTCGACGACGGCGAGCTCGTGCCCCGGCAGCGCTGCGGCGAGCGATCCCTCGAGCAGCGACGGCCGGAAGTCGGCATAGAAGTACTCGCCGGCTACCTGCCCTGCGGAGGTGGCCAGGGCGACGGCGGCACCCGGCCCGACGGCGAGCGACGACACGTCCGCGGACACGAGCCGGTCGCCGAGGAGCCCCGGCCGGGCGTCGTAACCGTCATCCGCGGCGGCCTGGAGAAAGGCGTCCCACGCGGGGACCGCGCCGCTGGTGTCCGGGCTGAGCAGCCGTCGGCACGTGCCGTACTCCTCCAGGGGCAGGTCGGCGGCGCGCCGGCCGGCCGAGATCGCGAGCCAGCCGTCGGCGGGGCAGGCGGACGAGCGCACCGAACGGGCGACGAGGTTCGCCGAGGCGCCGCCGTCGGCGAGGTCCCAGAGGTTCGGGGTGGCGAGCGCCGAGAGGTCCTCCCAGCGCAGGCCCGAGGTGCCGACGACGACCAGGTCCGGTGCGGCGTCGGCCGGGGTCTGGGTAGGTGGCCCCGTGGCGGCCGGGAGGTTCGATGCGGCACCGGTCGCGGCAGCCCGCGCGGTCATCATCGGGAGCACCAGAGCGAGCATGAGGAGCACCGCCATGGCGATCACGACCCACCGCTGCCAGTTGCGCCTTCTGCCCACGTCGGCAGCCTACGTGCGCGCTGGTGTGCCCGTGGTGAGCGCAGTGTGTGCCCACGGTGAGCGCTACGGGCCGGCGGGCGCCGTCGGGAGGTCGCCTCCGGCTACCCTGACCGTCGTGACAGCGGAGGAGACGACTCGGCCCGGCGGGCAGACCGGCAAGCAGACCGACGGGGCCGTCGGCGGCCGGCCCCGGTACGCCTATCTGGGCCCCGAGGGCACCTTCACCGAGTCGGCGCTGCTCCAGGTGACCGGGCCGGAGGAGTCCGACCTCGTTCCGTGCACCGACGTGGTCACCGCGCTGGAGTTGGTGCGCGGCCACGAGGCCGACTACGCCGTCGTCCCGATCGAGAACTCGGTGGAGGGCGGCGTCAACGTCACGCTCGACGAGCTCTCCTCCGACGACTCCCTGTCCATCGTCGGCGAGATGCTCGTGGCGGTGACGTTCGTCCTGTGCGCCCGGCCCGGGGCCCGGCTGGCCGACGTCGGCCGGATCTCCACCCACCCCCACGCCTGGGCGCAGTGCCGCATCTGGATCACCTCCCACTTCGACGGCGTCGTGCACGTCCCGGCGACCTCCACGGCCGCGGCCGCCGCGCTGCTCGCCTCGGACGAGGATCCGGGCTTCGACGCCGTGCTGTGCTCCGAGCTCTCGGCCCGCGAGTACGGCCTCGAGGTCCTGGCCAGGGACGTGGCCGACAACCCGAACGCCGTCACCCGGTTCGTCCTCGTCTCGCGCCCGGGCAACACGCCCGAGCCGACCGGCGCCGACAAGACGAGCCTCATGGTGCACCTGCCGGACAACGAGGCCGGCGCCCTGCTGCGGATGCTCGAGCAGTTCGCCACGCGCGGGGTCAACCTCTCCCGGATCGAGTCGCGCCCGATCGGCGACTCGCTCGGCCGCTACTCGTTCTCGATCGACGCCGAGGGTCACGTGGCGGAGGAGCGGCTGCAGGCGGCCCTCGTCGGGCTGCACCGGGTGTGCCCGACGGTGCGCTTCCTCGGCTCCTACCCGCGGGCCGACGGCGTGCCGACCCAGCTGCGTCCCGGCACCTCGGACGCCGACTTCCGTGCGGCGCGGCAGTGGCTCGCCCGTCTGCTCGGCCGGGACGACGAGAGCTGACACCACCGACACAGGGCGGCGTCGGGATTGGCGGGTGTTCAGCAGGGATTGCCTGCGGGATGGCCACCAAAAGGCTCGGGCGCGCCATCGACCGCCCGTCGGCTACGGCGTGCGGACGACCAGGCCGCTCTTCTCCACCCGGGCGTGGATCGTCGTCGCGTACCCGACGAGGTCGCCGTCGACCTGGACGTGCTCGGGCTCCTCGGTCCGCACCACCACCGAACCGGCCCGCCGGAACTCGATCGAGCCCGTCGTGTACGGCATGCGGTCCTTGCGGACGCCCAGGCCCTGCAGCGTGACCTTGCGCAGCAGGTCCGCCCAGCCGATCAACCCGCCCTTGGTGTCGAGGACGGCGATGTCCAGCCAGCCGTCGTCGAGCTGGGCGTCGGGGAAGAGCACGACGCCGCCGGGCAGCCGACCGCAGTTGGCGAACAGGATCGTCCGCGCGCTGAACGGCTCGCTCGGCCCGGACTCGCCGAGCTCCGCCGTCGCGTGGATCTTCCTTCCGGTCAGGTGCTGCACGCCGGCGACGAAATACGCCAACCAGCCGAGCTTGGCCTTCAGCTCGTCATCGGCGCCGGAGACCATCGCGGCATCGAACCCTAGGCCGCCGATGACCAGGAACACGTGCTCCTTGTCGGGATCCGTCGTCGGTACCGGGACCTCGTCCATGCCGTAACCCGGGACGGCGGAGTCCAGGTCCCGCGCGTCGGCCGCCTCCCCGGACTCGGTCCGCTCGGCCGAGCGTGCCGTCGAGGCGTCCGCACGACCCCGCACCTTCTCCTCATCCTCGGCGGAGAGCGGTTCGGTGCGCAGCCAGCCGAGGTCCATCGCTCGGTCCCGGCCGGTGAGCGCGGTCGCCACCGTCTCGCGCAGGGAGCCGATGGCGACGTCCAGGTTGCGGGCCAGCAGGTTGCCGGTCCCCAGGGGCACGATCCCCATCGGGACCTCCGTGCCGGCGAGGGCCTCGGCCACCGCCCGCATCGTGCCGTCCCCGCCGGCCGCGACGACGACGGAGGCGCCCTGCTCGAGCGCCTTGCGCGCCTGGCCGAGCCCGGGATCTTCCACGGTGGTCTCGAACCACATCGGATTGCCCAGGCCGGCCTCCGCGGCGGACTGCTCGATGAGGCGGCGCAGCTCGTCCACGTCCACGGCCTTCGACGGGTTCACGACGACGGCCGGCGGGCCGGTCCGTGAACCGTCCGGTTCGTGACCCTCGGAGGCGAAGGACGGCGTGCGGGTGCGGACGCCGTGCCAGGCGATCGCACCGATGACCACACCGGCCACCGCCAGCACCAGCGCCGCGACGGCGACCCACTGCACCCACGTCATGACCGTAACGTCCTCTCGTCCACATTAGGCTCGACTGCATGATCGATCTGCGAGCCCTGCGCGAGGACCCGGAGAGGGTCCGCGCCAGCCAGCGTGCCCGGCGTGCCGACGAGACCCTGGTGGACATCCTGCTTGAAGCGGACGCCCGCCGCCGTTCGACACTCACTCGCTTCGAGGAGCTCCGCGGCGAGCAGAAGCAGGTCTCGAGGTCCGTGGGCAAGGCGTCGCCGGAGGAGCGGCCGACCGTCCTCGCGCACGCCAAGGAGCTCTCCGAGGCCGTCAAGGCCGCCGAGTCCGAGGCGAACGAGGCCGCCGCCGAGCTCGACGCCGTCCTTCGCCGCATCCCGAACGTCGTCCTCGACGGCGTGCCCGCCGGAGGTGAGGACGACTACGTCGTGCTGCGCCACGAGGGCACACCGCGGGACTTCGCCGCCGAGGGCTTCGAGCCCAAGGACCACCTCGATCTCGGCGAGGCCCTGCGCGCCATCGACGTCAAGCGCGGCACCAAGGTCTCCGGGGCACGGTTCTACTACCTGACCGGCATCGGCGCCCGCCTCGAGCTCGCTCTGCTCAACGCGGGCCTGGACCAGGCCATGGCGGCCGGCTTCACCCCGATGATCACGCCGACGCTCGTCACGCCCGAGACCATGTCGGGCACCGGCTTCCTCGGCGAGCACTCGGCGGAGATCTACCACCTCGAGGAGGACGACCTGTACCTGACGGGCACGTCCGAGGTGGCGCTCGCGGGCTACCACGCCGACGAGATCCTCGACCTGAGCGACGGTCCCCTGCGCTACGCCGGCTGGTCCACCTGCTACCGGCGCGAGGCCGGCTCCTACGGCAAGGACACCCGCGGGATCATCCGGGTCCACCAGTTCAACAAGCTCGAGATGTTCTCCTACGCCCCGATCGAGGAGGCCGCCACCGAGCACGAGCGGCTGCTGGCCTGGGAGGAGGAGATGCTGGCCACGGTCGAGCTGCCCTACCGGGTGATCGACACCGCGGCCGGGGACCTGGGCACCTCCGCGGCCCGCAAGTTCGACTGCGAGGCATGGCTGCCCACCCAGTCGCGGTACATGGAGGTCACCTCCACCTCCAACTGCACGACCTTCCAGGCCCGCCGCCTCGGCACCCGCGAACGCGCCGCCGGCGGCACCCGACCGGTCGCGACCCTCAACGGCACCCTGGCCACCACCCGCTGGATCGTCGCCATTTTGGAGAACCACCAGCAGCCCGACGGCTCGGTGCGCGTGCCGGTCGGCCTGCGCCCCTACCTCGGCGGCCTCGAGGTGCTCGAGCCGGCATGAGGGGCACCGAGGAGACCGTCGCGCTGAGCGAGCGCGCGGCCGGCTGGCGGGCGCGGGTGCCGGCGTCCGTCCCGCCCGCGGGCCCGGAGCTGATGGTCGCCCTGGACATCGACGGCACCCTGATCACGCACGACGGCGACCTGTCGGCCGCGGTGCGGGCCGCCGTCGGCGACCTCAAGGCCGCCGGCGCGTGCCTCGTCCTCGCCACCGGTCGTTCGATCCAGGCCACCGTGCCGATCGCGCGCGAGCTGGGGCTCACCGACACCCTGGCCGTCTGCTCCAACGGTGCGGTCTGCCTCCGGCTCGACCCCGACGGCGACTTCGAGATCACCGACGTCGTCACCTTCGACCCCGGCCCGGCCGTGCGTCTGCTGCGCGAGGAGCTGCCGGAAGGGCTCTTCGCCGTCGAGGATCTCGGCCGTGGGTTCAAGGTCACGGCCCCGTTCCCGATGGGGGAGCTCACCGGTGAGGTGGAGGTCGTCAGCTTCGAGGAGCTGCTCGCCGCGCCGGCCACCCGTGTGACGCTGCGCGCCCCGGACCTGGACAGCTCGGACTTCAAGGACCTCGTCGAGCGGGTCGGGCTGCACGGCGTGGGCTACGCCGTCGGTTGGTCCGCCTGGCTCGACATCTCGCCCGAAGGAGTCAGCAAGGCGAGTGCGCTGGACATGCTGCGCGGCCGGCTCGACATCGCCCAGGATGCGACCGTCGCGCTCGGCGACGGCGGCAACGACGTCGAGATGCTGGCCTGGGCGACGCACGGCGTCGCCATGGGTGACGCGGGACCCGACGTGGCCGCAGCCGCGGACGCCGTGACGGCTTCGGTCCACGAGGACGGCGCCGCCGTCGTCCTGCGGGCGCTGCTGGACCGCTGACCGGCCGACTCACCCCGCCCTCCCACCCACCCGTGCCGACTCGTCATGTCTCGATGTCGAGAGACGACAAGTCGATACACGGGTGACGAGTGAGCACACGGGTGACGACTCGCGCGCTGCGGCGGTGGTCGTCGGGGTCGAGGTGTTGCCGGATCGTTACCGCCCGGATGCGTCGATCGGTTGATTTCCGCGGTGCGGAAGGCTTGAGTGAGCCCCAGGAGCGCACTGCTTGCGCTCGTGACGAAGATGTGACGAGGAGCATTTGATGACTAGGACGACGAATCGCCGCAGGACGGCCGGTCTGGCCGGCGCCGCGGCACTCGCGATGACGCTGGCAGCTTGCGGCGGCGCAGACGACCTCGGTGGCGGAGGCGGCGGCGGTAATGGCGGCGGCGGAGGTGGCGGCGGCGACGTCGACTGCTCCGACTTCGAGGAGTACGGCACCTTCGACGGCGAGGAGGTGACGCTCTTCACCTCCATCCGCGAGGTCGAGGCGGACCAGCTCCAGGACACGTTCGCCGACTTCTCCGAGTGCACCGGCATCACGGTGACCCACAACGGTTCCGGCGAGTTCGAGCAGCAGGTCGTCGTGCAGGCGGAGAGCGGCAACGCCCCGGACCTCGCGGCGTTCCCGCAGCCCGGTCTGCTGCAGCGCATGGCCAACGACGGCCACCTCGTGGAGGCTCCCGAGGAGGTCGTGGCCAACGTCGACGAGGGCTGGACCGACGACTGGAAGGCCTACGGCACCGTGGACGGTACGTTCTACGCCGCGCCGCTGATGTCGAACGTGAAGTCCTTCGTCTGGTACTCGCCGTCGATGTTCGAGGACAACGGCTACGAGATCCCGGAGACCTGGGACGACCTGATGGCCCTCACCGACCAGATCGCCCAGGAGCACGGCTCGGAGACCACCAAGCCGTGGTGCGCCGGCATCGAGTCCGGCGGTGCCACCGGGTGGCCCGCGACGGACTGGATCGAGGACATGGTGCTCCGCACCGGCGGCGGCGAGGTCTACGACCAGTGGGTCAACCACGAGATCCCGTTCAACGACCCGCAGATCGTCGAGGCCGTGGAGATGGCGGGCGCGATCCTCAAGAACGACGAGTACGTCAACGGCGGTATCGGCGACTCCCGCTCGATCGCCACGACGTCCTTCAACGACGCCGGGCTGCCGATCCTGGACGGCGAGTGCTTCATGCACCGCCAGGCCAGCTTCTACGAGGCGCAGTGGCCCGAGGGCACCGAGGTCGGGCCCGAGGGCGACGTCTCCGCGTTCTACCTGCCGAGCACGAACCCGGACGAGCGTCCCGTGCTGGTGGCCGGCGAGTTCGTCGGGGCCTTCAACGACAACGAGGCGACGCAGGCGGTGCAGGCATTCCTCTCCAGCGCCAAGTGGGCCAACACCCGCGTGGAGATCGGCGGCGTCATCAGCTCCAACCTCGGGGTGGATCCCGAGCTCGCGTCTTCCGACGTCCTGCGCCAGTCGATCGAGATCCTCCAGGACCCGAACTCGGTCGCCCGCTTCGACGGCTCCGACATGATGCCGTCCGAGATCGGCGCGGGTGCCTTCTGGACTGCCATGGTCGAGTGGATCAACGGCGCGGACACCCAGACGGTCCTCGACGAGGTCGAGGCTGCCTGGCCCGAGAACTGACGGACCTGTCGGGGGCGCGGCGCATGGTCGCGCCCCCGACCCGTCGCTCGTTCCGTCGCCCGTTCCCGGGGCGGCTCGACGTCAACGGCCGTGTAGCCGGCACAAGGAGGTACTGGCGTGGACTTCTTCCTGTTCTCCAAGTGGGGCCAGATGACCCTGGCGGTGCTGGCCTTCACCGCCGTCGTCCTGGTCATCCTGGGGATCGCGAAGCTGGGTGACCGGTTCGCGGGGCGTGCCCGCACCCTGATCATGGTGCTCTGCTTCGGTGGGCCGGCGGCATTCCTGCTCGTCCTCGGCCTCCTCTACCCAGCCGTCCGGACGACGGTGATGTCGTTCATGGACGGCAGCAGCGAGACGTTCGTCGGGGTGGCGAACTACGAGTGGGTCTTCACGAACCCCGACTCCCTCCAGGCATTCATCAACACCTTCTTCTGGGTGGTGCTCGTGCCGCTCGTCTCCACCTCCGTGGGCTTGATCTACGCGATCCTCGTGGACCGCTCCCGGTTCGAGAAGATCGCCAAGACAATGCTGTTCGTGCCGATGGCGATCTCCTTCGTCGGCGCAGGGATCATTTGGAAGTTCGTCTACGAGTACCGCGGCGCCGCGCAGGACCAGATCGGCCTGCTCAACGCGCTCCTGGTCGGCCTCGGGATCGAGCCGCTGCGCTTCCTCCAGGACGCTCCGTGGAACACGTTCTTCCTCATCGCCGTGATGATCTGGATCCAGGCCGGTTTCGCCATGGTGCTGCTCTCGGCCGCCATCAAGGCCATCCCGGACGACATCGTCGAGGCGGCCCGCCTCGACGGTGTCAGCGGATGGCAGATGTTCCGCAGCATCACCGTGCCGAGCATCCGGCCGACGCTCGTGGTCGTCGTCACCACCATCACCATCGCGACGCTGAAGATCTTCGACATCCCGCGCACGATGACCGGCTCGCGTTTCGACACGCAGGTGCTCGCCAACATGATGTACGACCAGTCGTTCACGTTCGGCAACAACGGCACCGGCTCGGCCCTCGCCGTCGTCATCTTCGTGCTGGTCATCCCGATCGTGGTGTTCAACGTCCGACAGATGGTGAAGAACCGGGAGGTGCGTGGAGCATGAGCGGAACCACTCCGGCCAACCCGGCGGTCGCCGTCGAGGGGTCGGCGACGACGGCGCCGCCGCCCCTGGGTAGCCGTGGCGAGCCCGCGTCCTCGCGTGCGAAGACGATGCTCACCTCGCGGATCGGCTCCGCCGTGGCGATCGTCATCGCGGTGCTGTGGACGATCCCGATCGTGGGCCTGCTCATCAGCTCCATCCGGCCCTCGGCAGACATCCGCAACAGCGGTTGGTGGACCTTCTTCACGGACCCGGCCTTCACCCTGGCGAACTATCAGGAGGTGCTCTTCGGGCGGGCGTCGTCGGGCGAGCTGTCGAACTTCTTCATCAACTCGGTCGTCATCACCATCCCGGGGACGATCATCCCCCTGGTTGTCGCCACCATGGCCGCCTACGCGTTCTCCGTGCTGAAGTGGCGCGGCCGCGACACCGTCTTCGTCGTCGTGTTCGCCCTGCAGATCGTCCCGCTCCAGATGTCCCTCATCCCGCTGCTGCGCATCTTCTCGGGCTCCGGGGCGCTCGACGCGTTCCCGTACCTGGCGGTGTGGGTGGCGCACTCGTGCTTCGCGATGCCGCTCGCGGTGTTCCTGCTGCACAACTTCATGGCCGAGGTGCCGACCGAGCTCATCGAGGCGGCACGGGTGGACGGCGCCGGGCACGTGACAGTGTTCCTGCGGGTGATGCTCCCGCTGCTGGTGCCGGCGATCGCCTCCTTCGCGATCTTCCAGTTCCTGTGGGTCTGGAACGACCTGCTCGTCGGCCTGACGTTCACCGGCGGCAACAACGCCGTGCAGCCGCTGACCGCGCGCCTGGCCGAGATGGCGGGTTCGCGCGGCCAGGACTGGCACCTGCTCACCGCAGGCGCGTTCGTCTCCATCCTCGTCCCGCTGGTGGTGTTCCTGGCCCTGCAGAAGTACTTCGTCCGCGGGCTGCTGGCCGGCTCCGTCAAGGGCTGACACCGGCTTGTCGGGGCAGCAGGAGAACCTTGCCGAAGACGCTGCCGCTCTCCAGTAGGTCGTGCGCGCGCCCGGCTTCGGCGAGCGGAACCCGCTGGTCGACGACGGGGCGCAGCCGGCCGTCGTCGAGCATCGGCCAGACGCGTGCACGCACGTCGGACACGATCTCGGCCTTCTCCGCCGCGGGGCGCGAACGCAGCGTCGTGGCGTGCAGGCTCGCCCGCTTCGCCAGCAGCCGCCCCAGGTCCAGCTCGCCGCGGCGTCCCCGCAGCAGGCCGATGACCACGAGCCGTCCACCGGTGGCCAGGCACCGGGTGTTCTCCTCGAGGCCGCCCGCACCGAGGATGTCGAGGACGACGTCGACGCCACGCCCATCGGTGGCCTCGAGGACGACGTCGGCCACGCCTGTGCCCTCGATGGCCCGGTGGTCGACGGCGACGTCGGCACCCAGCTCCCGGCACCGGGCGGCCCGCTCCGGCCCGGTGGTCGACGGCGACGTCGGCACCCAGCTCCCGGCACCGGGCGGCCCGCTCCGGCCCGCCGGCCGTGGTGATCACCCGGACGCCGACGGCGACGGCGACCTGGATCGCGACGGAACCGACGCCGCCGGAGCCGCCGTGGATCAGCACGGTGTCCCCGGTTCCCATCCCGGCGGTGCCCACGAGGTTCGACCACGCCGTGCACACCGCCTCGGGCAACGCCGCGGCGTCGACCAGTTCGACGGACTCGGGCACGGGCAGAACCTGACCGGCGGGCACCACCACCCGTTCGGCGTACCCGCCGCCGGTGAGCAGGGCGCAGACGCGGTCGCCCACCGCGAGATCCGTGACGCCGTCGCCGATCGCCGCGACGGTGCCGGAGACCTCGAGGCCCAGGAGTTCGCTCGCTCCGGGCGGAGGCGGGTAGTGCCCGGCCCGCTGGAGCAGGTCGGCACGGTTGACGCCGGCGGCCGCGACGTCGACGAGCACCTCGCGGGGGCCGGGCTCGGGGTCCGGGACCTCGCCGAGCTCCAGGGCCGCGTCGTCACGGACGGTGATCGCACGCATGGCACCCATCGTGCCAACCCACGGCGATCCTCGGGCCCTCGATCCTCGGATCGCTCCCGGAAGCGGCTACCGCGCCAGCTCCCGGGCGATCCCCGCGTCGATGGCGGCGGGGGAGAGAACGTGCTGGGAGGCCATGGCGGCCGCGCCGAGCACGCCGGACCGGCCGCCGGTCCGGGAGGGCACCAGCCGCAGGTGCTGGGTGGCCAGCGGCAGCGAGCGGCGGTAGACGACCTCGCGGATCCCCGCGAGCAGGTGCTCCCCGGCCTCCGCGACCAGGCCACCGATGACGATGACCGACGGGTTGAGGAGGTTCACGCAGGCGGCGAGTACGGCGCCGATCTCGCGGCCCGCCTCGCGCACCGCCTTGGTGGCCTCGAGGTTTCCCGCGCGCACGAGGGTGACCAGCTCGCGGCCGTCGTGCACGTCGAGCCCGGTCGCCCGCAGGCGATCGGCGACGGCGCGCCCACTGGCCACCGCCTCGAGGCAGCCGACGTTGCCGCACCGGCACGCGGCGTCGCTCACGTGCGGGACGGCGATGTGGCCGAGGTCCCCGGCACCGCCCTGCGCGCCGCGGCGCAACTTGCCGTCGCTGATGACCCCCGCCCCGATGCCGGTGGCCACCTTGACGAAGAGGAGGTCCTGGACGCCGGGCCAGACCGCGTCGTGCTCACCCAGCGCCATCAGGTTGACGTCGTTGTCGACGAGGACCGGCACCGCGAACGACTCCCCGAGGTGCGCCGGTACGTCGTAACCGTCCCACCCGGGCATGATCGGCGGACTCACCGGCCGGCCGGTCGAGTGCTCGACCGGTCCGGGCAGGCCGACCCCCACCGCCACGAGGTCCTCGCCGCGGCCGCTGTCCGTCAGCAGTCCACGGCCCAGGGCGACGACCCGCTCGAGCACCGGTTCCGGACCGTCCGCGATGACCATCGGCTCCTCGGCCTCGGCGAGGACGGATCCGGCGAGGTCGGTGAGCGCGAGCCGCGCGTGCACCGCCCCCAGGTCGACGGCGAGCACGAGCCAGGCGGCGGGGTTGAACGCGAAGGTGGCGGGAGGGCGGCCACCGGTGGAGGACGCCTCGCCCGTCGGCGCCACGAGGCCGGCGGCCAGCAGCGACTCCAGACGGGAGGCGATCGTCGAGCGCGACTGACCGGTCCGAGCCGCGATCTCGGCCCGCGTCCGCGGCTGCCCGTCGAGCAGCAGCTGGAGCAGCTCGCCGGCGCCGTTCGGACGGGGAAGGGTCGTGGCTGTCTCGGTCATGGCCACAGTCAAGCACTCCATTCTGGCTCGGCACGCCACATAACATGTCGATAACAGCGCAACTTTTGCTTGACGGTACTCCGAAGTCTGTTAGGTTCGCCACCATGACCGACGAAGGCGTGGCGAAGCCGCCACCGCTCCTCCACATGGAGGACATCGTGAAGACGTTCCCGGGCGTGCGTGCGCT
The DNA here is from genome assembly GCF_039541595.1 of Georgenia halophila. Lineage (NCBI taxonomy): Bacteria > Bacillati > Actinomycetota > Actinomycetes > Allobogoriellales > Allobogoriellaceae > Georgenia > Georgenia halophila. Next base: position 77,951 of record NZ_BAABGN010000012.1, on the reverse strand, counting down.
CGACGGCGTCGACCTGGAGATCGCCGCGGGCGAGGTGCACTGCCTCCTCGGCCAGAACGGTGCCGGCAAGTCGACGCTGATCAAGGTGCTCGCCGGGGCCTACCAGCCGGACGCCGGCCGCATCCGCTGGGAGGGCGACGAGGTCACCATCGCCTCGCCCACCGCGGCGCTGGAGCTCGGCGTGGCGACGATGTACCAGGAGCTGGACGTCGTCGACGGCCTGACCGTCACGGAGAACGTCTACCTCGGTCACGAGCTGTCCTCCGGCGGGTTCCTCCGCCGCCGGAGGGCTCAGGCCCACACCCGTGAGCTGCTCCGGCAGCTGGGGCACCCGGAGATCCCGCCCGGGCGTGAGGTCGGGCGGCTCTCCGCGGCGGGCATGCAGATCGTGTCGATGGCGCGCGCGCTCTCCCGGGACGCGAAGGTGATCGTCATGGACGAGCCGTCCGCCGTCCTCGACCCCGAAGAGGTCCAGAACCTCTTCGCTGTCGTCCGGGCGATCACCGCACGAGGCGTCGCCGTCGTCTACATCTCGCACCGGCTCGAGGAGATCCGCCAGATCGGGGATCGCATCACCGTGCTCAAGGACGGACGCACCGTCGCGCGCGGGCTGCCGGTCGGCGAGACACCCACGTCACAGCTGATCCAGCTGATGACCGGCCGGAAGGTCGAGGCCGTGCTACGCGACAAGGGGAACGCCGACGGCGCGGCGCAGGCCGCGGAGACAGCCGAGCCGCCCGTGCTCGAGGTGGACCACCTGACCCTGCCCGGCGCGTTCGAGGACATCAACCTCGCCGTCCGGGCCGGCCAGATCGTCGGCCTCGCCGGGCTCGTCGGGTCGGGGCGCTCGGAGATCCTCGAGACGATCTACGGCGCCCGGAAGGCGACGTCCGGAACGGTGCGGGTGCGCGGCGAGGCGTTGCGGGCCGGCTCGGTGCCCTCCGCCGTCGGCCGAGGGATCGGCCTGGCGCCGGAGGAGCGGAAGAGCCAGGGGCTGCTGCTCGACCAGCCCGTGTACCGGAACATCACGCTCTCGACCTTCACGCGCTTCGCGCGGAGCGGGTTCCTCGACGAGCCGGCCGAACGCGCGGCGGCGGGGGAGCAGGCCGAGGCCCTGCATCTGTCACCGCCCGACGTCGACCGCTCCATGCGGACCCTCTCCGGCGGCAACCAGCAGAAGGCCATGCTCGCCCGGTGGCTGGTCCACGGCTGCGACGTCCTGCTGCTCGACGAACCCACACGCGGCGTCGACGTCGGCGCCCGCGCCGAGATCTACACCCTGATCAACGAGCTGACCCGCCAGGGCACGGCCGTCCTCCTGGTCTCCAGCGAGATCGAGGAGGTGCTCGCGCTGGCGGACGAGGTGCTCGTCATCGCCGACGGCCGCGCCGTGCACCGCGGCCCCGCCGGAGAGATCGACGAGCACGGCGTGCTCGACCTCGTCATGGAAGGAGCGCCCGCGTGAGCGAGCACGACCAGGCCACCAGGAAGCCCGAACCCCCCGCCGCCGACGCGTCCGGCGCCGACCTCGAGAGCCCGACCCGGACCAGGGGAGGAGGCCTGGGGCTCGGCCGCAGCCTCGGGCTCGTGGTCGCCCTCGCACTCCTCGTCGTCGTCGGGGTCCTGACCGCCGGCGAGCGGTTCGTCAGCATCGACAACATCATGACGATCCTGCGCGCCGCCGCCGTGCTCGGCGTCGTCAGCATCGGCATGACCTTCGTGATCACCGGCGGCGGCATCGACCTGTCCGTCGGGTCAGTGCTCGGCCTGGCCACCATCTGGGCCACGACCGTGGCGACCCAGACGATGGCCGAGCAGACCCACTGGATCGTCATGGTCGGCTGCGCACTCGCGGTCGGCGCCGGCGCCGGCGTCATCAACGGCGTGCTGGTCGCCTACGGCCGCGTCGTTGCCTTCATCGCGACGCTGGCCATGATGGTGGGCGCCCGCGGCCTGGCCGAGGAGATCGCCAACCGGCGCACGTGGGTGGTGGAGGTCGACCCGTTCCTGGACTTCTTCCGCGCTGACTTCCTCGGCGTGACGCTGATCGTGTGGATCTTCGCCGCCGTGGCGGTCGCCGGATGGGTGCTGCTCAACCGAACCACCTTCGGGCGGCGGACCATCGCCGTCGGAGGCAACCCGGAGGCCGCGCGCCTGGCCGGCATCAACGTCCGGCGCCACACCGTCTACCTCTTCGCGATCGCCGGCCTCGCCGCCGGCATCGGCGCGGTCATGATGCTCGCCCGCACCGGTGCCGGATCGTCCACCAACGGCTTTCTGATGGAACTCGACGCGATCGCCGCCGTCGTGGTCGGCGGCACGCTGCTCGCGGGCGGCCGCGGCACCATCATGGGCACCGTGCTCGGCGTCCTCCTCTTCCAGACGCTCACCAATGTCTTCGTCCAGAACAACATCTCGCCCTCGGTCCAGAGCGTGGTCAAGGGCGCGATCATCGTCGTTGCCGTGCTGCTCCAGCAGCGCTTCGCGAACCGGTCCCGCGCCACCTAGCCGCCACCGCCGAACTCGTCCCCAGCTCGCCCGTTCAAGGAGGAATGTCATGTCCCGGAACCCACGCCGACGGCTGCTCGCCGTCACCACCCTCGCCTCGGCAGCACTGCTGGTCGGTTGCACGTCGAACGAGCCGCAGGCCGAGCCCACCGACGGCGGTCAGGAGGGTGGCAACACCCAGGAGGCGCCCGCCGGCTCCAACGATGAGACCGGCGAGACCGTCACCATCGGCTTCTCCGCCCCCGCCGCCGACCACGGATGGATGGGCGCCATCACCAGCCAGGCGATCGCCGAGGCCGAGAAGTTCGAGGACGTCGAGCTCCAGGTCGCGGAGGGCACCAACGACGTCAACCTCCAGATCAGCCAGGTCGAGCAGTTCATCAACCGCGGCGTCGACGCCATCGTCATCCTGCCGTTCGACGGCGCGGCGCTGACCAACGTCGCCACCCAGGCCATGGAGGCCGGTATCCCCGTCATCAACGTCGACCGCGAGTTCACCAGCCCGTTCGCGGCGCGCACCACGATCCTCGGCGACAACTACGGCATGGGCGTCTCAGCAGGCACCTACATCTGCGAACGCCTGGGTGACCAGCCGGACGCCGTGGTCGCCGAGATCGCCGGTATCGACAGCCTGCCGCTGACGCAGGACCGCAGCCAGGGCTTCGCCGACGCGCTCGAGGATTGCGGGCTCGACGTCGACAACCGCGTCGCCGCCGACTTCACCGTCCAGGGCGGGGAGTCCGCCACGTCGAGCCTGCTCCAGGCCGCGCCGGAGATCGACGCCATCTGGAACCACGACGACGACCAGGGTGTCGGCGTCCTGAGCGCCATCCAGAACGCCGGCCGCGACGAGTTCTTCATGGTCGGTGGCGCGGGATCGGCCAACATGATGGAGGAGATCCAGTCCGGCGACTCCGTCGTCGAGGCGACGGTCATCTACCCGTCGACGCAGGCCGCGGACGGCGTGCGCCTGGCCCGGCTGCTCGCTCAGGGCAAGGCGATGAGCGACCTCGTCGAGGTCGAGGTGCCGCGGATGATCCAGCTCCACGCACCCGTCGTGACCGAGGAGAACGTGGAACAGTACCTGCCGCACGCATTCGAGTCCTGAGGGAGGCTGCATGTCTGAGACTGCGAGGCCGCGCCTCGGCGTGGCGATGGTCGGGTACTCGTTCATGGGACGGGCCCACTCCCAGGCCTGGCGCGTGGCGCCGCGCTTCTTCGACCTACCGATGGCGCCCGACATGGCGGTGCTCGTCGGGCGCAGCGCCGACGCGGCGAACGCCGCCGCCGAGCAGCTCGGCTGGGGCGGCGTCGAGACCGACTGGCGCCGGGCCATCGAGCGCGACGACGTCGACCTCGTCGACATCTGCACGCCGGGGGACACCCATGCCGAGATCGCTCAGGCGGCGCTCGCTGCCGGCAAGCACGTGCTCGTGGAGAAGCCGATGGCGAACTCCGTGGCCGAGGCGGAGGCCATGGTCCAGGCAGCACGCCAGGCCCGTGCCGGCGGCGTCCGGTCGATGGTGGGCTTCACCTACCGCCGGGTGCCCGCGATCCAGCTCGCGAGGCAGCTCGTCGAGGAGGGTCGCATCGGCGAGGTCCGCCAGGTCCGCGCCCAGTACCTGCAGGACTGGCTCGCCGACGCCGAGGCCCCGCTGTCCTGGCGCCTCGACAAGGATAAGGCCGGTTCCGGGGCCCTGGGGGACATCGGTGCGCACATCGTCGACCTCACCCAGTTCATCACCGGGCAGACCTTCGCCGGCGTCTCGGGCATGCTCGAGACGTTCGTGAAGGAACGGCCGGTGGCGGAGAGCTTCAGCGGTCTGCACGGCACCGCCGGGACGGAGCGTGGTCCGGTGACGGTCGACGACGCGGCGCTGATCACCGCGCGGCTGTCCTCCGGCGCCCCGGCCATCCTCGAGGCCACCCGCTACGCGTGGGGGCGGAAGAATGCCATGCGCATCGAGATCAGCGGGACCACCGGCTCGCTGGCGTTCGACTTCGAGGACATGAACCAGCTGCACCTCTACGACGCCGCCGACGAGCCCCGCACCGCAGGCTTTCGGCGGATCCTCGTCACCGAGCCGGACCACCCGTACATCGAGGGCTGGTGGCCGCCCGGCCACGGCCTCGGGTACGAGCACGGCTTCGTGCACCAGGTCGTCGACCTCGTCGGCGCCCTGGCCGCCGGGGAGGATCCTGCGCCGTCGTTCGAGGACGGTCTGCACGTCCAACGGGTGCTGGACGCCGTCGAGAAGTCCAGCGCCGAGCAGAGTGTGTACACCGAGGTTCCGGCCCCGGCCGGCGGCGGACCGGCCGCCCACTGAAGGAGGCACAGCACCATGGCAAGACCTGTCACCCTGTTCACCGGCCAGTGGGCCGACCTGCCCTTCGAAGAGGTGGCGCGGCTCGCCTCCGGCTGGGGATACGACGGCCTGGAGATCGCCTGCTGGGGCGACCACCTCGACCCGTGGCGCGGCGCGGAGGACGACGACTACATCCAGGAGCGCCGGGACATCCTCGACCGCTACGGCCTCAAGGTCTGGGCGATCTCCAACCATCTCAAGGGCCAGGCGGTCTGCGACGACCCCATCGACCAGCGCCATCGCGACATCCTCCCGCACCGGATCTGGGGCGACGGCGAGCCCGAGGGCGTCCGTCAGCGTGCGGCCGAGGAGATGAAAATGACCGCCCGCACGGCCGCACGGCTGGGTGTGGAGACGGTCGTGGGCTTCACCGGCTCGGCGATCTGGAAGTACGTGGCGATGTTCCCGCCCGTGTCGGAGGAGCTGGTCGAGGCGGGCTACCGCGACTTCGCCGACCGGTGGAACCCGATCCTCGACGTCTTCGACGAGGTGGGCGTGCGGTTCGCCCACGAGGTGCACCCCTCCGAGATCGCCTACGACTACTGGACGACGGTGAAGACCCTGGAGGTCATCGGCCACCGGGAGGCGTTCGGCCTGAACTGGGACCCGAGCCACTTCGTCTGGCAGGACCTCGACCCCGTGGGCTTCATCTGGGACTTCCGTGACCGGATCTACCACGTCGACTGCAAGGACGCGAAGCGCCAGGTCGGTAACGGCCGCAACGGCCGGCTGGGCTCGCACCTTCCGTGGGCGGACCCGCGGCGCGGGTGGGACTTCGTCTCCACCGGCCACGGCGACGTGCCGTGGGAGGCCGCGTTCCGGATGCTCAACACCATCGGGTACGAGGGGCCGATCTCCGTGGAGTGGGAGGACGCCGGCATGGACCGCCTCGTCGGGGCGCCTGACGCGCTGCAGTTCGTGCGGGCGAACGCCTTCGACGCGCCCTCCGGGGCGTTCGACTCCGCCTTCTCGACCCGCTAGCCGCGACTCGTTGAGCCGCGCGACCACGGTCGCCCAGCGCAGTGGCGCGGTCATCCGACGCAACGGCGGGAGAAGCGAAGGACTCTCCTGCCGGATCACCGCCGTTGGTCAGCGGCGCCTGCGAGAATGCCGCCACCGCTGCGGCGCGCTCCCCGAACCTCCCGCCAGAGCCCCGATGCCAGCCGGCACCGTCGCCCAGGGGCAACGGCGGGAGAAGCGAAGGAATCTCCTGCCGGATCGCCGCCGTTGGTCAGCGGCGCCTGCGGGAACGCCGCCACCGCTGCGGCGCGCTCCCCGAACCTCCCGCCAGAGCCCCGAGGCCAGCCGGCACCGTCGCCCAGGGGCAACGGCGGGAGAAGCGAAGGAATCTCCTGCCGGATCGCCGCCGTTGGTCAGCGGCGCCTGCGGGAACGCCGCCACCGCTGCGGCGCGCTCCCCCGCGACCAGCGCGCTCAGCGGACCGGCTGACCGCCCCAGCTCTGGCGGGCCACCGGCCTGGGCAGGCGCTGACGCGAGCGCGAGCGCTGCCACGCCACCAGGCCGGCGAGCGCGCCGCCCACCAGCGGGAGAACGATGAAGGCCAACAGCTGGCGGAGGCCCAAGGGCACGGTGAACAGCTCGCTGCTGAATCCCATGAGCACCAGGCCAAGCAGGAGGAATGCGACCGGGCCGGCGAGCGCGAAGCCCAGGACGAACCAGCGGAACCTCGCCCCCTCGGGAAGCAGCACGGCGGGCACGATGAACGCCAGCGCGGCCGAGACGAGGAAGGGGACGAAGCCGACGATCGCGAAGATCCACGTCGGCAGGGCGTCGCCCGTCCACCCCTGCGCGGGGTCCCGGAGCGCGTCCTCGACGATCGACATGATGACGATGGCCACCGCCCATACGAGCGCGTAGGCCAACGCCGCGAGCAGTATGTCGCTCGGGCGAAGTGCCCGAGGTCGAGCAGGCATGCATCCTCCAAGTGGCTCTGGCCCTGGGCGGAGGCTACCTGGGGCGGCTCGTGGCCCGTGCGCGGCTTCCATGGTGCGGGTCGTGCCGTGGGTCCGCTGTCCACCCGCCTCGGTGTGGCAAGGCCGGGGCGACCGTACACTGGTCGGCGCTGCCGCGCGGTCACCGCGCGGCGGGGGAGGGCTGACAGAGCGGCCGAATGTGACGGTCTTGAAAACCGTTGTGGGGCAACCCACCAAGGGTTCGAATCCCTTGCCCTCCGCAGAACGCCATGGCTGACCGGTCTTAGGCTCGCCGGATCGCCGAACGTTCCCGCCCTGTCTCGGTCAGCCGGACTTCTCCCATCCCGAGGTCTGGGCGCGCCGCTGGTACGTGCGGCGTGAGAAGACTGCCTCGCGCACGTCCTGGTCCCCGTCCCAGGTGGAGCCGAGAGCGCCGGCAACCATGCCCATGGATGCGGACAGCCATGCCAGCGCCAGGTAGTCGACAAGACTCGCGGGCTCGCCGAGCTGCTGCGACATGTACTCGCCGTCGATCACGGCGAGTGCGCCGACGAGAATCAACAGGTACAGCAGCACGTACATCATTGCGACGGCGGCGGTCACGGTGGCGAGCATGCTCGCGTTGTGGATCACGGTTCCAGGTGCGAGCCCGTCCCGTTCCCAGAGGCCGTTGTACGCGATGAGCCACGTGGACATGACAGCGATCGCCAGGAGGCCGACGAGCGCCAGGCGTAGCGGGCTCGACGCATGAGCCATGCTCCAGATGCTGGAGTAGAAGATGCCGAAGGCTCCCGTTCCAGCGGCCGCGGCGGTCGCGCTCGACAGCGCGGGCGCAAGCCGCCACGGTCGATTTGTGCGCACCATGCCGAGGAGGAGGCGTGTGTAGCCACGAAGTCCCGTGACCTGGAGCATCACGTTGCCGTCGTCGACACGTATCGTGCGACGGACCGGGCCAAGGGCGCGGTCCGTCGCGCCGGGGCGATCGCTCAACGCGTCGTCGTCGCCCTCTACCAGGGCCTTGACCGCTGCCAGCACCGTCTTGCGCGTCCGCTGACGGAGCGCCAGACCCAGCGAGGGTCCAGAGATCAGAACTGCCCTGTGCTCGGGCATGAGGTCGGCGACGAACGCTGCGTGGTCGACCAGCCGTGGCAGGTCGCTCAGGTAGACCAGCATGTCGCAGCCCAGCCGACCGCGCAGCTCTGCGGCGTAGGCATCGAGGGGTATGCGCCCATCGTCGTCGAGCGGGACCGACTCGCGCGCCACGACGGTCGTCCATTCGATTCCGTCGTCGGCTTCGGAGGTAAGTTTCTGCTCGAGAGCCGGGGCCAGGTCGTCCAAGACCTTCAGCGGTAGTTCGGACTCCGCGAGCAGACCGATCCTCATGTGATGTACCGATTCCTTTCCCGCGACGCCGCGCACCATGATGCTGCGGCATCGCGGTGTACGCGAGACGGGCCGCCGGAACGCGAGGCATCACCCTGGTGTCAGATCCCACTGCTCGTGGCTTTTTGCCGGGCCCTTCGCGGCAGGTAGCCTGTCCTACGGACTTGGAGACGTCGCATAGTCTGGTCTAGTGCGCGGCCCTGCTAAGGCCGTGACGGGGCAACCCGTCCGTGGGTTCGAATCCCACCGTCTCCGCTCTTCGAAGCTCCCGGATCGCACCGCGGTCCGGGAGCTTCTTCGCTCGGCGGGCTACTGATGGTCATGCGGGTGGACGAGCCACCGCCCGACGGCGTACGGTTCCCGCCGTGAACACCCGTTGGTATTGGCGCTTTTCGCCGGCTCCGGTAGGAGCTCGGCGGGCTCGCGCCTGACCGACACCCCCACCGGAGCCAGCACAGGGCCTGGGACGCGCGGCGTCCGGGCCCTTCGTCGTCGGACGGGCCTGGTCGGGTACGGGACACGGACGGCGACGTCGCCGGACCGCCAGCCCACGCCATGACCAGGAGCTACCCATGAGCACGACGACGGATCGAACCACCGAGCTGCAGGCCAGCACCAGCGACCTGCGCATCCGGGCACTGGACCCGTTGCCCGCACCGCGCGAGCTTTGTGAGGACCTGCCGCTCGGCACCCGCCGCGGCGACCTCGTCGCCACGACCAGGCGCGAGGTCCGCGACGTGCTGCGCGGCGAGGACGACCGTCTGCTCGTCGTCGTCGGGCCTTGCTCGGTGCATGACCCGGCTGCGGCGCTGGAGTACGCGCGCCGGCTGGCCGCCGTCGCCCGTGAGCACGCGGACGACCTCGTGGTCGTGATGCGGGTGTACTTCGAGAAGCCGCGCACCACCGTGGGCTGGAAGGGTCTGATCAACGACCCGCACCTGGACGGCTCGCACGACGTGCACCACGGCCTGCGCCTCGCGCGGGAGGTCCTGCTCGGCGTGCTCGACGCCGGGGTGCCGGCTGCGTGCGAGTTCCTGGAGCCCACCTCTCCGCAGTACCTCGCCGACGCCGTCACCTGGGGCGCGATCGGCGCGCGCAACCCGGAGTCGCAGGTCCACCGCCAGCTCGCGTCGGGCCTGTCGATGCCGATCGGGTTCAAGAACGCCACCGACGGCGACGTGCAGGCCGCCGTCGACGGGTGCATCACCGCCGCCAGCGAGCACATCTTCTTCGGCGCCGACGGGCAGGGCCGCGCCGCCGCCGTGCGGACCACGGGCAACCCCGACTGCCACGTCATCCTGCGTGGCGGTCGCGGCGGACCGAACTACGGTGCGGCCGAGGTCGCCGCCGCGCTGGAGGTGGCGCGCCGCTCCGCACTCGACGGAGCCGTCGAAACCGGTCTGGTCATCGATGCCTCGCACGGCAACTCCGGCAAGGACCACGTGCGCCAGGCGCAGGTCGTCGAGGAGATCGCCACGCGGCTCGCGGCCGGCGAGAGCGGTGTCACCGGCATCATGATGGAGAGCTTCCTCGAGGCCGGCCGTCAGGAGCCCGGGCCTCTCCCGCACCTGTCCTACGGCAAGTCGGTCACCGACGCCTGCATGAGCTGGCCCACCACGGAGGGGCTGCTGGCCGAGCTGGCCGCCGCCGTGCGGGACCGCCGTTCGGTCCCCGGCCAGCCCTCGCGGCGCGAGAGCTAGCCGGGGATGTCGCGCGGGCCCGGTCACCGCCCGCCTCGACGGCCCCCGCCTTCGTCGGGGCGGCCATGAACGGCTCGTTCTCGCCCTCGACGCGGCTGTGCCACTGGTCGTCCTGACAGTAGGTCTCGACGTCACCGTTGGGCATCGGTGCTCCTGAGTCCTCGGTCGGCTGCGGACCCTTGAGCAGGTCAAAAGGCAGGGGCCTCTGCCTGTCGACGCACGGTCGTTCCGTGATGCGATCCGTCCACGAGGACGGTCGGTACGGGAGTATCTTCGCAACTGGTCGTCTCTCCGACCGACAACGCAGTTCACATGTTCCCCGGACCGCGTGGCTCGTACGGGCCGTGCGATTCACCCCAGACGCCGACGCGGCCGTCACAGGAGGTTCGTCATGAGGATTCGCAGAGCTCGTGCCGCCATGGTCGCCGGAGCGGCCGCCGCACTCGCGGTCGCCGGGTGCACCGAGCGGGCCGCCGACGACGGTGGAGGAGGCGACGGTGGTGGGGGCGCCGAAGGCGGCGGAGGCGACGAGGAGGTCAGCGTCGCCTTCGTGCCGAAGATCCAGGGCATCCCTTACTTCGAGGCCATGAACACCGGCGGTCAGGCGGCCGCCGAGGAGATCGACGGCCTCGAGTGGATCTATCAGGGACCCACGACGGCGGATCCCGCCGCCCAGACCGACATCGTCCGCTCGCTCATCCAGCAGCAGGTCGACGTCATCATCGTCGCTCCGAACGACCCCGACTCCATGGCCCCAGTGCTGCAGCAGGCCAAGGATGCCGGCATCCACGTGGCCACCTCCGACACCGACGCGCCGAACTCGGTGCGGGAGGTCTTCGTCAGCCAGGCGTCCGCCCAGGGGATCGGCGAGTATGTGGTCGACACCCTCGTCGAGGCCATGGGCGGCTCCGGTCAGTACGCGATCGTCTCCTGCGGTGAGACGGCGGAGAACCTCAACACCTGGATCGAGGTCGAGCGCGAGTACACCGCCTCGGAGTATCCGGACGTCGAGATCGTCGACGTCGTCTACGCCGGCGAGGACCAGGCGCGGGCCACGGAGATGGCCACAGATCTCATGAACGCCAACCCCGACCTGACGGGACTGGTCGGGCAGTGCACCACCTCGGCTCCCGGTGTCGCGCAGGCCGTGCGGGACGCGGACCGCATCGGCGAGGTCTTCACCGTCGGCGTGGGGACGCCGCAGTCGATGGCGCCCTATCTGGAGGACGGCTCGTCCTCGGGCTCGATCCTGTGGGACGTGGAGAACCTCGGCTACCTCACCGCGTGGGCCGGCGTCCAGCTCGCGCGGGGCAACGAGTTCCAGCCGGAGAACGACGTCAGCGAGGAGATCACCGGAGTCACCTACGACGAGGAGACGAAGGAGCTGCTGCTCGGGCCGCCGCTGGTCCTCACCGAAGAGAACGTGGACGACTTCGACTACTGACGGCTACTGCCCCGCCCAGCCACGGCCGGGCGGGGCGCCGCTGAGGAGCACATCGATGCCATCCAAAGACGAGACCGAGTCGCTCCTGTCGTTGCGCGGGGTCACGAAGAGGTTCGGTGGCGTCCGCGCGGTCCGGCACGCCGACCTGACGGTCATGCCGGGACAGGTGCACGCCATCGTCGGCGAGAACGGCGCGGGCAAGTCCACGGTCATCAAGATCCTCTCCGGCGCCGAGCAGCTCGACACCGGGACGATCACCTTCGACGGCAGGCGCACACAGATTCGCGGCCCAGCCCACGCCATCGAGCTGGGCATCGCGACCGTCTACCAGGAGGCCCAGCTCTTCCCCGAGCTGCCCGTCGCGGAGAACATCTACGTCGGCCGGGAGATCCGCCGGGGCGCACGGGTCGACTGGGCCGAGCAGAACCGGCACGTGGTCGAGCTCCTCGGACGGCTCGACCTGCCCTCCTCCCTGGCCACCCGGGCGATCGGCACGCTCTCCGCCGCCGAGCAGCAGCAGGTCTCGATCGCCAAGGCGCTGTCCCGGGACGTACGCGTGCTCATCCTCGACGAGCCTTCCGCCATCCTGACCCAGGCGGAGATCGACGTCCTCTTCGCCGCCATCCGCCGACTCGCCGAGGACGGGGTGGCGATCATCTACATCTCGCACCGCCTCGACGAGCTCTTCTCGATCGCCGACGTCGTCACGGTCATGCGCGACGGCGACACACTGGGCACCTACGACATCAAGGACATGGACGTCCGCGGGATCGCCGAGCTCATGGTGGGTGGGGAGATCCTCGAGGGCAGCCACGACCGGAAGCCGGCCGAGGGCGAGCCACGCCTCGGCCTTTCCGGCCTGGCGTCCGAGGACCGGTTCAAGGACGTCGACCTGACGGTCGCGTCCGGTGAGGTCGTCGTTCTCTACGGGCTCGTGGGGTCCGGCGTCGCCGAGATCGCCTCCGCCGTTTACGGCGTTCAGCCGATCACCGACGGCACCATGACGCTCGAGGGACGCCCGGTGCGGCCCCGGTCGCCGCGGCACGCGCGTTCGCTGGGCATCCACCTCCTTCCGGGCAACCGCAAGGCCGGCGGGATGTTCACCTTCCAGTCGGTGGCGTTCAACATCTCGGTCGGCAACCTCCAGGTCTTCCGGCGATTCGGAGGCTGGATGGACCGTGGCCGGGAGAAGGACGTCGCGCACGACCTCGTCAAACGCCTCGACATCAAGACACCGCACGAGCGCATGCCGGTCTCCAGCCTCTCCGGCGGCAACGCGCAGAAGGTGGTCCTCGCCAGGCAGCTCGTCGAGCGTCCCTCCGTCCTCGTGCTCGTCGAACCCACCCAGGGCGTCGACATCGGGGCCAAGGAGGAGATCCACCTGATCATCGGCGAGCTGGCCGAGGCAGGGACCGCCGTGCTGGTGACCACCTCCGACCTCGGTGAGGCGATCCGCATCGCCGACCGACTCGTCGTCATCCGCGACGGCGAGGTGTTCGCCGAGTTCCCGCCCAGCGCACGCCAGTCCGAGGTGCTCGCCGCGGCCGCCGGTGAGCACGCCGAGGACCCCGGTGACGCCAAGAACCCCGACGGTCAGGAGCTGGCCTCATGACGAGTCTCGCCGTCGGGCGCAGGCGCGAACGCGTCCTGCCACCACCGGTGACCGGCCAGGAGGCCGTGCTCCTCGGGGTCATCGCGGTCATCTGGGTGCTGCTCGGGGTCTTCACGCCCGCGTTCCTCTCCGACAACTCGATCCAGCCGCTGCTGGTCAGGCTCGCGCCGATCGGAGTGATGGCGGTCGGGATGACCCTCGTCATCATCAGCGGCGGGATCGACATCTCCGTGGCGGCCTCGCTCATGGTGTGCTCGGTCGTCACCGCCAAGCTGCTGGTGAGCACCGGCATGCCGATGCTGCCCGCTCTGGCGATCTCCCTCGCGCTCGGCGGCCTGCTCGGCGCCATCAACGGCGTGCTCATCGCCTACGGGCGCGTGCACGCCATCATCATCACGTTCGGCACCGCGAACCTGTTCCTGTTCCTCGGCCTGCGGATCTTCGACTCGCAGACCGTGAACAACATCCCCAACACCTTTTCCTTCCTCAGCCGGGGGGAGGACGGACGGACCCTCGGCGTCCCGCACAGCTTCCTGCTCATGTTCGCCATCGTCGTGGTCGCCTGGTGGTACGTCCGCCACGTCGCCAGCGGACGGCACTTCTTCGCCATCGGCGGTGACCAGCACTCCGCGCGGCTCGCCGGCATCCCCGTCGAGCGGCGGATCATGAGCGCCTACATCATCACCGGAGTGCTCGTCGGCCTCGCCGCCTGCATGACGCTCGCCGGTGGCACCTCGACCCTCGACCAGAACGTCGGTTCGGGCCAGGAGCTGGCCGTCATCGCCGCCGTCGTCATCGGCGGCACGTCGATCATGGGCGGCCGCGGCTCGGTGCTCGGCAGCGTGCTGGGCGCCCTCCTCGTCCAGACCGTCCGATCCGGCGTCACGCAGATGGGGTGGCCGACACAGCTGGCGAACCTCTTCGTCGGACTGTTCATCATCATCGCGGTCGGCGCGGACCTGATGCGGCAACGGAGGCGAGCACGATGACCACGACCACCCCACCCTCCACACCACCCTCCGCGCCGGTCGAGGCGCCCGGGGAGCGCCAGGAGTCCCTCGTGTCCCGGGTGCTGCGCGCCCTGGCGACCCAGCGGGTGGTGCTGCTCGTCGTCCTGCTAGCCGCCGTCGTCGCCGTGATGTTCACGCTCGACGCCGCGGGCCAGCTCTCGGCGTCGTACAACTTCGACTACATGTCGGCCGTTCTCATCAACGCGGTGCCGCTGACGATGCTCGCCCTGGCGGAGCTCGTCGTGATCCTCACCGGCCGGGGCTCCATCGACCTCTCGGTCGGCTCCATCGTGTCCCTCGCCGGGATGTCCTTCGGGTTCACCTACGGCGTGTGGGGCTGGTCCCTGCCGGTCGCCGTCGTCGCGACGGTGCTCTTCGGCGCGCTGCTCGGCGCGTTCAACGGCCTACTCGTCGCCTGGTTCGGCTTCCCGGCCCTCATCGCGACCCTGGCCACCTACTACGCGTACTGGTCGATCGCGCTGGTCATCAACGACCAGCAGCCGATCAACACCGAACCCATTCAGGGTCTGTACTCCCTCTCGCGGGCCGTCGAGCTGCCCCTCATCGGGTCCTACGTGCCGCTCGTGCCCGGCGGGGTCTTCCTCTTCCTGCTGCCCACGGTCGTCGTCGTCTGGCTGCTCGTGTCCCGTTCCCTCTACGGCCGTAAGCTCTACGCCATCGGCACCAACGACGTCGCGAGCATGTGGGCGGGTCTCGACGTGCGCTGGACCCGGGCCTGGGCGTTCATCATCTCCGGTGCCATCTCTGGCCTGGTCGCCGTCGTCACCGTCTCGCAGTTCGCCTCGGCACGGCCCGACGCCGGGTCCACGGGCAGCGGCATGGCGCTGCCGGCCATCACCATCGCCGTGCTCGGTGGCGTGGCCATCACGGGCGGCATCGGGCGGGTGGCAGGCGTGGTGCTCGCGGCGCTGCTGATCGTCTGGCTCGACGCCGGGATCCTGCTCCTCTTCGCCGGGAACATCGCCTCGCAGCTCCAGCTGCTGGCGCTGGGTCTCATCCTCGTCGGTGCGGCACTGCTCAACGGGCTGACGTCGAGAAAGTACGGGGTCACCGCCTGAGCGCACGTCCGTGCACCACCAGCGACCGTCCACGAAGGAGCGATTCCATGAGGTTCGGCATTCACAGCATGGTCTGGGTCGGCGAGTGGAGCGAGCCCAGCGCCCGCTTCGCGATCGAGTCGACGGCGAGGGCCGGGTACGACCTGATCGAGCTGACCGCGATGGACCCGTCCCAGGTGGACGTCGAGATGACGTCGCAGCTGCTCGCCGAGCACAGGCTCGGGGCCTCGGTCTCGTTGGGTCTGGATGCCTCGACGGACGTCTCCAGCGAGGACGAGGAGATCGTCGCGGCCGGTCGGCAGCGGCTCAGGGATGCCCTGCACCTCGTCCGGGACGTCGGCGGCGACATGCTGTGCGGCGTGATCTACTCGGCGCTGCGCAAGTACGACTCGCCGGCCACGGCGCGCGGAGTGGCGAACTCGCAGGCCGTCATCGGTGAGCTCGCCGACGAGGCGGCACAGTCGGGCATCCGGCTCGGTCTGGAGTTCTGCAACCGCTACGAGACCAACATCCTCAACACGACCGGGCAGACCCTGGCGTACATCGACGAGGTCGGCCGGCCCAACGTCACGGCCCACCTGGACACCTACCACATGCACATCGAGGAGGCGGGCATGCGTGAGCCCGTGCTGGCCGCCGCACGGGCCGGCCGGCTCGGATACGTCCACGTGGGGGAGTCGCACCGCGGTCCGCTCGGGACCGGCAACGTCCGCTGGGACGACTTCCTGCCGGCGCTCCTCGAAGCCGGCTACGACGGCGTCGTCACGTTCGAGTCGTTCTCCTCCGAGGTGGTCAACCCGGCGCTGTCGGGGACGCTGGCGATCTGGCGGAACCTGTGGAGCGACAACCACGGGCTCGCGGCCGGGGCGCGGGAGTTCCTCGCCGAGCGGCTGGAGAGCCCCGCCTGATCCGGTGGCAGAGCCGCCCGGGCTCAGCCATCCGGGTGGTTCTCGGACAGGTGACGCATGAAGAGCCGCGGCCCGGCCAAGGCCCCGCCGTCGATCGGGAGGGTGACGCCGGTGATCCAGCCGGCCTCGGCCGAGGCTAGGAAGGCGATAGCGGCGGCGACCTCGTTGGGCTCGCCGATCCGCCCGAGCGGGTAGAGCAGCGGGAGCCGCTCCATGCTGCCGGGCTGGGAGTTCCAGACGCGGGTGCGGATGGAGCCCGGCGCGACGACGTTGAACCGGATGCCCTCGGGTCCGTACCGGACGGCGAGGTTCTGGGCGAGGTTCGAGAGTCCGGCCTTGGCGGCCCCGTACGGCTCCTCACCGAAGGCGGCCAGCCCGTTCACCGAGGAGACGATCACGACCGCGGGCCGGCCGCTGCGGCGCAGCAGCGGAACTGCCGCCCGGATGCAGCGCATCACCCCGCCGAGGTTGAGGTCGACCAGGTCGTGCCACTGCTGGTCGCTCAGCTCGGCGAAGTCGGGCAAGGGGCTCGAGCCGCCCGCGACCGTGACGAGCTGGTCGAGCCGGCCGTACCGCTCACCCACGGTGGCTACGGCGTCGTCCACCGAGCCGGTGTCGCGCACGTCGCAGGACACTGCGAGCGCCCGGTCACCCAGCTCGTCGGTGAGTCGTGCTGCGGCGTCGAGGTCGCGGTCGGCGATCACCACCGTGGCGCCTTCGTCATGCAGCCGCCGCGCGGTGGCCGCGCCGATGCCGTGCGCGGCCCCGGTGACGAAGACGACCTGATCGGTGTACCGCATGCGTTCTCCCTCGTACGAGCGGACTCGTCAAAACCTAACGGAGTGAGGCTCGGTCCTGGGTGTAGTGGATACGTCGACGCGTCGAGAGCTCGGGGCCCGCCGTCCGACTCATGACCCGGACCTGCGGCTTTCTCTCTCCGCAGGCGCGGTAGATCGGCCTGTGCCATTCTGCCGAAACGGGGGGCCTGTGCAGTGACAGTCATGCTGGACGACCCGAGACCAGGAGCAGCCGTGGACAACAAGCTCAAGTTTGCCGGGATGTTGGCGGGTGGGTATCTGCTCGGCCGAACCCGGAAGATGAAGACGGCGCTGATGCTCGCCGCGACCGTCGGCGCGAAGCAGTTGCGGGACAGTCCGTCACGGGAACTGACGGAGCTGCGCAACTCGGTGCTCGGCTCGCCGGAGGTGAAGCGGCTGACCGGCGAGGTCTCCGGCCGGCTGACCGAAGCCGGGAAGGCGGCCGCGATCGCCACCGCGACCAGGAGCGTCGAGTCGCTGAGTACGAACCTCCAGGAGCGGACCGAGAAGTTGCAGGCGGAGTCGCCGAGCCGGCGGCAGCCCGAAGGTTCCGACGAAGAGGGTGAGCCGACCGACGGCGGTGCCGCGGAGGAGTCGTCCGGTCAGGGCGAGGAGCCGGCGTCGGAGGAGCCGTCCGGTCAGGGCGAGGAGCCGGCGTCGGAGGAGCCGGTTGATGAGGGTGAGGAGCCGGCGTCGGAGAAGCCGGCTGATGAGGGCGAGCCGACCGACGGCGGTGCCACGGACGAGCCGGTTGATGAGGGCGAGCCGACCGACGGCGGTGCCACGGACGAGCCGGTTGATGAGGGCGAGGCGCCGTCGGCGCAAGAGAGCGACCAGCCCCAATCTGGTCGAGGCGAAGGAGCAACGTCATGAACGGCCCGTCCACGAAGTCAACCAGAGCCACCGCCGGGAGCGCGCCGTTGTCCCAGCTGAAGGACTCGGCGAGCGGCTACGCGACTGCGCTCGGCGGCAGGTTCGTCGACAAGCTGACGGACAAGGTCAGCGGCCTGTCCGACCGCCTGCAGAACTACGCCGAGGGAACCGCCGGCAGTGGTGCGACGAGCGCCATGCAGGAGGGGGCCGAGAAGCTCGCCCAGGGCGAGTCACCGGTCAAGGCAGGACTTGCCGGAGCCGCGACCGGTGTCAAGGAGACGGTCAAGAACGCCTTCGGCGGAGGCGGCGGCGCTGGCGGTGGTGGCAAGAAGTTCAAGTTCAACAACATCGTCGAGAGCTTCGACGTCGGCGCACCGGTCGACGTGGTCTACAACGCCTGGACCGAGTATGACGGTTGGCCCGACTTCATGAAGAAGCTGGAGCATGCCGAGCTCGACGAGGACCGCGGAAAGGTCACGTTCAAGGGACAGGTGTTCTGGTCGCACCGTCAGTGGGAGACCACGATCAAGAACCAGGTTCCCGGCAAACGGATCGTGTGGGACTCGACGGGCGCCAAGGGCCACATCAGCGGCGTCGTGACGTTCCATGCGCTGGGTGAGGATCTCACGCGCATCGTCCTGGTCGCGGAGTACCACCCGCAGGGCTTCGTGGAAAAGACCGGAAACATCTGGCGTGCCGCCAACCGACGGATCCGGCTCGAGCTGAAGTTCTTCGTCCGACACGTGATGACGGACGTGGTCCTGCATCCGGAGGACAGCGAGGGCTACCGCGCCGAGATCCAGGACAAGGAGATCACGCGCAGCCACGACGAAGTCGTCGAGGAGGAGCAGCAGGCCGGCGACGCCGGAGGAGAGTCCAGCGGTGAGCGACCCTCCGGCGAGGAGCGGGGCGGCCAAGAACAGGGCCAAGAACAGGACGAGGGACCGCAGGATGACGGTGAGGAAGCGGCCGAGGACCCGGCAGAAGGGGCCGCCGAGGGCACCGACGAAGAGTACGAGGTAGGCGACAACGAGGAATCCACGAAGGAGTCATCATGAGCCAGGCCACCACGACACGGCAGCGCGGCAGCTACGTCGACCGCCCGTCGAGCTCGTCGCTGGCGGACGTCATCGAGATCATTCTGGACAAGGGGCTGGTCATCGACGCCTACGTCCGAGTCTCGCTCGTGGGTATCGAGGTGCTCACCATCGACGCCCGCATCGTCATTGCCAGCGTCGATACCTACCTGCGCTTCGCCGAGGCGACGAACCGGCTCGACCTCACCCAGCAGAGTCGAGACCTCCCCGAGATGATCGAGGACGTGTCGCAGAGCGGTAGCAGCGGGAAGACTCAAGGCGTCATCGGCGGCGTGAAGGAAGCCTTGACCGGCGACGAGGACGAGGGTGGGAAGAAGCAGGAGCCGAAGCAGCCAGAGCGTAGCGGCAGCAGGAAGGGCCAGTCGTGACGGCAACCGCTACCGAGGAGACTGAGGTGTCGCTGTACCTCTACGGCTTCGTCCTGCCCGGCAGCCGCCTCCCCGAGGGCCTGACGGGAGTCGACGACGGCGTGGTCCGCCTCGAGGCGGTCGGCGAGGTGGCCGCGCTCGTATCCGAGATGCCGGACACGGAGATCGTTGGTCGTCCCGCCGAGGTGCGGGCACACAGCACCGTCCTCGACGCGGTCGCGCAGACGTGCTCGGTGTTGCCGGTCCGTTTTGGCACCGCCGTGCCCGACACCGCCTCACTGGCACAGGTTGCCACGGACAGTGATGACGCTTTCGCCGACGAGCTTCGTCGGCTGGCCGACGTCGTTCAGCTCAGCCTCCGCGTTCGATACATCCGGGAGACCGTGATCGCTGAGCTCGTCGACGAAGAGCCAGAGATCCGGGAACTGCGCGAGTCGACCCGCAATCTGTCCGAGGAGGCGAGCTACTACGAGCGCATCCGACTCGGCGAGCTCATCGTCGCAGGCTTCGACCGCAAGCGGGCGGCCGACGCCTCGGCGCTCGAGGAGCAGGTCGCGCCGTTCACCGTGGAGCTGCGCAGACGGGACGAGGCCGACGTCGACGACGTCCTCGCGGCCGCGCTCCTGGTCCGGCGCTCCGAGCTGGGCAGGTTCGAGGACGCGCTCGAGAACATCGCCGCACGGTCGGTGGACCGCATGACCTTCCGGCTCGTCGGCCCGCAGGCACCATACGACTTCGTGGCGGAGGCCTGACCCATGGGCGTCCTGTGGAACCTGCTGTCGTTGCCCCTGGCGCCGGTGCGCGGCACGGTGTGGGTCGCCGAGCAGGTGCTCGAGGAAGCCGAGCGTGAGTACTACGACGCCGGGAACATCCGCCGTCAGCTCGAGGCCGTCGAGGAGGCCCGTGAGTACGGAGAGATCGACGACGCGGAGGCGGAGGCCATGGAGGAGGCCCTCGTGGCCCGACTTATCGAGGCCAACCGTCGCAGCAGGCAAGGAGATGCACGATGAGTGAGCCCGACACCGAGACCTCCACCACGTCCGACCGTCCTCGCCGGCCAGACGAAGGACAGGCGAACCGCCAGACCGACGAGCAGGCGAAGAACAGGACTTCCGAGGGCGGGTCGACGGGTGAGTCGACTCCGCGACGCGACGACGAGGGACGACCGCGGGAGAGCGGCGAGCGTGAACGCCCGCCGCAGTCCGACTCGCAGCCGGCCCGGCAGGACAAGAGCGCGCCGTCGTCCCAGCGGCAGCCGACCGGGCAGGAGAAGGGCGCGTCCTCACCAGAGCGGCAGCCGACCCAGAAGGCAGGCAGAGAGTCCTCGTCCGAGGGGCGGCCCGCGCAGGCGAACAGGCCCGCGCAGGCGAACAGGCCCGCGAAGGAGGACAGGCCCGCGAGGGAGGAACGGGGGGAACGGAGAGATACGTCGTCGTCCGAGCAGAGGCCGGGGGGCAAGCCGGGCCGGTCGGAGGCGGACGAGAGTCCTCAGCAGAAGGACCCACGCGGCAACGACGGGGATCGGCGCGACGAACCACGCCGGCTGAGTGCCGGGCAGGCCGGACGGAAGGCGCTCGAGCAGTTCGCCCAGCTCGGCAACCGAACCATCGAAGGAGTCGTGGGCGTCGAGCACGACCGCGGGAGATGGAAGGTCGTCATCGAGGTGGTCGAGGACCGGCACATCCCGAGCACCTCCGACATCATGGGCGAGTACGAGGTGGAGCTCGACAACGACGGCGAGCTCGTCGCGTACCGCCGCGGAGAGCGGTATGTGCGTGGACGGGCGGGGTAGCCCGGCGTGGTCACCGGACGAGTACGTGACACCGGGATCCTGAGACCGGGGGCGGAGGCATGAGCGCGATCAGCAGCAGACAGGGCGGCCAGCTCGAGCCACAGCGTGAACGGGAGGGAACCCTCGCTCACGTCATCGAGACACTCCTGGACAAGGGGTTGGTGCTGAACGCTGACATCATGGTCTCCGTAGCCGGCGTCGAGCTGCTGGGCATCCGGATCCGAGCCGCGCTCGCCTCCTTCGACACGGCGGCCCGCTACGGCCTGGAGTTCCCGGCGGGTACAGACACGGAGACGAGTGCCTGGCGTCGTTCCGTCGAGCCGAAGGACACCTGTCCGAGCTGCGGGAAGACCGCGCCGACCCAGCAGCTGCTGGAGGAGTACTGCCCCTGGTGCGGCTGGCAGAGCGCGCGGGCGCTGCGCTCCGGTGAGCAGCAGGCCGTGACGGCGGGGGAGCAGGGACCTGATGACGACGAGGGCAAGGACGACCGGACCGACCAGCCAGACCGGGCCGGCCAGCGCCGGGCCGACCAAGCCCGCGAGAGCTCCGGTTCCCATCCGGGTGACCGACCCTCATGAGCGAGACGGTGACCGCCGCCCCCGCGGTGTCGAGGACCGGACCGAGGCCGTCCGCGCTGGAACCCACCCGGGACCCCGGCGCGACGCTGCCCGACCTGCTTGAGGTGCTGCTCAACAAGGGTGTCTACCTCGACCTGGACCTCATCATCACGGTCGCCGACATTCCGCTGATCGGTGTGAACCTCAAGGCGACGATCGCCGGGATCGAGACGATGCTCGAGCACGGCATGATGCGCAGCTGGGACGAACAGACCCGTGAGTGGGTCCGGCGATCCCTCTCGCGGCAGGTGCCCCTCGCGTCCGACGAGGAGGTCGTCGCGCGGATGGCCGGCGGGTACCGCCAGGAGGAGCCGTACCGCACCTGGCGGCCGGGGACGGTGTACCTGACCTCGCACCGGCTGATGGCGTGGCGAGCCGACCCCAGGGAGCTCCTCTGGCAGGTGCGTCTGAACGAGATCACCGGCGTGGACCTGCACACCGAACGGAGCATCGGTGGTGAGGAGCGCACGCGTCTGGCCGTGACGACGAGCTCAGAAACGGCCCTGCTCTCCGCCGCAGCCCCGCAGCGCCTGCACGATCTGCTCCAGGAGCAGGGCATCGGAGGCTCCGTCCACCAGGCCGAGCGCGAGGCTGACCGCGTGCTCGAGGACCGGGTCTGGTACCTGGAGGAGCTGTCCGGAGGAGCCGTCTGGCGCGGTGGGACCGGCATGCTCGACCGCTCGGACGGGCTGACCTGGAAAGGCGCGCTCGACCGACGGGCGGCGGTCCGGATCCGACCCGAGGAGCTGGTCTCGATCGACATCGAGCACGGGCGGTCGCCGGCGGGCACGCACGTGATCGTCGTGGCCGGACCCACGAAAGTGCGCATCGCCACGACCGACACGGCGCGCTGGGTCCGCGAGCTCAGGGACCTCCCGGGTGCGCACAGGCTGCCGGAAGGAGGAGGGACATGACGCTCAACGTCGACGAGACGAGCCTCAAGAACGGCGTCCTCACGCTCGTGATCACGCTCGTCGAGGTGATCGAGGAGTCGCTGGAGACGCAGGCGGTGCGGCGCATCGAGGGCGGCGAGCTCACGGATGAGGAGCAGGAGCGTCTCGGCCAGGCGCTGCTCGACCTCGACGACGCGCTGGAGCAGATCAAGAAGGACCACGACCTGACGACGTCGGTGGCAGATCTGCGACAAGGCCTCGATGACGTCGTCGACGAGCTGGTCGACAAGCTCATCAACCCGGCGCGGTGGGCCGAGGCATCCCGCGAGGAGCGCGTGTGAGCCTCTACCTCTACGGCATCGTGGACGGCGCACCGTCCGAGCTGGGCACCGGCATCGATGGGGCCGAGGTGCGGCTCGTGACGTCTCCCGACGGCGTCACCGCCATGGTCCACGACCACACCGGAGGCCCGTACCAGGGTCCCGACGATGACGTCCGGCGTTGGATCGTCGAGCACAGCGACGTCGTTGACCGTGTCTGGCAGGGCGGCACCACGGTGCTACCGGCAAGTTTCAACGTGATCGTGGCGGGGGCCGAGGAGGCGCCGCCGGAACGGCGGCTCGGGAAGTGGCTGAGCACCAACGCCGAGCAGCTTCGCACGAGGCTCGGCGTGCTGGAGGACCGCGCCGAGCTGCGGGTGGAGATCGGGCTGGACCAACGCCAGGTCGCGGAGGGGCACCCGGACCTGGACCCGCTGCGGGCCGAGCTGGAAGACCGACCGGCCGGCGTCCAGCGCCTGCTGCGCAAGCGGGTGGACCAGCGCGAGCGAGAGGCGACCGAAGCCGTCGCGGACGAGCTCTACCAGGTCTACCGGCGCCGGCTCGCGCGTGTGTCGGAGGAGCTGAGCGAGAATCGCAGCGCACGGCCGGACGCTGGTGTGGTCTCGGTCCTCACCGTCTCGCTGCTGGTCGCCAGGGACGACGTCCCAGCGGTCGGGCAAGAGCTCGCGGCCATCCAGGAGGAGCAGCCGGCCGCTCGGATCCGCTATCTGGGGCCTTGGCCCCCTTACTCGTTCGCGGACGTCCCGGCGATGGCTCCGGACGACGATGAGTGAGCACACTCACGGACCTGCGGGTTGGTCGGTCCTCGCCCGCCGCGCTAGAGTCGATCCCGGCCCGTTTGGGCCGCTGCGCCCGTAGCTCAATGGATAGAGCATCTGACTACGGATCAGAAGGTTGGGGGTTCGAGTCCCTCCGGGCGCACAGCAGTTCCATGTGAGAGGCCCTCGGCGATGCGGCGGGGGCCCGTCGAGGTGGTGCTCTCCGGCGAGCTGGCCAACCGGACCTTCGAGGACAAGGTCCGCTGGGCGGCCTCCCGACGGCCGGATCACGACCGCGCTCCCCCCCGGTGCCACGAGCGCCGACATCACCGTCGTCTCCGACAACTGGACCAAGCTGTTCTCCTGGCAAGGTGTGGGTGAGATGCCCGACGACGAGCGCGCGCAGCTCCAGCAGATCGTCGATGACGCGCACGCCGGCGGCTACCAGGTCCGCTTCTGGGCCACTCCCGAGTCCGTCACCGATGCACGGGAGGCGGTCTGGCGCGCGCTGATCGACGCCGGCGTCGACCAGATCAACACCGATCACCTCCCCGAGCTGGAGGCGTTTCTCAAGACCTACGACCCGACCGAGCGGTGACGATCCGGCCTTGACGCGGCAGGCGATCCGCCTCGCCGCACCGCTGATCGTGCGTCCAAAGCTGCAATTCCGAACTCTCTGGCGACTGGCCAGCTCAACGACCTCGCATCCTCGACACCATTCGTACGCTGGTCATCTACCCGACTTCCAGCGGTACTTCGTCAATGGCACGCTGGCCGGAGCGGTCAAGGGCTAGCCAGCTTGAGGAGAAGCGAATCGAGTGCTCAGCATCCATCCGGCGCAGGCGGGTCCGCGCATCAGGGTCATCGTCGACACCGATGCCAAGAACGAGGCGGACGATCAGTACGCGATCGTGCATGCTGCGCTGACCCCGATGTTCGACCTGCGGGGCGTGATCGCCGCGCACTACGGCACTCTGCGCCACCCGGAAAGCATGCGGCAGAGCCGCCTGGAGGTGGACAAGCTCTATGGCCTGTTGGGTCTCACACCGAACTATCCGATCGTCGACGGCGCCGAGAGGGCGATCCCGGACGAGACGACCCCGAGCCGGTCGCAGGGTGCCGAGCTCATCGTTCGCGAGGCGCTCCGTGACGACACCGACACGCCCCTGTTTGTCGCGTTCTTCGGCCCGCTGACAGAAATGGCTTCGGCGCTACTCACGGCGCCCGAGATTGCAGAGCGGGACGTGACGGTGGTGTGGATCGGTGGCGGTCCATATCCGGACGGCGGCCAGGAGTACAACCTCTCCAACGACATCGCGGCCGCCAATGTGGTGTTCGATTCGTCGGTGCGGCTGTGGCAGGTACCGTCGAGCACGTACAAGCTCATGGCGGTGAGCTATGCCGAGCTCATGGTGAAGGTCGCCCCGCACGGTGACCTCGGTGCCTATCTGGTGGACCAGCTGGTTGAGTGAAACGCCGGTCACGTCACGTCGATGATCGAGCACCGCTCGTTGGGTGACTCTCCGGCGGTCGGACTCATGATGTACCCGGATGCAGGGCGCTGGTACGAGCGGCCGGCGCCGCGGTTCGATGCCGAGCAGCGCTACGTCGACAACCCCGGGGCCCGCCCCATCCGGGTGTACGACACCGTCGACATCCGCTTCATGCAGGAGGACCTGTTCGCCAAGCTGGCGCTGTGGTCGCGCGGACAGAGTTGATCCCGACCCTCGAGGCCCCTCGTGTCCGGGCGGTGTCGCCCCTCGGCGGAAGCCACCGGCGCACCGAGGTTTGGACCTGGTTGCCTTCCCCTGCCCCTCAGCAGGCAGTGTCGAGCTCCTCCGCGGAGCTGCCGAACCCGCCGTCACCGCCAGGGGGTTCCGTTTCCGCGGATTCCTCCTCCACGGGTGACTCTGTCTCGTCGGCCGGGTCGCCCGTCGCCTCCTCCGACGACGTCTCGTCCTCGGGCTCGCCGGCCAGCGGCTCGTCTTCGCGCAGCCGCTCCCAGATCTCCCGCGTCTCCACCGTCCACTGGAGGCGGTTCGTGTCCGGGGGGTACGCCTCGGTCGGCGTCGTCACGAACGTGACGTCCGAGGACCGGAGGCCCTGGAGGCTGAGTCCCAGTCCGGCGAGCTCCCGCAGCGAGTTGAGGCTCGGGCTGACGCTGAGCGCCCGGAGCGCGGCCTCCGCCATCCCGTACAGCTCGGGTGCGTCGAGCAGGATGTTGTGGGACAGCGCGTCGTCGATGAATGCCGACATGAGGTGCTGCTGCCGTTCGATGCGCTCCGGGTCCGTCCCGTTGCCGATGCCGACCCTGACGCGCGCGTAACCCAACGCGTCGCGGCCGCCGAGCGTCTGCTGGCCCGCGTCGAGGACCAGCTGCGCCTTGGGGACGTCGATCGGCTCGGGGATGCAGATGTCGATGCCGCCCATGGCGTCGACCATGTCGATGAAGCCGCCCATCTCGACCAGGACGAACCCGTCGAAGCTCAACCCCGTGGTGCTCTGGGCGAGGTTGAGGTCACAGGCGACGGCGGACTCCCTGTCCTGGCCAGTCTTCCAGCCATAAGAGAAGGCGGAGTTGTACATGTCGAACCGCGCCGGGATCGTCGCGCCGGAGGTGGTGGTGCACTCCGGGATCTGGACCATCGTGTCCCGCGGGATCGAGACGAGCTCGACCCGCGACCGGTCGGCCGAGACGTGCACGACGATGTGCGTGTCGGCCAGCACCGTGGGGACGCTGTCGTTGATGCCGTCTGCACTGCGCGCGTCCGAGCCGATGAGCAGGATGTTGACGGGCTCACCGGCATTCGGGTCCTCGGTCCCGGTCGAGGTCTCCTCCTCGACGGTCGGCGGCGGATCCACCAGGGCCTCGACGTCGAGCTCGGTGACTTGGTTGCGCAGCTGCGCGACGACGGCGGTGGGCACGGCGAGCGCCAGCGCGAGGACGACGAGTCCCACCCGGCCGGCAAGCGTGGCCCCACGCCCGCGGACCATACGACGGGCATGACGTGGGTATCTGTGCTGGTCCGGGGCCACCGCGCCACACTATGCCCGAGAGTGCGGGGCGGCGAAGATTTCCTCGAAGGTCGCGCGGGCCTACTCGAGCCACTCGGTGACGAACCGGTCGTTCTCGTGGATGTGCACGCCGTCGTACAGCTCGTCGCCAATCGTGGAGAACTTGTGCGGCACCATGGCGGGGACCACGAGGATCTGGCCACCCACGGCCACGACCTGCTCGTCGCCCACGGTGAACCGGGCCGTCCCCGAGCGGATGATGAACGTCTCCGCGTAAGGGTGCCGGTGCAGGCGAGGCCCCACCCCGTCCTGCTCGGCGCGGTCGAAGATCACGGAGACCTCGGACCCGAACAGGTACCCCTCGAAGTTCCCGTTCTCCAGCTCAGCGGTCTCGATCACCTGGACGCCCATGTCTCCACCTTCTCCCTGCCGGCACGGGAGGGCAAGGCTTCTCGGTCCGCTCCTGTCGGTCCCGTCCCCGCCCCTGTCGGTCCCGTTCCCGGCGTCGGTCCGTATCAGCCCTTGACGCCACCGGCCATCGCGAACCCGGCACCGAGCCGGCGCCCCATGAGCAGGTACAGCACCACAACCGGCATCGAGTACAGGATCGAGAAGGCGGCGAGCTGGCCGTAGGCGACCTGCCCGTACTGGCTGGAGAAGGTGTACAGCGTAACGGCGGCGGGCAGCTTGTCCGGAGAGAGCAGCAGCATGAACGGGACGAAGAAGTTCCCCCACATCGTCACGAACGTGAAGATGGTGACGACCGCCGTCCCCGGGCGCATCAGCGGCAGCACGATCGACCAGAGCGCCCGCATCGTCGAGGCGCCCTCGGTCCAGGCGCTCTCCTCGAGCTCCTTCGGGACCCCGTCCATGAAGTTCTTGGTCAGGAAGATCCCGTACGGCAGCGACGACGTCCCCAGGAACAGGACCGCGCCGAGCATCGAATCGATGAGGTTCACCTGCACGAACATCGCGTACACGGGGATCATGACTGCCGTGATGGGCAACCCCGTCGCGAAGATGACCGTCAGCAGGAACGGTCGCTTGGCGCGGGACTGGTAGCGCGAGAGCGGGTAGGCCGCCAGCGCCGAGCAGACCACCGTGATCAGCGTGGCGCCGCCGCACAGCACCAGCGAGTTCCACATGGGGCGGAAGGTCGTCTCCTCGTTGAGGACGGCCCGGAAGTTCTCGGTCGACGGCGGATCGGGCCACTGGACGGACAGTCCGGCCTGCGGGTCGAGCGAGGCGAAGATGACCCAGAGCAGCGGTACGGAGAACACCGCAGCGATGAGGACCAGGATGCCGTTCGAGGCGGCGCCCACGGCCCGCCGTCGGGTGTTGCCCTCCTTGTTGGCTCCTGCGCGCGGTTCGCGCGGGTTCGTGCTGGCACGGGTGCTGCCGTCCACGGTCGCGCTGCTCATATCTTCTCCTCCCGCGGCAGCAGCTTGAGATAGACGATCGACGCCAGAGCACCGATGAGCAGGAGCAGCAGCGCAATGGCCGTGCCGTAGCCGAGCTGACCGAAGGAGAACGCCTGCTCGTACATGTACAGCGGCAAGGTCTGGCTCGAGGTGCCCGGCCCGCCGCCGGTCATGACGAAGATCAGGCCGAAGACCGACAGCGTCTGCAGCGTGATGAGCATCAGGTTCGTCATGATCGTCCGGCGGATGATCGGCACGGTGACGAAGAAGAACCGGCGGACCGCACCCGCGCCGTCGATCTCGGCCGCCTCTTCGATGTCGGGTGAGACCTCCGAGAGCGCCGCCGTGTACATCAGCATCGTGAAGGCGGTGCCGCGCCAGATGTTCGCGAAAGAGACCGCGATGATCGGCAGCGCGAACAGCCAGTCCTGCGGCGGCAGTCCGATGGTGGTGAGGATCTGGTTCAGCGAGCCGTCCTCACCGAGGAACGTGGTCCACAGGTAGGCGGCGACCACCTCCGGCAGGATCCAGGCACCGATCACGATCGCCCCGGTGATCGTGATGACCACCCGGTTCGACCTCCTCATCAGGAGCGCCAGGACCATGCCGAGGATGTTCTGCCCGATGATCGCCGACACGATGGTGAACACCAGCGTCAGCACCACGGAGTTCCAGAACTCCGGCGCCGCGAACGCCGTTGTGAAGTTCTCGAAGCCCACGAACTCGGTGCTGGAGGCGCCCTCGCCGCGCAGCGCCTCGTTGGTGAAGGCCAGGTAGACGCTGTAGACGATGGCCCGGCCAGGAAGAGCACCAGCAGGATGACGGACGGCAGCAGCGGCAGGCCACGCAGCGCCGTGCGCCGCACGTTGCGCTCCGGCTCCGGCTGCGCCGGTGCCGCCGACGTCGTCGGGGCGGTCGTTGTCGTGGCCATCAGCTCGCCTCCGAGGTGTTCTCGCGGCCGACGATCTCGATGACCTCTGCGTCGTACTCCGCCTGCGCCTGCTCGGGCGTGCCCTGGCCGGTCATGACCGTCTCCATCGCGGCCTGGATCTCCGCCGAGATCTGTGGATAGGGCGCCAGCGCCGGCCGGTACGAGGCACGCGAGACCAGGTCGGTGAAGAAGTCGATCGTTGGGGAGTACCCGACGTAGTGCGGATGCTCTGCGACGTCGGACCGGATCGTCACCTGGTTGTCACTCACCGCCAGGCGAGCCATGTTCTCCGTCGACATCATCTCTTCGAGGAAGGACCAGGTGAGGTCCGGCCTGCCGGCCAGCTTGGGCATCGCCCAGGACCAGCCGCCGGCCAGCGACACCATGCCGGGATCGCTGCCGTCCTGCGTCGGCATGGGCGCGACGTCCATGACGTCCGGCCACTCCGGCCACTCGGCGGCGCCGCCCTCGGCCCAGGAGGAGCTGATCCAGCTGCCGTCGAGGTTGACCGCGAGCTTTCCCCGCGGCAGCCACGTGTTGTGCACCAGGTCGGTCAGGTTCGGGTCGAGGGCGCGCGCTAGGCCCGGGGTGAGCTCCTCGCTGAAGATCGTGCGGATGAACTTCAGCGAGTCGAGGAAGCCTTGACTGCCCAGCACCCAGGTCTGGGACTCCTTGTCGTACAGCCGGTCGTCCGTGCCGTAGAGCAGCATCTCGAAACCCTGCATGCTGGCCTTCTCGCCCTGCGGCTTGCCGGAGTACACATTGATCGGGATGACGTCGGGCAGCGCCTCTTTGACGGTGCGCATGGCGTCGAGAATGTCGGCCCAGGTCTGCGGCCGCCAGGGCACCTCGATGCCGGCCTGCTCGAGCAGGTCCATGTTGTACCAGAGGCCGCGGGTGTCGGTGTGGGTCGGAACGGCGTAGACGCGGCCGTTCTGGCCGGTGACGGCGTCCTTGCCGGGTTCGTAGAAGTGCCGCCAGAGGTCCCAGCCCTCGACGTACTCGTCCAGTGGACGCAGGTACCCGGCCGCGACGTCGGACTGCAGGATGAAGGTGTCCTCGTAGACCAGGTTCGGCGCGGTCCGCGCCGAGGACATCATCAGCTCCGTCTTGGTGAAGTAGTCCTCCTCCGCCGCCACGAGCGGCACCAGCTCGACGGTCACCTCCGGGTGCCGGGCGCTGTAGGACTCCATCACGTTCCTGAGGTAGTCCCGCATGATCGTGCCGGAGCCGAACTGCTGGTAGCTGATCCGCAGCGTGTTGGGCGAGCCGTTGCCGTCGCCGCAGGCGGCCAGCGGCAGGGCGACGGCGGTGCCACCCACGATCCGCAGCATCGACCGCCGGCTCAGGGCCGTCCCCAGCAGATCGCTCGGATCGGAACGGGTTCGCCGGGCTGGTTCCGCCGGGCCGGCGCGCTCACGACGCACGCCGTTCCCATGGCCATCTCGTCGCATGAAGCCCCCCTCGGCCCCGCTGACGGTGCTTCTCGTCCCCGTCAACGTAGAGCTGACGCTGCCACGCGCCTCGACGACACGCGAGCGGGGGCAAGAATTTCGGACGGCGCCCACGGCGGCACCGCACCCCGCCTGGCGGCCCCAACCGCCGCCGGAAGGGTGCCCGGCGCATGCCCGCGGCGCCCCTTTCCTGCAGCGAGGGCGACACCCAACCACCGAGAGCTACTGGTGCACCTGTCGCCCTCGATGTTTCGGGGCGCCTTCGTTGCCCCCTACGAGTGAGCACTGCATCCGCCGAACAAGCGCTGACGTCCCGTCCTCGCCTGGGACGCGAAGCTAGGGCTTGTTGGGCCGGGCCACGCGGGCCGACGTACCGTCTGACACACCGACCACGAGGAGAACCATGCTGCTCGGCCCACTGACCCATCCCGACCTGCTCCACGCGCTCGCCGCCGCCGGCCACGGCTCGCAGGTGCTGCTCGCGGACGGGAACTATCCGCACGCGACCGGTGCCAACCCCGGCGCGCCCCGGATCCATCTCAACCTCCGGCCGGGTCTGCTCGACGTCGACCAGGTCCTCGAGGCCGTGCACGCAACGGTCCCGATCGAGGCGGCCGCCGTCATGACGCCCGACGGCGGGGCGTCGGTCCCGGCGCACGAGTCCTACCGTCGGCTGCTGGGGGAGCGGGTCGCCTGGCAGGAGCTGGGCCGGTTCGAGTTCTACGACGCGTGCCGGGGGCCCGACCTCGCCGCGGTCGTCGCCACGGGGGACCAGCGGCTCTACGCCAACCTGCTGCTGACCATCGGGGTGCGCGAGTAGCGCCGCGGTGACTGAGCCGTCGCGGTCCGACAACGAGAGTGTGATGTCGCGGCCATGACGACGACATCAACACTCTCGTCAGCCTCGTGAGCGTGCGCCGGCCGTGAACACTGCTGCGCGAGGCACGGTGCCCGAGCGGCTAGTTCTGTAACGATTCGGTTACAACTGAGCGAAGCGGCCCGCAGTGGTCCGCACGTGGCGAGCCTCTACCGAGGCGCCGCCGCAGGCGTCTGATCACCGGTTTTGCCCGGATTGTCGAGAAAGCGCTTACCGCCCCAGTGCCGGACTCGGCCGTCAGCGGGCGGGAAGGGGTTACCAAGCACCCTTGTTGGCGCCGTAGCACCGGTGTTATAACGATTCAGCCATCCGGGATCCCCAGAGCACGAACCGGGATCGCACCACTCAGACGAGCATCACACCGACGACCGACCGGCCGAGGGCTGTGCACGACAGCCGGCCGATGACCGAGCGAGGAGGCTCGATCGATGAAGAAGCACATGTTGAAGGTGGTCGCCGTGGCCGCGGCCGCGACCATGGTCGTGTCCGCCTGCGGCGGGAACGACTCCGGCGGGGAGGGCGACGGCGGTGGTTCCGGCGGTGGAGAGGTCACCCTCGGTTTCACCTGGTGGGGCAACGATGACCGCGCCTCCCGCTACGAGGAGGCGATTGCCCTCTTCGAGGAGGAGCATCCCGACATCACGATCCAGCCGACCTGGGTCGACTGGGAGGGCTACTGGACGCAGCGGGCCACGGAGGCGGCCGGCCGGTCTCTCCCGGACGTCATGCAGTTCGACCTCTCCTACCTGGCCGAGTACTCCCAGAACGGCCACCTGCTCGACCTGGCCCCATACATCGGGGAGCAGATCGACCTGTCGGGATTCGAGGAGGCGTTGGTCTCCTCCGGCGAGCTGAACGGCGAGCAGATCGGCATCCCGACCTCCACCAACACGCTGGCGTTGTTCATCAACCCGAACATCGTCGAGGAGGCGGGCGTCGAACCGCTGCCCGAGGACTACACCTGGCAGGACTACAACGCCTGGATCCGGGCTATCACCGAGGCGGGTCTGACCGCCGAGAGCGGTCAGCCGGTCTACGGCAGCGGTGACTACACCGGGGTCTTCTGGCTTTTCCTGCAGTGGCTCGTCCAGAACGGCACGGAGCCCTTCACCGACGAAGGCGGGCTGAACTTCACCCAGGACGACGTCGTCGAGTTCCTCAGCCTCACCGCCGACCTGCGAGAGAGCAACCTGCTCTTCCCGACCGAGCGTGCGACGCAGCTCGACCCGCTGGGCGGGTTCACGGCTCTGGAGGCGGCGTCCGAGTACAGCTGGGACAACTTCTTGGCCGGCTACGTGGCCGACTCCGGCGTGGAGAACCTCGAGATGAGGCCGATGCCCGTCGGTCCGGAGGGCGCCAGGTCGATGTTCTGGAAGCCCTCGATGCTGCTGTCGGTCGGAGCCAACAGCGAGCACCCGGAGGAGGCGGCGACCTTCATCAACTTCCTCCTCACCAACCCCGAGGTGGGCAAGATCTTCGGCACCTCGAAGGGCGTGCCTGCGGACCAGGCGCAGCGCGAGGCGATGGAGCTCGAGGAGGGCAGCATCGACGCCCGCGTGGTGGCGTACGAGGAGGCAGTCACCGAGCATGTGACCGAGCCCGCGCCCACCCCCGTGAAGGGCTTCGGCGCCATCGAGGCCGAATGGCTGCGCCTGGCCGAAGAACTCAACTACGGCAACATCACCATGGAGCAGTTCGCGGATCAGTGGTTCACCGAGGCAGAGATGGCGATGCAGTAGTCGCCCTCTTGTCACGTCCATCTGACCCACCTGATCGAGGGGAGACCCCATGGCGCTCGCCCATGAGGTGACCCGCGCGCCCGTCGCCCCGCCGCCGAACGCCGCCAGGCGTCGGCGGCGGGCGGCGGAGACGCGGGCCGGGTACGGCTTCCTGTCGCCATGGCTGCTCGGGTTCTTCGGGCTCACGGCCCTCCCGATGCTGGCGTCGTTGTATCTCGCGTTCACCGACTACGACCTGTTCAACACCCCGAACTTCATCGGTCTCGACAACTTCCGGCGCCTGTTCGAAGACCCGCAGTTCATCCAGTCGGCGAAGGTCACGGCTGTCTACGCGATCATCGGGACCCCGGTGAAGCTCGTCGCCTCACTCGCCGTCGCGATGCTGCTCAACAACAAGCATCACGGAAAGGGGTTCTACCGCTCGGTCTTCTACGCCCCGTCGCTCATCGGCGCGAGCGTGTCGGTCGCCATCGTCTGGAAGGCCATGTTCATCGACCAGGGCATCGTCGCCCGAGTCGGTGAGGTCATCGGCATCGAGTGGGGTGGCTGGGTCGGTGATCCGAGCAAGACCATGCCGATGTTCATCCTCCTCGCGGTGTGGCAGTTCGGAGCCCCGATGGTGATCTTCCTCGCCGGGCTGAAGCAGATCCCGAACGAGCTCTACGAGGCGGCCTCGGTCGACGGCGCCGGACCGGTCCGGAAGTTCTTCCGGATCACCCTGCCGATGCTCTCCCCGGTCATCTTCTTCAACCTCCTGCTGGAGACGATCGGCTCGTTCCAGATCTTCGCCTCGGCGTTCATCATCTCCAACGGCACCGGCGGGCCGGCCGGCTCGACCCTCTTCTACACGCTGTACCTCTACCAGCGCGGGTTCGCCGACTTCCAGATGGGCTACGCCTCCGCGATGGCGTGGGTGCTGCTCGTCGTCGTCGCGATCATCACGTTGGTCATGTTCCGCAGCACCCGGTTCTGGGTGCACTACGGAGGGGAGGAGAAATGACATCCAACCCCGTCACGACGGGCGTCGCCGGAGGTCTCGAGGCCGGCGGTGCGACCAGCGCCAGTCACGAGCGCAGCGCGGCACTGCGGCGCCGCTCCCGGATCCGCAAGAACGTCCGCTCCGCCGTGTTCCACGCCGCCTCGTTGCTGATCACCGTCGTCGTTCTCTACCCCGCAGTGTGGATGGTCATGTCGGCGCTCAAGCCGAGCTCGGAGATCGTCGGCGAGGTGAGCATCTGGCCGGAGCAAGCCTCGCTCGACAACTTCACCACCGCGCTGAGCGGCATCGCCGGCATCTCGTTCTGGACCTTCTTCGGCAACTCGACGATCCTCGCGCTGGCGTCGGTGGCCGGCGTCCTGCTGTCGTCGTCGATCGCCGGGTACGCGTTCGCGCGGGTGAGCTTCCCGGGAAAGGCACTGTGGTTCGGCCTCATGATCGGCACGCTGCTGCTGCCGTTCCACGTCGTGCTCATCCCGCAGTACATCGTCTTCAACAATCTCGGGATGCTGGACACGTTCTGGCCGCTGCTGCTCCCCAAGTTTCTCGCCTCGGAGGCATTCTTCGTCTTCCTCATGGTGCAGTTCATGCGCAACCTGCCCCGTGAGCTCGACGAGGCGGCGCGGGTCGACGGTGCCGGGCACATCCGCATCTACGCATCGATCATGCTGCCGCTGATGAAGCCGGCCCTCGTCACGGCGGCGATCTTCACCTTCATCTGGTCGTGGAACGACTTCATGGGACCGCTGCTGTACCTCCGGGACCCGAACCTGTTCCCGCTGCCGATCGCGCTGCGGCTGTTCGTCGATCAGACGTCCTCGTCCGACTACGGTGCCCAGATGGCGATGGCCGTGCTCGCGATCCTTCCCGTGCTGCTGTTCTTCATAGCCTTCCAGCGCTACATCGTCGAAGGCGTCGCGACCCAGGGCCTGAAGGGCTGAGTGGCCCCCGTGCGCTCGAACGAGAACCAGGACGTGCGGCCGGCCGGTCGCAGCCTCGGCGGCGGTGCCCGCTTCGCACTGTTCGGGGAGATGCTGCTCACCGGCGCGGTGCTCGCCGTCGTGAGCCTACCGGTGGTCACCGCGGTGCCGGCCCTTGCCGGCGGCGGTCTGCACCTGCGGCGGCATCTCGAGGGCTTGGACGACTCGACCGGCGAGCTGCTCCGGCACATCGCTCGGGCGTTGCGGGAGCTGTGGCCGGTCGGTGTGGCCGTCCCGGCCTTGCTGCTGCTCCTCGGGTTCGACTGGTGGCTAGTCAGCACGGGCGCACTTCCTGGGGGGACGGCCGTCGGCGTCGTGGTTGCCGTGGTGACCGCAGCCATCTGCGTGGTCACGCTGCGGTTCGTCGGGGGGTGGCTGCCGGGCGCCGCGGCCGGCCGCGCGATCCGCGAGGCGGCCCGCCGCTGCACCGCCGACGTCGCCGGCTCCGTGCTGCTCATCGCGGCGGTGGGCGTCGCCGTCACCGTGGTCTGGATGCTGCGGCCGATGCTGCTGGTGGTGCCCGGCCTGCTCGCGCTCGCTGCCGTCGCGGTCGAGAACCGCCGCAGGACGTGGGTCCGGCCGTGAGCGTACGGGTCGCCGTCGTCGGAGCGGGCTGGTGGGCCTCGAACCATCACGTGCCCTCGCTCGCCGCCTACGGGCCGGCGGAGCTCGTCGCGCTGTGCGACGAGGACCGGGGACGCGCCGCCGAGGTCGCCCACGAGCACGGCGTGCCCGAGGTCGTCACCGACGTCGACGAGCTCCTGCGGGTGGGTGCCGATGCGGTCGTGATCGCCACACCGCACGTCACCCACCATGATCTCGCGGCTCCGTTGCTGGATGCCGGCGTGCACGTTCTCGTGGAGAAGCCGCTCACCACCCGGGCGACGGACGCGTTCGACCTCGTGCGGCGCGCGGAGCGGTCGGGTGCCCACCTCGCCGTCGGTTACACGGACCAGCACGCGCCGACCGCGTCCCGGGTCCGGGATGCCGTGCGGCGCGACATCGGTGACCTCGTCCAGGTCATGGCCGAGTTCTCGTCCGGCACCGCGGGGCTGTTCGCCCGTGCCGAGGCCGACTCCGCCGAGGTCACGTCTGCCAGAGCCGGATCGGACGACGGCGAGCCCCACGACCAGCACCCCCGCACCTACGGAGCGGCGATGGGGGGCGGTCAGGCGCACACGCAGCTCACCCACGTCATGGGCATGGTCTGCTGGACCACCGGCCGCGAGGTCCGCGAGGTCGCAGCCTTCGTCGACCACCGCGGCCGCGAGGTGGACGTCGACGACGCCGCGGCCTTCCGTCTCGTCGGCGGCGGCACCGGCGTGGTGACCTCGACCGGCATGGCCGGCGAGGCCGGCGCCGAGCGGCGCCACGTGCGGTACCTCGGCACGCGCGGAAGCGTGGACCACGACATGACCAGCGGCGAGGCCACGGTCCGGTGCGTGGACGGGACGACGGCGCACCTCTCGCCACCGCCGGAGGAACCGGGCCGTCGGACGTGGGCGCCGGCGCGTGCACTGGTAGATCTCGTCCGCGGTGACGGCGAGAACCTGGCCCCCGGCGGCGCCGGAGCTGCCACGACGGCCTTCGTCGAGGCCATGCTGCTCGCCACCGAGACTCGCAAGGTCGTCGACGTCCCTCGTCTGCCGTGAAGCCGCCCGGTCAGTGCCGGTCCGTGCCGGTTCGTGCTCGTCGGTGCTGTGGTGGTGCCGTGATACACGGGCACTGTGGTGCCGTGCTACACGGGATATACGGGCACTGGTGGTGCCGTGCTATCCGGGCGCGCTGGACGCCCGGACGACGAGCTCCGGCTGGTAGACCACGTGACCGGGCTCGGCGGAGCTGAGCAGCAGATCTGCCGCACGCCACCCCATCTCGTGGGTCGGCTGGCGCACCGAGGTCAACGGCGTGGCCAGCTCGGGCGCGAAGTTGACGTCGTCGTAGCCCACCATGGCCATGTCCCGCGGTGCCTGCATCCCGCGCTCACGCAGGGCGCGCAGCGCCCCGAGGGCAGTGAAGTCGTTGACGCAGAACGTGGCGGTGACGCCGGAGCGGCCCTCGTCCAGCAGACCGCCCATCGCGCGGGAACCGTGGTCGGCGTTCAGCGACTCCAGAGTGATCTCGACCAGGGAGTCGGCAGGGTCCTTGCCTGCCTCCACGAGCGCCCGGATGACGCCGTCGCGGCGGTCTACGCACTGGCGGATGCTGACGGGCCCGTTGAGGAAGGCGATCCGCTCGTGTCCCTGATCCAGCAGGTGCGTCGTGGCCAGGGCCGCACCCCGGACATCGTCCACCGAGACCGAAGCCATGGTCGTGAGCGGGCTGGTGTGGTCCAGCAGCACCACCTCGGTGCCGCGCTCATGGATGCGGATCAGTGACTCCAGGCTCCCGCGCGAGGGCGTGACGAGCATGCCACGGACGCCGTGCTCCTCGAACAGCCGCAGCAGCCGGCTCTCCCGGTTCGGGTCCTCGTCGGAGCTGCCGAGCATGAGGGTGTACTCGTCCTGATCGAGCCGGTCCTCGATGCCGCGAGCCGTCTCCGTGAAGAAGGGGTTCGTGATGTCGAGGACGATCGCCCCGACGGTGTGGATGGTGCCCTCGCGGAGCTGGCGGGCGGAGGCGTTGCGCACGAAGGACAGCTCGTCGATGGCCTTCTGGACCTTCGCGCGGGTGTTCTCGGCCACCCGGTCGGGACGGTTCAGCACGTTGGAGACGGTGCCGACCGACACTCCGGCCAGCTGCGCCACGTCAGCGATCCCTGCCCTGCGCTGAATCGGCCGGCTCGTCGTCGTCATGTCCTCGTCCCTTGCCTCTCGGTCCCCGGATGCGGGGGTGGGTGGCCCTCGCCGTCGAAGGCACTGCCATGGTAACCGCGGCAACCGCTGTCATGAAACGATTCATGGCGCCGACCAGAAGTGTCGCGCACTGGACCGAGGCTATTCGCGCTCCGCAGGTACGTCCGTCACTGGCCGGGGCACCCAGGTGTGGTATACGCTTACCGGGCGTGAATCGATTCACGCACTCCATGAATGTCAATGTCGACTCGACCGGTCGCGAAGGTCCGGAACACTCGCAGCCCGGTCCCTTCTGGAGGGTTTCGATGCTCATCACTCACCGATTGCGCGTCGCCGGCACGGCCACCGCCGCGGCGCTTTTCCTGACCACCGTGACCGCCACCGGCGTGTCGGCGGCACCACCCGTGTCCCTCCGGTTCGACTTCCAGCCGGCTGGCGCACCGCTGGCCGAAGGCTTCACCGAAGTCACCACGGACACCGCGTACACCACGGACCTCGAGTACGGGTTCACCTCGACCGACGGACTCGGTGACCGGGACCGCGGCTCCGACCTCGACGCCCTGCGCCGCGACTTCGTGCTGCCCGTGTTCGACGGCAGCACCACCTTCGTGGCCGACGTTCCGAACGGGTCGTACCAGGTGACCACCTGGTCCGGTGACGGAATTGCGTCGAGCCGCACCTCGTACGTCATCGAAGGCGTCGAGCACGGTGACGACGGGGCGAGCGCGGGCGAGATCGTCGAGCGTACGTTCGCCCCCGTGGTCGTCGAGGACGGGCAGCTGACGGTCGTCGTCAGCGGTAGCTCGCCGCGGCTCAACGGGATCGAGATCCTCTCCACACTCCCTGCGCCGGCCGGGCTCACGGCAACCTCGCGGACCGAGCCGCCCGCCGTCGACCTGTCCTGGCAGGCGAGCGACGGGGCGACCGGCTACCGGGTCCACCGCACCGGCGAGAGCGGCGAGCCGACCGTCGTCGCCGAGCCGACCGGGACCTCCTTCACCGACACCGACGTCAAGCTCGCGGGAAGATACACGTACCAGGTGACCGCGCTCGACGAGGCCACCGGCCGGGAGAGCCAGGCCTCGGACCCGATCGAGGTCGCCGTCGTCGATCCGTCAGTCACACCGCCCGCCACGCCCAGCGGCCTGGACGCCGTCGACGTCGGCCGGAACCAGATCGACCTGGCATGGAACGCCGTCGAAGCTGCCGTTGCCTACGACGTGCAGCGCGCCACCAGCGCCGGCGGCCCGTTCACCACGGTCGAGCGGGTGGCCGGCGTCACCTACACCGACTCCGACGTGCTGACGACCCGCGAGTACCACTACCGCGTCGTCGCCGTGAACGCGGGCGGCACGTCGGCGCCCTCGGAGGTGCTGACGACGGAGGCGGTCACCACGCTCGTCCGGCAGGCCGAGCGCCTCGACCGCGCGCCGGTCGCGATCGCCACCGACGATGGCGTGCACGTCTCGTGGCGCCACCTCGGCACCGACCCGGCGGACATCGCGTTCCACGTCTACCGCGACGGCGTGCGCATCACCGACGCGCCGGTCACCGGCGCGACGAACCTGAGCGACACGAGCGGCACGACGGACTCCACCTACGTCGTCACCGTCGTCGGTGAGGAGACCGAGACGCCGGTGACCGAGGAGTTCGGCGTCTGGTCGGAGCAGTACCTCGACATCCCGCTGGACAAGCCGGCCGGCGGTGTCACGCCCGACGGCGTGGCGTACGAGTACGTCGCGGGCGACGCCAGCGTGGGCGACCTCGACGGCGACGGGCAGTACGAGATCGTCATGCTCTGGAACCCGACCAACGCCAAGGACAACTCGCAGTCGGGCATCACGGGGAACGTGTACGTCGACGCGCTCGAGCTCGACGGCACCCGGTTGTGGCGCATCGACCTCGGCCGGAACATCCGCGCCGGCGCCCACTACACCCAGCTCGTCGTCTTCGACCTGGACGGCGACGGCCAGGCCGAGGTGATGACCAAGACCGCCGACGGGACCGTGGACGGCCAGGGCACGGTCATCGGTGACCCGGAGGCCGACCACCGCAACGACGGCGGATACATCCTCTCCGGGCCGGAGTACCTGACGCTGTTCGACGGCGAGACCGGCGCCGCGGTCGACACGGTCGACTACGTGCCGGCCCGAGGCGACGTCGCCGGGTGGGGCGACGACTACGGCAACCGCGTCGACCGGTTCCTCGCCGGCGTCGCCTACCTCGACGGCGAGCACCCGAGCGCCATCTTCAGTCGCGGCTACTACACCCGCGCGGTGATCGCCGCCTGGGACGTCGTCGACGGGCAGCTGCAGCAGCGGTGGGTCTTCGACAGCGACGAGGCCGGCAGCCAGTACGAGGGGCAGGGCAACCACAACCTCTCGGTGGCCGACGTCGACGGTGACCAGCTCGACGAGATCGTGTTCGGGTCGATGACCATCGACCACGACGGCACGGTGCTGTACAACACCGGGCTCGGGCACGGCGACGCCCTGCACGTCTCGGACCTGAACCCGGCGCGGGACGGCCTCGAGGTCTTCGCCGTGCACGAGGACCTCGGCGCCTCCGGCGGCCGCGGCGCGACCATGCGTGACGCCGCGACCGGGGAGGTCCTCTGGGGCATCCCGGCCACCACGGACACCGGCCGAGGTGCGGCCGGTGACATCGACCCGCGCCACCCGGGCGCCGAGGCATGGGCGGTCGGCGGCGACGCGGCGTGGGACTCGCCGGTCGGGTACCTGATGTCCGCGGACGGCACCCGGATCGGTGACGAGATCCCCGCCGCCAATTTCCTCACCTGGTGGGACGGCGACCTGCTGCGCGAGATCACCGACCACGAGTACGACGCCGACAGCGGGAGCGGCATCCCCACCGTCTCGGACTGGGACTGGCAGGCCGATGAAGAGGTCGTGATCCTCCGGGACGAGGAGCTGCGCTCGAACAACGGCACCAAGGGCAGCCCCGTCCTCCAGGCGGACCTGCTGGGTGACTGGCGCGAGGAGCTGATCTTCCGGCACGCCGACTCGAGCGCGCTGCGGCTGTACACGACGACGGATCTGACCGACCACCGGATCCGCACCCTCATGCACGACCCGGTGTACCGGCTCGGTGTCGCCTGGCAGAACGTCGCGTACAACCAGCCGCCGCACACGAGCTTCTTCCTCGGCGAGGGCATGACGACCCCGCCGGCGCCGAGCATCGCGCCGGTGGGAGCACCGGAGGAGCCGTCGGCGGTCGAGCCGCCACGGGTCCACCTCAGGGTCGACCACGGTGATGCCCGGGGCCCGCACGACGGCGACCTCACCCTGCTCGCCTCCGCCCGCCGCGACGTCGGTGACGGGGCCGTGTGGGAGGTGTACGAGAACGGTGAGCTCGTCCACGCCGAGCTCGCCTCCTCCGGCACGCTGACCCACGAGGTCGTCGGCCGGGAGCCGGGCCGCTACCGGTGGGTGGTCGAGCTCGTCAACGACGCCGGCACCTCGGCGTCCAACCAGCGCACCGTCGTCGTCAAGCGGTGAGCCGGTGCAGGCGGGTTCCCGGAACGCCCGGGAGCCCGCCTGTCGGCGCGCCCGGACGCGCCGCGCCCGGACGCGGTCCGGCTGACGTGCACGACGCGCTCGAGGTCCGCGGCGCGTTGACAATGGACGCCACGGATCCCTAGAGTCCGGATGAAACGTTTCAGGATCGGGCTGGGAGGGCGCATTGGCGCGTGTCTGCTTCATCTCGAGGGTTCGTCCCGACCGCGTGTCCGAGTACCGCGACCGGCACGCGACCGTGTGGCCGGAGATGCTCGAGGCCCTGCGTGACTGCGGTTGGCGCGACTACTCCCTGTACCTCACCGAGGACGGCCTGCTGATCGGCCACCTCCAGACCGACGACTACGCGGCGGCGCAGGCCGCCATGGAACGCACCGAGGTCAACGGTCGCTGGCAGGCACAGATGGCGGAGTTCTTCGTCGGGGAGGGCCACCCGGACCGCGGATTCACCGTCGTACCCGAGATCTTCAACCTCGAGGACCAGCTCGGTGCGAGCGGTCTGCCCGTCGAGCCCCGGACGCCCGGAGAAGGAGCCCAACCATGACCATCGAGCTGCAGACTGCCGACACCACCGCGGTGCGCGAGGCGCTCGCCGCCCAGACGATCGAGCTGCCCTCCTGGGCGTTCGGGAACTCGGGTACGCGTTTCAAGGTCTTCGCCCAGCCGGGGGTGCCGCGTGACCCGTACGAGAAGGTGGCGGACGCCGCACAGGTCCACAAGTACACCGGGGCGGCGCCGCGGGTCTCCCTGCACATCCCCTGGGACCTCGTGGACGACTTCGCCGACCTGCGCTCCTACGCCGAGGGCCTGGGCGTCCAGCTCGGGGCGATCAACTCCAACGTCTTCCAGGACGACGACTACATGCTCGGGTCCCTGTGCCACCCGGACGCCAAGGTGCGCCGCAAGGCCGTCGACGCCCACCTGAAGTGCATCGAGGTCATGCACGAGACCGGCTCGCAGGACCTGAAGATCTGGCTCGCCGACGGACTCAACTACCCGGGCCAGGACAACCTGCGGGCCCGGCAGGACCGCCTGGCCGAGGGGCTGTCCGAGATCTACGCCGCGCTCGGCCCGCACCAGCGGATCATCCTGGAGTACAAGTTCTTCGAGCCGTCGTTCTACTCCACCGACATCCCCGACTGGGGCACCTCGCTGCTGCACTGCATGGCGCTGGGCGAGCAGGCGATGGTGGTGCTCGATACGGGTCACCACGCACCCGGGACGAACATCGAGTTCATCGTGGCCCAGCTGCTCCGGGTCGGGCGGCTCGGCGCGTTCGACTTCAACTCCCGCTTCTACGCCGACGACGACCTCATGGTCGGTGCGGCGGACCCGTTCCAGCTGTTCCGGATCATGAACGAGATCGTGGACGCCGACGCGCTGCGTCCCGACTCGGGCGTGAACTTCATGCTCGACCAGTGCCACAACATCGAGCCGAAGATCCCCGCCCAGATCCGATCGGTGATGAACGTCCAGGAAGCCACCGCCAAGGCGCTCATCGTGGACCGCGCCGCGCTGCACGAGGCGCAGCAGGCCAGTGACGTCCTCGGCGCCCACTCGGTCATCATGGACGCCTACAACACCGACGTCCGACCCATGCTGGCCGACCTGCGCCGCGAGCACGGCCTCGACCCCCACCCCGTCGGTGCCTACGCCGCCTCGGGCTACGCCGAGCGCATCGTCGCAGAGCGCGTCGGCGGCGCCCAGGCCGGCTGGGGCGCCTGAACCGGACCACGACCGCCGGGCCATGACCACCGGACCACGACCACCCCGCCGAACCACCCGACTCCTGGAGCACCATGAGCACTCCCGCCGAAGAACTGATCGACCGGTCGCACCGGCTCGGCGCCGACCCCCGCAACACCAACTACGCGGGCGGCAACACCTCCGCGAAGGGCGCCGGCACCGACCCGGTCACCGGTCAGGACGTCGAGCTGCTCTGGGTCAAGGG
The DNA here is from genome assembly GCF_039541595.1 of Georgenia halophila. NCBI lineage: Bacteria > Bacillati > Actinomycetota > Actinomycetes > Allobogoriellales > Allobogoriellaceae > Georgenia > Georgenia halophila. The sequence goes on along the minus strand of NZ_BAABGN010000012.1, from coordinate 34,754 downwards.
GTCCGGCGGTGATCTCGGCACCCTGAAGGAGTCCGGCCTCGCCGTCCTGCGCCTCGACCGGATGCGCGCCCTCGTCGACGTCTACCCGGGTGTCGACCGCGAGGACGAGATGGTTGCTGCCTTCGACTACTGCCTGCACGGCAAGGGCGGCGCGGCGCCGAGCATCGACACCGCGATGCACGGCCTCGTCGACTCCCCGCACGTCGACCACCTGCACCCGGACTCCGGCATCGCCCTGGCCACGGCGGCCGACGGCGAGGCCCGCACCCGTGAGTGCTTCGGCGACCGCGTGGTGTGGGTGCCGTGGCGCCGTCCCGGCTTCCAGCTGGGTCTCGACATCGCTGCCATCAAGGCGGGCAACCCCCAGGCCATCGGCTGCATCCTCGGCGGCCACGGCATCACCGCCTGGGGCGAGACCAGCGAGGAGGCCGAGAGGAACTCGCTCGACATCATCCGCACCGCCGAGCGGTTCATCGCCGAGCGCACCGAGGCCCTCGCCGGCGAGGGCGAGCACCCGTTCGGGCCCGTTCGGGACGGCTACGAGGCACTCGACGAGGCCGAGCGCCGCGCCAAGGCCGCCGCCCTCGCCCCGGTCATCCGGGGGCTCGCCTCCACCGACGCGCCGCAGGTCGGCCACTTCACCGACTCCGACGCCGTCCTCGACTTCCTCGCCCGGGAGAAGCTCGGCCCGCTCGCCGAGCTCGGCACCTCCTGCCCCGACCACTTCCTGCGCACCAAGGTCAAGCCGCTCGTCGTCGACCTGCCGGCCTCCGCCCCGGTCGAGGACGTCGTCGCCCGGCTGGGCGAGCTGCACGAGGCCTACCGCGCCGACTACGCCGCCTACTACGAGCGGCACGCGGACCCGTCCGGCGATACGCCGCCGATGAGAGGCGCCGATCCGGCGATCGTCCTCGTGCCCGGCGTCGGCATGTTCTCCTTCGGCCGCAACAAGCAGACCGCCAGGGTGGCCGGCGAGTTCTACGTCAACGCCATCAACGTCATGCGCGGCGCCGAGGCCATCTCCACCTACGCCCCCATCGAGGAGCGCGAGAAGTTCCGCATCGAGTACTGGGCGCTGGAGGAGGCCAAGCTTCAGCGGATGCCGAAGCCCAAGCCGCTCGCCACCCGCGTCGCCCTCGTCACCGGAGCCGCGTCCGGCATCGGCAAGGCGACGGCGACCCGGCTCGCCGCCGAGGGAGCCTGCGTCGTCATCGCTGACCTCGACCAGGACAAGGCCGACGAGGCCGCCACCGAGCTGGGCGGGCCGGACGTCGCCGTCGGGGTCCGTGCGGACGTCACGGACGAGGACGATGTCGCAGCCGCCGTGGCCGCCGCGTCGCTGGCCTTCGGCGGGGTCGACCTGGTGGTCAACAATGCCGGCCTGTCGCTGTCGAAGTCCCTGCTGGAGACCACCACGAAGGACTGGGACCTGCAGCACAACGTCATGGCCCGCGGCTCCTTCCTGGTCTCCCGCGAGGCCGCCCGCGCCATGATCGCCCAGGGCCTGGGCGGCGACATCGTCTACATCTCCTCGAAGAACTCGATCTTCGCCGGCCCGAACAACATCGCCTACTCCGCCACCAAGGCCGACCAGGCCCACCAGGTACGACTCCTCGCGGCCGAGCTCGGTGAGCACGGCATCCGCGTCAACGGCATCAACCCCGACGGCGTCGTCCGCGGCTCCGGCATCTTCGCCGGTGGCTGGGGCGCCCAGCGCGCCAAGGTCTACGGCGTCGAAGAGTCTGAGCTCGGCAAGTACTACGCCGGCCGGACGCTGCTGAAGAAGGAGGTCCTGCCCGAGCACGTCGCGGCTGCCGTCTTCGCGCTCACCGGGCCCGACCTGGTCCAGACAACCGGCCTGCACGTCCCGGTCGACTCCGGGGTGGCGGCCGCGTTCCTGCGATGAGCGTGCCCGCGGAACCGAGAGCAGCCGGCGGATCAGGCACCGACCGCGGCACGTACGTCGCCGTCGACCTCGGCGCGTCCAGCGGCCGGGTCGTTGCCGGCCGGCTCGAGGGCGGGCGCATGGTCACCGAGGAGGTCCACCGCTTCCCGAACGGGCCGGTGGCCCTGCGCGAGGGCGACCGGACCGTCCTGCACTGGGACGTTCTTGCCCTGTTCAACGGCATCGTCACGGGTCTGCGGCACGCCGCCCGCGACCGCCGGGTGGTCAGCGTCGGCATCGACTCCTGGGCCGTGGACTACGGCCTGCTCGACGCCGACGGCGCCCTGCTCGGCAACACCGTGAACTATCGGGACTGGCGCACCGACGGCGTGCCGGACCGGGTCTTCGCGCATCTGCCGGCCGAGTCGCTGTACGCGCGCACCGGCCTGCAGGTCCAGCCGTTCAACACCATCTTCCAGCTGGTCTCGGCCGCTGGCAGCGTGCAGCTGGGCGCGGCCCGGCGCCTGCTGCTCGTCCCGGATCTGCTCGGGCACTGGCTCACGGGCGCCGAGGTCGCCGAGGTCACCAACGCCTCCACGACCGGCCTGCTCGACGTCGCCGCTCGCACCTGGGCGACCGACGTCACGGACGGCCTGCGGGAGAGCTTCGGGGTCGACGCCGGACCGCTCCTGCCGCCGCTGGTCGAGCCCGGCACGGTGGTCGGCACGATCGACAAGGAGCACCTGCCGGGCTCGTCCGACGTGCCGCTGGTCGCCGTCGGCTCGCACGACACCGCCTCCGCCGTTGCCGCGGTACCGGCCGAGAGCACCGACTTCGCCTACATCTCCTGCGGGACGTGGTCGCTCGTCGGGCTCGAGCTCGACGAGCCGGTGCTCACCGAGGCCAGCCGGACCGCCAACTTCACCAACGAGCTCGGCCTCGACGGCACCGTGCGATACCTGCGCAACGTCATGGGCCTGTGGCTCCTGCAGGAGTCGATGCGGACCTGGGAGGACTCCGGCGGGGCGGACGAGGACCTCGACCTCTCGGCCCTGCTCGCCGCGGCCGCAGACGTCCCCGCGTTGAGATGCGTCATCGACGTCGACGATCCGGTCTTCCTCCCGCCGGGCGACATGCCGGAGCGCATCGTGGCCGCCGCCCGGGCGGCCGGGGAGCCGGTTCCGCAGTCGAAGGCCGAGATCGTCCGCTGCATCCTCGACTCCCTGGCTCTCGGCCACCGGCGCTCGATCCGCACGGCCGCGGAGCTGTCCGGGCACGACGTCTCGGTGGTCCACGTCGTCGGCGGCGGGTCGCAGAACGAGCTGCTGTGCCGTCTCACGGCCGACGCGACCGGACTGCCCGTCGTCGCCGGCCCGACGGAGGGCACTGCGCTGGGCAACCTTCTCGTCCAGGCCCGTGCCCTCGGCGACCTCGACGGCGGGCTGCCCGAGCTGCGCGGCGTGGTCGTGGCCTCCGTGGCGGACGAGCTGCGCCGGTACGAGCCGCCGTCGTCCCGCCTGGACTGGGACGCCGCCGAGGCCCGCCTGCCCACCCCCTGATTAACCCCACCCGTGAGATGTCACTTTCTCGCCGAGATGTCGCTCGCTCGCCGAGGTGCCCATGTGCCGCTGAGCCTGACGAAATGCCTGCCACGAACAGCCCTTTCGTCGGGCTCGGGCGGGTCGTCGGGCTCGGCCGGGGTGCAGGGGAAGATGCCGTGATCGTCGACAAGGAGATCTCGTGACCGAGGTGCTGTACACCAACCCGTTGACCACGCCGGAGGACGTCGCGGGCTTCCGCATGGAGGGCGACGGCGCCGCCTCCTTCCCGCGCGGCCGCATGCGGCTGGAGAGCCTGCGCAGGCCCGAGGACGGGCAGGCCGCGAACATCGTCTTCTGGTGCCCCGAGACCGTGGGGCCAGGCGTGGAGATCAGCTGGAACTTCTGGCCGGTGCACGAGCCCGGGCTCTGCATCCTGTTCTTCGCGGCCCGCGGTCGCGGCGGCGAGGACCTGTTCGACGATCGGCTCGCAGTCCGGACCGGTCCCTACGACCAGTACCACTCGGGCGACATCGACGCGTACCACGTCTCGTACTTCCGCCGGATGTGGGCGCCCGAGCGGGCCTTTCACACGGCGAACCTGCGCAAGAGCCATGGCTTCCACCTGGTCGCGCAGGGGGCAGACCCGCTGCCCGACGTCCTCGACGCCAAGGGCCCGTACCGGATGGCGCTGCGGCACGCGGACGACGAGATCACGTTCGCCATCGACGACGTCGTCTCGTTCCGGTGGCGCGACGACGGCACGCTCGGCGGCCCGCCCCACGGTGCCGGCAAGATCGGGTTCCGCCAGATGGCACCGATGATCGCCGAGTACGCCGACCTCACGGTTGCCCGCGCCTGACCGCCCGGCCACCGCGCTGCCTGAAGCCGGAACAAGCATCCATCCGAGGTGGGTACTACCCGAAGAAGCGCAGGAGGGCCTCCGCGGTGTCCCGCGGGTTGTCCTCCGCGACGAAGTGCCCCGCACCGGTGACGTCCTCGCGCCGAGCGGTGGGGATCGCGGCGGCGAGCCGGTCTCCCACGTCGGACCCGAGCCACCCGTCGTGCTCGCCCCAGAGCACCAGCGTCGGGACGGTGACGCTGTTCAGTCGTTCCACCGCTTCGCGGGTGTCGTCGAAGCGGACACTGGTGACCTGGTCGACCCAGCGCTGTTGCCCCTCGGTCCCCGACCACGGCGCCAGGTAGGTCTGGAGGACCGCGTCGGACATCTCGCGGTGCGTCGCGGTGCGCATGCGCGGGGTGATGATGTCGGCGAAGACGTCCGTGGGCATCGTGCGGTACGCGTCGGGGTGGCGTTGCATGTGCTCGGTGAACGGCGTGTTCCACGGACCGATGACCGCCGCGTCGAGGAGCGCCAGCCGTCGAGCGGGCATCCCGTCGACAAGATGCGCCCGCATGACGACGCCACCGCCGATGTCGTGACCGACCAGGTCCGGTGCAGCGAGATCCCAGTGCGCCACCAGCTCCGCCAACGTCCGGGACTGCCGGGCGATGGACGGGGCGACGCCGGGGTCGATCGTGGAGTCGCCGAAGCCCAGCAGGTCCCACACGTAGACGGTGTGCCGGCCGGCCAAACGACGGGCCACGTCCCGCCACAGGTAGGAGGACGCCGGAGTGCCGTGGACGAGGACCACCGGCGGGCCGGCGCCGAAGACGCCGGTCGCGGCCTCGCCGCCGGAGACCCGGATCCTGTCCGTCAGTCGCCACGTCGCGGTGTGCGTCGTCATCTTTCCCCGAAGTAATGGGTAAGTGCCAATGTGCTAGTTACGGTACCAGCTAGTAATGGGTATGGACATCCAAGACGGTTACACGTGGTGGCGCGGCGAGTCCACTTCCTCGCGACCTCGGGAGCTCCCCGCAGCCACTTCTTCGCCCGTCAGCGCGGCGATCGCAGGCTCAGATGACCGGCATCCGATCCCCGCCGATCGGGGTATTGACCCTTGAAAGGATTCACCCCTAGGCTCGCCGCAATCGACGAGCAACCCCGTCGCACTGCCGTTTCCAACGATGGAGAACCAGCGCGAGACGGGCTCAGCGCCCCACCGCAGCGGATGAGAGGGAGACCATGACGTCACGCATGTATGCGCTTTCCGAGTGGCTGTTCCGCGCCGTGCTCGTCAACGTGCTGTGGATCGTCGGCACGCTTGCGGGCGTGGTCGTGCTGGGGATCGCCCCTGCGACCATGGCCGCACACCACCTGGCTCGGCAGTACGCACGCGGCACCGACGATCACGCCGTGCGGACCTTCGCCCGGTGCTACCGGCAGGAGTTCTGGCGCGCCAACGCCCTGCTCGTGCCGCCGGCGCTGCTGGTCGCCGCCGCGCTCGCCGGCGCCCTGGTGCTGCGTGGCTCCTCCGTGCCGGGTGCCGGCGTCCTTGTCGTCGGCCCAGTGCTGGTCGCCGCGTGTGTCGGCCTGGCGCTGCTTTACCTGCCCAGCCTGGCCGTGCACTACGAGGTGCCGACCGTCCGGGCGCTGTCACGGGCCTTCCTCTTCGCGGTCGCGAACCTCCCGTCGACGCTCCTGCTCGCCGCCGTGCTGGCGGCCACCGTCTACGCCTCGATGCGACTGCCGGGTCTCCTGCCGGTCGTGTCGGTCGGCGCCTGGGTCTGCGGCAGCACGGCCCTGTGCTTGCGCTTCTACGCCCAGAACGACGACGCGCTCGAGCGGGCGAGCGCCGGCCCGCCGTCCGCCGTCGTCCCCGAATCCGCGATCGGCACGGCGGGCACGCCGGCCGACCGTCACCGCCCGTCCCGGACGGGCCGGCCCGTACTCGCCCACAACCGCTGACCAAGACCACCGCAACACGACCGAAAGGACCACCATGCCTGCAAAGAAGCAGCTGGCCGCGACCACCGGCGCCGCCCTGGCGGCGACGCTGATGCTCGCCGCCTGCTCGGGTGGCGACGAGGACGCGGGCGGATCGCTCGAGACGATCTCGATCATGGCCCCCCTGCTGAGCTCCACCGCACCGGACCCCGAAGGAGAGGTCCAGAGCGCGATCGAGGAGTACTCCGGTCAGGACCTCGACATCACGTGGGTGCCGAACTCCAACTACACCGACCGCCTCAACGTTGTCATGGCCTCGGACGACATCCCGCACGTCATGGTCGTCCAGGGGAAGACCGGCGCCTTCACCCAGGCGGCGGAGGCCGGCGCGTACTGGAACCTCACCGAGTACCTCGACGACTACGAGAACCTCACGCCGGAGAACGAGGACGTCCGCCTCGCGTCGAGCGTCAACGGCCAGTCCTACGGGATCTACCGCATGCGCGACGCCATGCGCGCCGCCGTCATCATCCGCAAGGACTGGCTCGAGAACCTCGGCCTCGAGGAGCCGCAGAGCGTCGAGGACCTCTACAACCTCGCCCAGGCCTTCACGGAAAACGACCCGGACGGCAACGGCAAGGACGACACCACCGGCCTGATCATCCCGCAGTGGAGCGGTTACGGGAACCACAGCCCCTACGACCTCATCGAGACCTGGTTCGGCACTCCGAACCGCTGGGGCGTCGACGAGAGCGGCGAGCTCTACCCGGCGTTCGAGGACCCCGCCTTCATCGAGGCCCTCAACTTCGTCAAGGACATGGTCGACAACGGCTACATCAATTCCGACTTCGCCACCATGGACTCTGCCACCTGGAACGACCCGTTCTTCAACGGCGAGGGCGGCATCATCATCGACGTCAGCTCGCGCGCTCTGCAGCTCACGGGCCTGTTCAAGGAGCAGTACCCCGACACCTACGGGGACTACGTCACGATGGTCGGCAACCTCGAGGGGCCCGACGGCCAGCTCAACGCCTACCCCACCTCCGGGTACAGCGGCTTCATCTCCATCCCGAAGGCGTCGGTGCAGACCGAGGAACAGCTGCACCAGGTGCTGAGCTTCCTCAATGACATGAGCGCCAAGAAGGGGCAGGTCCTGCTCAACAACGGCATCGAGGGCGTGAACTTCGAGGTCCAGGACGGGCAGGCGGTTGCCATCAACGCCGACGATCCCGAGGTCGAGGTCATCTCGAACGACACGACGGCGTTCGCTCAGATCGGCACCCAGTCCAACGGCTACCTGGCCTACCCGGCGAAGCCGGAAGGCGAGCCCGAGCAGGCCCTGGACGACAGGCGTACCGAGATGCACGCCTCCGACCTCGAGAGCGCGGTGTACGACCCGGCGGCAGCTCTGGTCTCGGAGACCTACACCGAGCGCGGTGCCGTGCTCGACCAGATCATCACCGACGCCCGCATCCAGTACCTCGCCGGGCAGATCGACGAGGAGGGCCTGCGTGCCGAGATCCAGCGCTGGCGCGACCAGGGCGGCGAGCAGATCGTCCAGGAGATGAACGAGCTCTACGCCGAGCTCGACAACTGACGCCGAAGCCGGGGGTGCGGAGCCGCGCCCGCACCCCCGGCGCCGACCGAAGAGGTCCGAGATGACTCAAGGCGCCGCCACCGGCAACCTGACCGAACAGTCCCAGACGGCGGGGATCACCGCGCAGAGCACGCGGGCGGCCGACCCGCCCACCGGCCAGCCGCCCGCCCGCCGCAAGCTGTCCTGGCTGACTCGCATGGGCCACAACCCGTGGCTGTACGTGATGCTCATCCCCGGCATCGTCTACTTCGCCGTGTTCAAGTACGCGCCGATGTACGGCGTGACGATCGCGTTCCAGAACTACCTGCCGTTCCTCGGTTTCGGCGGCAGCGAGTGGGTAGGGCTCGAGCACTTCGAGCGACTGTTCTCCGGCCCCGACTTCGCCCGCCTGATGGGCAACACGCTGATCCTGGCGTTCCTCAACATCGTCATCGCGTTCCCGGCGCCGATCGTCGTCGCCCTCATGCTGAACGAGCTGCGGGTGCACCTGGCGAAGCGGTTCGTCCAGACCGCGATCTACGTCCCGCACTTCCTCTCCTGGGCCATCGTCGCCGCGCTGAGCTACCTGCTCTTCGCCGTCGACGCCGGCCCGCTGACGGTCCTCGCCGACAGGCTGACCGGCCAGCAGTTCGAGTTCCTCACCGATCCCGACTGGTTCCGGCCGATCATCATCCTGCAGACGCTGTGGAAGTCGACCGGGTGGGGCACGATCATCTACCTCGCCGCGCTCGCCGGAGTCGACCGGAACCTCTACGAGGCCGCGATGATCGACGGCGCCGGCCGTGGCCGCCAGCTCTGGCACATCACCCTGCCGGCGATCCGCTCCACCGTCATCGTGATGCTCATCCTGACCACAGGGAACTTCCTGGACACCGGGTTCGAGCAGATCTACCTCATGACGAACGCGCTGAACCGTGACGTGGCGGAGGTCTTCGACACCTACGTCTACTTCGTGGGCATCACCCAGGGCGCCTACAGCTACTCGACCGCGGTCGGGCTGTTCAAGGGCGTCATCGGGCTGATCCTCATCTTCGGCGCCAACTGGCTCGCCAAGCGCTTCAACCAGACGAGCCTGTTCTGATGCCCGCCTCTTCGGGAGACCGCCATGGCCATTCGTAACAACTCCACCGCGGGTCGGGTCTTCGACGTCTTCAACGTCCTGTTCCTCACCGGCCTCGCGCTGACCACCGTGCTGCCGTTCCTCTACGTCGTGGCGGCCTCGTTCGCCATGGAGTCCGAGATCGCGGCCCGGCCGTTCTTCCTCTGGCCGGACAACCCCACCCTGGACACGTACCGGTACATCTTCTCCACCGGCACGTTCATCCGGAGCCTGATCGTCACGATCGGCGTCACCTTCGTGGGGACGCTCGTCCAGGTCCTGCTCACGATGCTGATGGCGTACCCGTTGTCGAAGCAGTACCTGGTGGGCCGCTCGGTCCTGCTGAAGCTGATCCTCTTCGCGATGGTCTTCTCCGGCGGGATGATTCCGACCTACCTGATCGTGCGGGAGGTCGGGCTGCTCAACACCTACTGGGCGCTGATCCTGCCGATGGCGATCAACCCCTTCTACCTCATCATCGTCAAGAACTTCTTCCAGGAGCTGCCCGACGAGCTCCAGGAGGCGGCCCGGTTGGACGGGTGCACCGAGATCGGCGTGTTCTGGCGGATCGTGCTGCCACTGTCGAAACCCGTCATCGCCACCTTCTCGTTGTTCTACGCGGTGGCGATCTGGAACGACTTCATGTCGCCGCTGCTCTACATCTCCGACTCGGACATGTGGACCCTGCAGATGTTCGTCCGACAGGTCACGATCACCACCGACCCCGCCTCCACGCTCGGCCAGCTCGACCCGAACTACGTCCCGCCGGCCGAGGGGCTGAAGTTCGCCGTGATCGTCGTCGCCACGCTCCCGATCCTGCTGATGTATCCCTTCCTGCAGAAGCACTTCGCCAAGGGCGTGCTCATCGGGTCGGTGAAGGGCTGATGGCCGTGCTGCTCGCCGGAGACTCCACCGTCGCCGCCTGCCCGCCGCACGAGGCACCCATGTCCGGCTGGGGCGCCAGCCTCGGCTTCTTCCTCCCGCTCGGCACGGTGGTGCGCAACTTCGCCAAGGGCGGGGCCACCACCGACAGCCTGCGGGCCGATGGGCTGTGGAACGCGCTGCTGAGCGAGCTTGAGCCCGCGGACCTCGTGCTGCTGCAGCTCGGCCACAACGACCAGAAGTCCGACGCGCCCGACGCCGTCGACCACTACCGGGACAACCTCGCGGCGATGGTCGCCGACGTCCACCGGCGCGCGGGCCGCCCGGTGCTGTGCACGTCGGTCCAGCGCCGCCGGTTCGACGGCGGACGGCTCGTGGACACCCACGGCGCGTTTCCGACGGCGGTGCGTGAGCTGGCGAGCGAGCTCACCGTGCCGCTGGTCGACCTGACCCGCCGGACGACGGCGCTGCTCGAGAGCCGGGGCGAGGACGGCTCGCGCCGGCTGTTCACCCACCTGCCGCCCGGAGCCCACCCCAACTATCCCGACGGCGTCGCCGACGACACCCACTTCGCGTACGCGGGTGCCGACGCGGTCGCCGAGATCGTCGCCCGAGAGATCCAGCCCTTCGTCGAGGAGAACGTCACCGTATGAGCGCCGCTGCCAGACCGTCCGCCACGTCGGACTCGACCACTCCAGCGTCCGCCGATCCCGGAACGGCCGCACCCGCGACGACGAGCCAGGCTCCGTCGTCGCCTTCCGGGGCGGTGCCCGCCCCGACGACGCAGGTGCGCTGGCTCGAGGGGCCGCCGGGCACGCTGGCCGGCGGGGCGACATGGGGAGTGCCCTGGCCACGTGGCAGCGTCCCCGCCGGGACGTCGTTCGCCCTCGGCTCGGCCGCCGGTGAGAGCATCCCCGTCCAGAGCTGGACCACCGCCACCTGGCCCGACGGCTCGGTGAAGTGGTCTGCGCACGCTGCGGCTCCGCCGTCGCCGGCAGCGGGTTACGCACTCACGCCCGGCGCCGCGCCGGCGGCACCCGAGCTCGCTGTCGGCGTCACGACCGAGGGGGCCGGGGCCGTCGTCGACACCGGGCGGCTCCGGGCCGTGCTGCCCGGGCCGGGCGAGGTGATCGTCTCCTCGCTCGAGCGTGAGGGGCGGCCGGTCGCCGTCGACGGCCGACTCGTCAGCGAGCTCGCCGAGGACCCGGACGTCCCCGGGCCCCGGGGCCGGCTGCGCGGCGCGGTCGAGACCCTCACGGTGGAGCAGGACGGGCCGGTGCGGGCGGTGGTCCTCCTCACCGGTCGGCACCTCGGCCGGGCGGACGGGGAGGGCGCACCCTCCGAGCTGCTCCCCTTCCGGGTGCGCCTGTACTTCTACGCCGGCTCGGACACGGTCCGGATGGTCCACTCCTTCGTCTGGGACGGGGACCCGGAGCGGGTCTTTCTCGCCGGGCTCGGTGTCCGCTTCGACGTCCCCCTGCGGGCCGCGACCCACGACCGGCACGTGCGCCTTGCCGGCTCGGCTGGCGGGTTCCTCACCGAGGCCGTCCGCGGCGTCACCGGCCTGCGGCGCAACCCCGGCGACGACATCAAGGCCGCCCAGGTCGCCGGCCGGGCCACCCCTGCGACGACGGAGTGGGACGAGGCCGTCTCCTCGCGGCTGCACCTGGTGCCCGAGTGGAACGACTGGACGCTGACCCAGCCCAACGCGGACGGGTACACGCTGCGCAAGCGCACCGGGCGCGGCCGCGGCTGGGTCACGGTCCCGGCCGGTACGCGAGCCGGCGGCTACGTCTACCTCGGCGACGTCTCCGGCGGCCTGGAGATGGGGCTGCGGGACTTCTGGAAGCTGCATCCCACCCAGATCGACGTCCGCGACGCGGCCACTGAGACGGGGACACTGACGATGTGGCTGTGGTCGCCCGAGGCCCGGCCGATGGACCTGCGCTTCTACCACGACGGCCTCGGCCAGGAGACCTACGCCGACCAGCTCGACGCCCTCGAGATCACCTACGAGGACTACGAGCCAGGCTTCGGCGACGCCCGCGGGATCGCGCGGACACACGAGCTCTTCCTACGAGGCGCCGAGACCACGCCGCCGAGCGGCGAGCTGGCGGCGCGGGCCGCCGCGGCGGCGCGACCGCCCGTGCTGACGGTGTCCCCGGAGCGTCTCCGCGCCGCCGACGTCTTCGGGCCCTGGTCCGTCGTCGACAGGTCCACTCCCGCCCGGGCCGAGATCGAGGACCGGCTGGACTTCCTCGTCGACTACTACACCGCGCAGGTGGAGCAGCGCCGGTGGTACGGGTTCTGGGACTACGGCGACGTCATGCACGCATACGACGGCGACCGGCACACCTGGCGCTACGACGTCGGAGGCTACGCCTGGGACAACTCCGAGCTGTCCCCGGACCTGTGGCTGTGGCTGTCGTTCCTGCGCTCCGGCCGCCCGGAGACGTACCGGCTCGCCGAGGCTCTGACGCGGCACACCAGCGAGGTGGACGTCTACCACGACGGCCCGTGGGCCGGCCTCGGCACCCGGCACAACGTCCAGCACTGGGGCTGCAGCGCCAAGCAGCTCCGGATCTCCACCCCGGCGTACCGCCGCTTCTTCTACTACCTGAGCGGCGACGAGCGGGTCGGGGACCTGCTCTCCGAGCTCGCCGACGCCGAGCAGCGCCTGCTCGCCCTCGACCCGACGCGCAAGGTCCGCCGCGACGCCTACACGCCGGACCCGTCCGCGGTCGCCGTCGGGCTCGGAACCGACTACTCGGCCCTGCTGGCCACCTGGCTCACCCGATGGGAGCGCACCGGCGACCCGAGCGCCCGTGCGAGGCTCGAGGGCACCATGAGCGACATCGGCGCCCTTCCGCAGGGCTTCCTCACGGGCGAGGCGCTCCTCGACCTGGCCGACGGGCGCTTCGACCGCGGCCGGGACCGGATCGCCGTCTCGCACCTCTCCGCCGTCTTCGGGCTCGTCGAGATGATCGCCGAAGTCACCGACCTGCTGGACGTGCCCGAGTTCGAGGAGGCGTGGCTGCAGTACTGTCGCCTCTTCCTCGCGACACCGGAGGAGCAGACCGCCGAGGTCGGGCAGCCGCTCGAGGGCATCTCGCTGGTCCAGGCGCACAGCCGTCTGGCCGCGTGGGCGGCGAACCGGACCGGAGATCGCGGGCTGGCCAGGCGGGCGTGGCGGGCGTTCTACGTCGACGCCGGCGACCAGCTCAACGTCAACGCGCTGTGCCGGCAGGAGAACTGGGGCCTCACCCGGATCGACGGGGCCGGCGTGCTCGAGCCGGTGGACGAGGCGCCGTATCTCTACACCAACGACGCCGCGCAGTACGGGCTCGCCGCGATCCAGAACCTCGCGCTGGTTGGCGACGTCCTTGAGGAGGCGCACGCGGAGGTGTTCGGTTCGGGTGACCGACCGCCGCACGACGGCACGGCACGCAGCGACGCCGAACGCTGAACTCGCTCGGCGCCTGCACGCCTTGCCGCAGCCGCCGCCCATTCATCATTCGCGTGCCGACCGGCATCGACGGACAGGCCAGCCCCTGTGGTCGTACGCCATAGTGAGGGCATGACCTCGAGCACCGTCCTCGTCTTCACCCGCACCACCGGCTACCGGCACGACTCCATCCCCGCCGGCGTCGAGGCCGTCCGGGCGCTCGCGGCCGACGACGGCCTGAGCGTCGACCACACCGAGGACCCGTCCGTCTTCACGGCCGATCGGCTGCGCGGCTACCGCGCGGTCGTGTGGCTCTCGGCGTCGGGAAACATCCTCGACGAGGACCAGCGCCGCGCGTTCGGCGACTGGCTCGCCTCCGGAGGCACGTACGCCGGCATCCACGCCGCGTCGACGGCGGAGCGTGCCTGGCCCGAATACGAACAGATCGTGGGCGCCCGGTTCACGCAGCATCCGCCGGTCCAGACCGCGACCGTCCATGTCGAGGACGCCGCCCACCCTTCGACGACGGACCTCCCGAGCGTCTGGGAGCACACCGACGAGTGGTACGACTTCGAGGTCAACCCCCGCGGGCGCGTGCGCGTGCTTCTCACCGTGGACGAGTCCACCTACGACGGCGGCCAGATGGGGCAGGATCACCCCCTGGCCTGGACCACCGAGCTCGGCAGCGGCCGCGGCTGGTACACCGCCCTCGGGCACGGGTCCGAGCTGTACGAGGACCCGACGTTCCTGACCCACCTGCGCGGCGGCCTGCGCAGCATCTGGCACTGATCGGCGGCTTCGCGCGCGGAGGCCGTGCCGCAGCAGCACGACGATGATCCACACCTCGCCCAGCCAGGAGCCCTTCGACTCTGCCGAACGGCTCCGAGACCTCGGTCCGGAGCCACGGAGCCACGGAGCCACGGAGCCCGTAGCTCAGACAGGGAGAGCGCGGCGGTGGGCCTGGGGGGCGCCCACCGCCGCGCAGCTGGCCGGCGAGCCGTGCCCAAGGCACTGCTGCCTCTGCCGAATGCACGGCAATGGCTGAGGCACTGTGACCCGCCGTTTCTCGACCGTAGGACGCGAACCTGGGTCCCACCCGCCAGCAACCTGGCAGAACGCTGGACGCGCCCGGTGCGGGTGCCGGGGCTGCCGCCGCGACCGCCGCCCCAAAGAATGTGCTCTTCTTGTCGTTGCGAACGACAAGAAGAGCAATCTTTCGGGTGACGCGGCCGCCTCAGGCCGGCGAGATGCGCACCTCGGCCGCCTTGACGGCGAGCACGACCGCCGTGCCGGGCGTCAGGTCGAGCGCCGCGACGGCGGCGGGGGTGATGTCCGCGGCCAGGTCGAGGCCGCCGTCGGAGGTGGTGCGCACCCGGACCAGCTCGCCCTGCCGCTCCAGCGACCTCACGGTGGCCCGGGCGGCGGTCCGCGGGCTGCCTCCCGGCGCTTGGCTGTGCACCGAGACTGCCCGTGGGGAGAACGTCGCGGCGACGGCGCCCCCCGGCTCGCACCCCGAGTCGGTCAGCCCGTGGAGCACCAGGCCGCCCGCCGCGCGCACCGAGCCCCGACCATCCAGCGTCCCGGCGACGAGGTTCACGCCCGCCAGGCCGGCGGCGAACGCCGAGCGAGGCCGCGAGAGCACGTCCAGAGCCGCCCCGCTCTCGACCACCCGCCCGTCCTCCAGCACGACGACGGAGTCCGCCACCGCCAGCACGTCCAGCAGGTCGTGGGTCACCAGCGCGGCCGGCCGGCCGGTATCTCGCAGGACCGTGCGCAGCACCTGACGTACCTCGGCCGCCGAGCCGACGTCGAGCGCGGACAGCGGCTCGTCCAGCAGCACGACCTCCGGGTCCGGAGCGAGCGCCCGGGCCAGCGCCACGCGCTGGGCCTGGCCACCGGAAAGCTCGGCGGGCCGCCGCCCGACGAGGTGGTCAGCGCCGACCATGGCCAGCAGCTCGCGAGCCGTTCGCTCGGCGTCACGCCTGGGCACGCCGGCGGACCGCGGGCCGAACGCCACGTTCCCGAGTACGTCGAGGTGCGGGAACAGCAGCGGCTCCTGGGCCAGCAGCGCCACCCCGCGAGCGTGCGGCGGGACCCAGGTTGCGCCGTCGGCCACCGTGCGGGAGCCGACGGTGACGGACCCGGCGGCCGCACGCAGCGTGCCGGCCGCCAGGGCCAGCAGCGTGGACTTCCCGGCCCCGTTGGCACCGAGGACGGCGGTGACCTCACCGGGACGGAGCTCGACGTGCGCCTCGAAACCGCGTGCGGGGACGGCGGCGCGCACGGCCAGGGCGGGCGTCGTCGTGCCGACCGCGGCCGGCGTGCTCACGTCCGGCTCCGGCGTCGGACGATGCCCTGCTGGGTGAGCAGCACGATCACCGCCGCGACCGCGAGCAGCAGCACCGCCAGGGCGAGCGCGGCGGCCGGGTCGGTCTCGCGCTGGAGGTAGATCTCCAGCGGCAGGGTCCGCGTGACGCCCTGCAGGGAGCCGGCGAAGGTCAGGGTCGCGCCGAACTCGCCGAGGCAGCGCGCGAAGGCCAGCGCCGTCCCGGTGCCCAGGGCGGGCAGCAGCAGCGGCAGGGTGACCCGGCGCAGCACCGTGCCCGGGCGGGCGCCGAGCGTGGCGGCCACGGTCTCGTACCGGGTGCCTGCCGTGCGGACGGCGCCCTCGACGGACAGCACGAGGAACGGCAGGGAGACGAAGGTCTGGGCGATGACGACCGCCGTCGTGGAGAACGCGATCGAGATGCCGGCGGCCTCGAGGTGGGCGCCGAGCAGCCCCGTCCGCCCGAGGGTGGTGAGCAGCGCGAGTCCGGAGACCACGGGTGGCAGGACCAGCGGCAGCAGGACGAGCGTGCGGACCACACGGCGCCCGGGCAGCCGCACCCGGGCGAGGGCCAGCGCGAGTGGCACCCCGAGCACCAGGCACAGCGCGGTCGCGGCCGCGGAGGTGCGCAGACTCAGCCCCAGCGCCGCCAGGGACGCCTCCGAGGTGAGCAGCGCCGGGAGCCGGGACCACGGCACCTCGACGAGCAGGCCGAGCACCGGCACAGCGACGAACAGCGCCCCGACGACGGCGAGCAGCAGCACCGTCCGCGGCAGTCCGGCGAGCCGGTCCGGTTGCGTGGTCGACGACCTCACGGGACCTCGAACCCGGCATCGGTCAGGGCCCGGCGGCCCGGTTCGCCGCTCAGCGCGTCGAGCCACGCGCGCGCGGCCACAGCGTCGTCGGTGCCGGCGACGACGGACGCCGGGTAGGCGTTCGTGACCTCGACCGCCTCGGGGACGGGGACCTCCTCGACGGCCGCTCCGCCGCGCAGCACGTCACTGCCGTAGACGATGCCGGCGTCGGCCTGGCCGGAGGTGACGGTGCCGAGGACGTCGGTGACGCTCAGCTCCTCGCTGGCGGGGTCGAATGTGACGCCGGCCAGGTCGGCGAGCTCGGCGGTGGCCGCGCCGCATGGTACCTGTGGCGCGCACACCACGAGCGTCGCGTCGGCGAGGGAGTCGTCGAGGCCGGTGACACCACCCGGGTTGCCGGCGGGGACGACGAGCGCCGGGTGGTTGCGGGCCACCACCGTGGGCTCCTTCACGACGCCGGCCTCCACGGCCCGGCCCATTGTCTCCCGGTCTGCCGTGACGAGGACGTCGGCCGGGGCGCCCGCGATCACCTGGGAGACCAGGTTCGACGAGCCGGCCGCCGAGACGGTCGCGTCGAGGCCCGCGTCGGTCGAGAGCTGCTCCGCGACCTCGGCGAGGGAGGCGGCGACGAAGACCGTGACCGGTTCGGCGGCCCCTGCCTCAGGGTCGGATCCCGGCTCTGACCCGGACTCGGGCTCGGCGCCACGGGCGTCGTCCGGGCCGGAGCACGCGGTGGCCGCGGCGGCGAGCGCGGTCAGCAGCGCCGCCAGCCGGAGGCGCCCGCGACGAGCGGCCGCTCGGCGCCCGCCCGGGTGGTGAGGGTGCGCCCTACGCACCGTCCGGCCCGGCAGCGAGCGCGTCCACCAGCTCGAGGTGCTCGGCAAGGGTGTCGTCGGCGGTGACGGCCCGCACGACCACCTCGTCGACGGCGCGTGCGTACGGCTCGAGTCCGGTGCGCAGCGCCGGGGCGTCCTCGGCGAGCACGACGGAGTCGATCGCGTCGAACCCCAGGCGCTCGAAGTTGGCGGCATAGGTCGGGATCGCGGCGTACTTGTCGGCCTCCTGGCGCAGCCGTTCGTGGGCGGACGGGAAGGCGCAGCGCACGTACAGGGCGAGCTCGGAGTCGTCGGCACCGGCACCGCCTGTGCCCCGCCCCCCGCCCCGGTCAGCGGCGATGTCCCGGTCGCGGTCCGCGGCGGCCTCGCGTGCGGCGTCGGGCGTGAGCCAGTTGAGCAGGATTCCGGAGGCCTCCCGCGCGCCGATCCTGCGCATCCGCGGGCCGAGGGCACCGACGACGACCGGTATGCCGAGCCCGTCGGTGATCGTGCGTGCGGCCTCGCGCACCGTGGTCACCGGGCTCGGCGGGCGGTGCGCCCCGATGCCGATCACGAGCCGGTCCGTGGGCAGATCGAGCTCGCGGACGCGTGCGACGACGTCCGTGGCGGGCACCAGGTCCATCGGGATGACGCCGCTGGCGATCCGCAGGGTCGTCGTGGCCCTGGCGGCGACGGCCATCGTGGCCAGCGCGTTCCCCTCGGCGCCCGGGTGGTTGACCCACAGGGTCCGCAGGCCGGCGCGTTCGACCGCCGGGGCGAGCTCGCTGACGACGCTCGCGTCGAGGGTGCTGGTGATGCCGTAGCCGATCATGTGGTGCCTCCCGGGGTCTCGACGATGACGGTCGTCGCCTTGACGACGGCGGTGGCCAGCGAGCCGGGCTCGAGACCGAGCTCCTCGGCCGCCTCGCGACTCATGAGTGAGACGACCCGGTACGGGCCGCACTGCAGCTCGACCTGCGCCATGACGCCGTCGACCACGACGCGCGTGACGAGGCCCGTGAATCGGTTGCGTGCGGAGCGGCCGACCCCGCCGTCGTCCGGGCGCTGGGAGCGCGCGGCGACGTCCTGGGCGTGCCGGGCCAGCGCGGCGCCGTCGACCACCATGCGGCCGGCGCCGTCGGTGGTGGCGGGCAGGGCGCCGCCGTCGATCCAGCGACGCACGGTGTCGTCGCTGACGCCGAGCAACTCGGCGGCGTCACTGATCCGAAACTGCGGCACAACGACAACCTTAACGCCGCAGCCGCGACTCGGACAACGGGATCTGTTCGCGTCTGCGTGACATGCGGTGCGAGAGGCCTACGCCACGTCCTCGCCGTAGGCCGCGGTGAGCACGGTGCGAACCTCGGGCTTGCCGACGGGGCGCGGGTTCTCGACCGGCAGCGCGGCCGTCACCCGGTCCACCGCTTCCTCGAGCCGCCGCAGCGGCATCCCGATCTGCGCGAGCGTGCGTGGCGCGGCCACCGATGCCGCCAGGCCGCGCAGCCCGCTGACCGCCTCCTGGGCGTCGAGTGCCCGGGCGATGCGCTCGGCGGTGTGCGGCACGGCCGGGGCGTTGAGCGCCAGCACGTGCGGCAGCACCACCGCGTGCAGCGCCGCGCTGGGCAGATGGAAGGCGCCGCCGAGCACGTGGCAGATCGTGTGGTGCAGGCCGGAGCTGGTGGCTGCGAACGTCATCCCCGCGAGGTGTGCGCCGTAGAGCAGCTGCTCGCCGGCCGAGAAGGGCGTGCCCGCCCAGGCACCGACGGGGTCGGCGACGGCCTGCTCCGGCGCCTGCGCCATCGCCAGACCTCGCGGACCGGTGCCGCGCATCCCTTCGGCGAGGGAGCGCATGGCCTCGTCGGCCAGCGCAGAGCTGATGGGGCTCGCGCCGGGGGACCAGTACGCCTCGACGACGTGCGCGACCGCGTTGAGGGCGGAGGTGATCGCCAGCTCTCGTGGCAGCTGGTCGGACAGGTCCGGGTCGAGCACGGCGGCGCGGGGCCGGACGGCGGGGTCGATGCCGGACTCCTTCCGGCCGCCGCCGTGGGTCACGCTCCACGACGGCGTGGCCTCGCTGCCCGAGTACGTGGTGGGGACGGCGACGACCGGCAGCCGCAGGTCGCGGGCGATGATCTTCGCCGTGCCGATCGTCGACCCACCACCGACGGCCAGCACCGTGTCGGCACGGGTCAGCCGCGCTCGGGCCACCGCCGCCTCCGCCGACGCCGCGGGGACGTGCTCCTCGATCTCGCTGAACCAGGAGACCACCGCGTCGTCGAAGGGCCCGGCGACGGCCTCCACGAAGGCCCGGTGACCGGCGTCGGCCACCACCATGACGCGGCTGCCGCCGATCCTGGCGATCTCGTCGGCCAGGGCGGTGCGGGCGGTGCCGCGCCCGAACACGACCCGGGCAGGTGCAGACTCGAAGGTGAACTCCACGATGACTCCTTCGCTCGTGCTGTCCCCACATTGTGGCCCTGTGCGGGCCGTTGTCGCGGGATGGCGCACGGGCTATCGGGACGGGGCCGCTCGCGGACCATAAGTGCAGCCGGGTGCGGGCACGCTCGGTAGCGTTGCCGCGTGCCTCACGGACCCGCGACACCCGCCGTCGTCATCACGGTCTCGGACCGTTGCGCGCGTGGCGAGGCGGAGGACCTCTCCGGTCCGCTGGCGGTCCGCCTGCTCGCCGACGCCGGAGTGTCGGCGGCCGTGATGGTCGTCCCCGACGGGGTCGCGAGCGTGCGGGATGCCCTGCGTTCGGCGCTCGACGGCGGAGCGCGGCTCGTGCTCACCACCGGCGGGACCGGCATCTCGCCGCGCGACCTCACGCCGGAGGGCACGCGGGAGGTTCTCTGTCGCGAGCTGCCCGGCCTGGCCGAGGCCATCCGTACCCAGGGCGCGGCGGCGGTGCCGACGGCGGTGCTCTCCCGCGGGCTCGCCGGGATCGCGCCGGGCCACGACGGTGAGGCGCTGGTCGTCAACGCGCCGGGGTCGCCGGGCGGGGTGCGGGACGCCGTCGCCGTCGTCGCGCCCGTGCTGCCGCACGTGCTCGAGCAGCTCGACGGCGGAGATCACTGACCGCGGCTCGACGGTCGCGCGTCCGGCGGGAGTGGTCGAGGGCACGCAACGGTGCGGGGCCCGTCAGCCGTCGGGCAGGTCGTCCCAGGTGTCGACGTCGTCCGCCTCGTGCTCCCGAGCGGGCACCCCGACCAGACGCAGCTGCGACACCAGCGCGTGCATCGACTCGCCGGTCTGCTCCCGTGCCTGCTCAGCGACACGCTCGCGCAACGCCACGGCTCGGTAGACCGCCGTGAGCCACTGCGCGCGGTCGTCGCCGTCGACGAGCACCGCGCCGTCCGGCTGGTCCTCGTCGTCGGTCCTCAACGCGGCGAGCAGGCGGGGGACCGCCGTCGCCACGTAGGGCCCGTCGCACGCGAGGACCAGGACCAGCTCGGCCGTGTCGCCGTCGCGGTCGTCGCCGCTGCTGCCGTCATCGGAGTCCAGGGCCGCCAGGCCGGCTGCCAGCCCGGCCACCGGACCACCGTGCGGCGGGTCCTCCAGGGTGCGGGTCACGCCGTCGGGGACAGCAACCGCAGCGGGGGCGACGACGACGACCCGGCCGGCACCCGCCGTCGCCTCGAGCGCGTGGTCGAGCAGGCGCCGCCCGGCGACGGCGACGTCGGGCTTGGAGACACCCCCGAGACGGCGCGCGCGGCCACCGGCGAGGACGATCGCGTCGAAGCGGGCCATCACCGGTTCACTCGGGCCGGCGCCAGTCGCCGGAGCGGCCGCCCGACTTCGCGACCACCTTGACGCCGGTGATCTCCGCCGAGCGGTCCACGCCCTTGACCATGTCCACCACCGCGAGCGCCGCGACCGAGACGGCAGTCATCGCCTCCATCTCCACGCCGGTGCGGTCGGCGGTGCGCACCGTGGCGGTGATGACCACCCGGTCCTCGGCGAGCTCGAGATCGACGACGGCGCCGTGCACACCGATCGTGTGGGCCAGCGGCAGCAGCTCGGGCGTCTTCTTCGCGGCCGCGATCCCGGCGATCCGAGCGACGGCGAGCACGTCGCCCTTGGGCACGGTGCCCTCCCGCAGCGCCGACATGACGTGCTCGCTGCAGCGGACCTCGCCGGTCGCGACGGCCTCGCGCACGGTCGGCTGCTTGCCGGTGACGTCGACCATGCGGGCGTTGCCGGCGTCGTCCAGGTGGGTCAGGCGCATGTTCACGGCACCATCATGACGCTCACCACGTCCCCCTCGGCCACCGAATCCACGTCAGCCTCGACGACGGCGAGCGCGTCGGCCGCCGCCAGCGACGCCACCAGGTGCGAGCCGGACCCGCGTGGGTTCGCCGGCCTGACTAGCACCCTGTCGTCGGCCGGCCGTTCGAGCACGACCGGCATGTACTGGCGCCGGCCGGGCGGACAGCGCCAGCCGGACGCGGCGACCGCCTCCAGCAGGACCGGACGGAGGGAGGCCGGCTCGTCCGGCGTGCCGCGCCCGGACATCACCCGGAGCGCCGGATCGACGAACACCACGAAGGACACGAACACGCTCACGGGGTTGCCCGGCAGGCAGAAGACCGGCACTCTGCGCTCGGCGTCGCAGTCGCCGTCGCCGGGGCCGTCGTCGGGGTCGTCGCCACTGCGGGAGAGGACGCCGAACCCCTGCGGCTTGCCGGGCTGCATCGCGACGCTCGAGAACGTCACGTCCCCGAGCGGGCCGAGCACCTCCTTGACGACGTCGAAGGCGCCCGCGCTTACGCCGCCGGTCGTGACGATCGCGTCCACGCGCTCGAGGTTGTCCGCGAGCAGGTCGCGCAGCTCCTCCGGAGCGTCGCCGACCGAGCCGAGCGGTACCGCCGTCGCGCCGAGGGACTCTGCGAGTGTGAGGAGCAAGGTGCTGTTGGAGTCCGGGATCTGGCCCGGCCCGAGCGGCTCGCCCGGTGGCACCAGCTCGTCGCCGGTGGACAGCACGCCGAGGCGGGCACGAGGCCGCACCGCCAGGGTGTCGTGACCGGTCGAGGCCGCCGTGGACAGGTGCCGCGGTCCCAGCTCGACACCGGCGCGTAGCACCACGTCCCCCGCCGTCACGTCTTCGCCGGCCCGCCGCACGTGCGCGCCGGCGGGCGCATGGATCGCGACGGCGTCCGGCACCTGCCGGCCGGGCCCCGGGCCGACCGGCTGGTCCGTGCGCTCGACCGGGACGACGGCGTCCGCGCCCGGCGGCATCGGCGCGCCCGTCATGATGCGGGCGGCCGTCCCGGCCAGCACCTCCGGTCGCTCGGCGCTGCCGGCCGGCACGTCCCCGACGACGCGCAGCCGCACGGGTGCTTCCTCGCCGGCCTCGGCGACGTCGCCGGCACGGACCGCGTAGCCGTCCATGGCCGAGTTGTCGAAGGGTGGAACGGCCAGGGACGCCGTGACGTCCTCGGCGAGCACGCAGCCGAGTGCCTCGCGGAGCGCGACGCGGCGCACGCCGAGCGGGGCGACCCCGGACACCACCGCGGCGCGATGCTCCTCGACGGTGATCATGCGGTCTCCTCCGGTTGTGGCTGCACAGCGGCCGGTCTCGGCTGCGTGGCGGCCCAGGCGTTCGCGGGTGGTCGGCAGGTCAGTAGGTGGGCAGCTCAGGGTCCACGTCGGCCACCCAGGCGAGGACGCCGCCACGGACATTGATCGCCCGGGCACCGGCGTCGGCGAGCGCCCGCACCGCCTGGGCCGAGCGCTGGCCGCTGCGGCAGTGGACGAGCAGCTCGCGAGCCACGCCGCCGGGCCGGTGCAGGTCGAGGCGGTGCACGACGCCGTCGGGATCGGTGAGCACCTCGCCCAGCGGGATCCCGACTGCGCCCGGGATGGCCACGATGGTGCGCTCGGGCTCCTCACGGACGTCGAGCAGGACGAAGTCGTCGGTGCCGCGCTCGCGGGCGGTGATCCGGGCGGCGAGCTCGGCGGCGGTGATGGAGCGCTGCTGCGCGTCTTGTCCGTCGCTCGAGACCTCCGGGGTCTCGCCCGAGCCCTCCGGAGCCTCGCTCGAGTGCTCCAGGATCGGGTTCCCGTCGCTGCCTCGGCGAGCCGGTACGTCATTGACGACTCGGTGAACGGGTGACGACTCGGCGCGCACGGTCGTGGCGGCCGGACGTGCGCGCACCGGAATCTCGCTCCAGCGCTGGGTCAGGGCGTCGAGCACGAGCACCCGCCCGAGCAGCGGCTCGCCGGTGCCGGTCAGGAGCTTGATCGCTTCCGTCGCCATGATGGAGCCGACCTGCCCGCACATCGCTCCGAGCACCCCGGCCTGCCCGCACGAGGGGGTCGTGCCTTCCGGGGGAGGGTAGGGGAACAGGTCCCGCAGGGTGACGCCCGCCGACGAGAGTGTCGATCCGGTCGCTATAGCAGCAGGATCAACACTCTCGTTGCGGCCCGGTGCGGGCACGGGCGTCCCGGAGGTGCCCGGGTTCCGTCCGCCGTCGGCCGGGTCGGGACCCGAGTCGGCCGGGACGGGACTCGACCAGAACACCGAGATCTGCGCGTCGAACCGCAGGATGGAGCCCCACACCACGGGCACGGCGAGGTCGGCGCAGGTGTCGGACACGAGGTAGCGGGTGGGGAAGTTGTCGGTGCCATCGAGGACGAGGTGGTGCCCGTCCAGGACCTGGCGAGCGTTGGTCGCGTCGAGGCGGCCGTGGGTGGACACCTCGACCTCCGGGTTCAGCGCACGGACCTTCTCGGCGGCGGAGTCGACCTTGGGCCGGCCGACGTCGGCCATGGTGTGGATGACCTGACGCTGAAGGTTGGAGGGGTCGACATCGTCGTCGTCGATGATCGTCAGGTGCCCGACCCCGGCCGCCGCGAGGTACTGCAGCACCGGTGCGCCGAGCCCTCCGGCCCCGACGACGGCGACCCGCGAGGCGAGCAGGCGGCGCTGGCCGTCGTGCCCGAGCTGGCCGAGCAGCAGGTGGCGGGAGTAGCGCTGGACCTGCTCGCGGCTCAGGGGCGGGCCCGGCTCGACGAGGGGCGACAGGCGCATGGCTCAACCATAGGTCCGGCCGCGGTCCCGCCCGCGGTCCCGCCCGCCGTCGGGCCCGAACGAGGGCTACTCCAAACACCACGGGCGCCAGTTCGGACAGTGGCCCTCGGTGTTTCGAGTAGCCCTCGCGCAAGTCTCGCGGGGACGCGCGTCACCAGTCGTGGATCGAGCCATCCAGGCGCCGCGCCACCGGCAGGTACTTCGGCTCGTACGGGAACTTCTCCGCCGCCGCCTCGTCGACCTCGACGCCGAGCCCCGGCTCGTCGGACGGGATCAGCAGGCCGGCTTCGAGCCGGTAGCTCGGACGGAAAACCTCGTGCGTGAGCCGCATGTGCGCCATGTACTCCTGGATGCCGAAGTTCGGCACCGTCACGTCCAGATGCACCGCCGCGGCGAGCGAGACGGGGGAGAGGTCCGTCGCTCCGTGCGATCCGGTGCGCACGTGGTACAGCTCGGCGAGGTTGAAGATCCGCCGCAGGTGGGTGATGCCGCCGGCGTGCGAGACCGACGTGCGCACGTAGTCGATGAGTTGCTCGGTGATGAGCTGCTGGACGTCCCAGATCGAGTTGAGCACCTCACCGGTGGCGATCGGCGTGGTCGTGCGGGAGCGGATGAGCCGGTAGCCGTCCTGCAGTTCGGCCGGCGTCGGGTCCTCCATCCAGAACAGGCCGAGATCCTCCACCGACCGCCCGAACCGGGCGGCCTCGTTGGGGGAGAGGCGGTGGTGGACGTCGTGCAGCAGGTGCACGCCCGGCCCGACGGCGTCGCGCACCGCGGCGAGGTACTTCGGCGCCTGGTCGAGGTACTCGGGCGTGGACCAGGCCTGTTCCTCCGGCAGTGAAGAGTCCGCCGGGTCGTAGACCTCTCCGCCGTGGCCGACGCCGTAGACCCCCGGGATGCCGGCGACGGCGGCCTGGGCCCGCACGGCGAGGTATCCCTCGGCACGGAAGCGTGCGACGTCGTCGAGCAGCTCGGGAACGTCCGCGCCGGCGGCGTGGCCGTAGACCATGGCGCCCTCCCGGGCCTTGCCGCCGAGCAGCTCGTAGACCGGCAGGCCGGCCACCTTGCCCTTGATGTCCCACAGGGCGAGGTCGACCGCGGCGATCGCCGTCATCGTCACCGGACCGCGGCGCCAGTAGGCCCCCTTGTACAGGTAGGACCACATGTCCTCGATGCGGGCCGGGTCCCGGCCGACCAGCAGCGGGCAGACGTGGTCCCGCAGGTAGCTGGCGACGGCGAGCTCGCGACCGTTGAGCGTCGCGTCGCCCCAGCCGACGACACCGTCGGAGGTGACGACCTTCAGGGTCACGAAGTTCCGGCCGGGCGAGCTGACGATGATCTTCGCCTCGGTGATGGTGCTCATGGGGTCTGTCTCCTCCGACGTCGCTGGCGCGGTCACGCTACCCGGCGTGTGACAGAGGTCGCTGCAGAGTCCGCCGACCTGAATAGATGCATGGTGCATGTAGGAGTACCCTGGTCTCCCGTGTCCTCCTCCCGTGCCGAAACCAGCGAGCGTCTGATCGACGAGATCGGCGCCTTCCTCCGCCGCAACCGCACCTCCGGGACGCTCGTCGCACAGAGCTGCGGCCTGCAGCCCACCCAGGTCCAGATCCTCTTCGCGCTCCGCCGGATCGGGGAGTGCCGGGTCGCCACCCTCGCCGAGACCCAGATCGTCGACCCCTCCGTCGCCAGCCGGCAGGTCGCGTCGCTGGAGAAGCTCGGTCTCGTCGACCGGCGCACCGACCCCGAAGACGGAAGAGCCGCCCTGGTCTCCCTGACCGAGACGGGCCACGCCAAGCTCCGCGAGGTCCGGCGACGGCACGCCGACGTCATCACGACGGCGCTGCAGGACTGGCCGGTCGAGCGCATCACCCGCTTCGCGGAGGACCTCGGCGAGTTCGTCGCCGCCTCGAGCCCCTTCTACGACGAGCTGGCCGGCCCGCGCGCCGGCGGCATGGAGGTTGTGTGAGACGCCCGCGCAAAGAGCTGACCAAACGGCGCGCCTACGCCGGCATGACTCTGGAGCAGGCGGAGGCGGCCCACGAGCAGCACCGCAAGGTGCTCCGGGTGCTCGCCGGCCTCCTGCTTGCGATGTTCGTCGGCAACCTCTCCGCCACGATCGTCGGCAACGCCCTGCCGGTGATCGTCGCCGAGATCGGCGGGAGCCAGCAGCAGTACACCTGGATCGTCACCTCCGCGATCCTCGCCTCGACCGCCATGACGCCCATCGTCGGCAAGCTGGCCGACCTCTTCGACAAGAAGAAGCTGCTGCTCGGCGCGATCGTGCTGTTCGGGGTCGGCTCGCTCATGGCAGGCTTCAGCGTCTCGCCCGAGATGCTCATCGCGCTGCGCGTGCTCCAGGGCGCCGGCATGGGCGCAATCATGGTGCTGGTCCAGACCACCATCGCGACGATCGTCCCGCCGCGGCAGCGCGGCCGGTACAACGGCTACCTCGGCGCGGTCATCGCCACGGCCACGGTCTCCGGGCCGTTGATCGGTGGCGTCATCGTGGACGTCCAGTGGCTGGGGTGGCGCTGGTGCTTCTGGGCGACCCTCCCGTTCATGGTGGGCGCCCTGGCCGTGCTGGTGAAGAACCTGCACGTCCCGGACACCCGGCGCCCCGGTGCCAAGGTCGACTGGGCCGGTGCGGCGCTCATCTCGCTCGCCACGACGGTGCTGCTGCTGTGGGTCTCCTTCGGCGGCAACGCCTTCCCGTGGGCGTCCTGGCAGACCGCGGTGATGCTCTCCGGTGTCGCCGTCCTGGTGCTGGGTTTCATCCTCGTGGAGCGAAAGGTCTCCGAGCCGGTCGTGCCGCTGCACATCCTCACGGAGCGGTCCACCGCGCTCGCCATCGTCGCGAGCCTGGCCGTCGGCACGGTCATGTTCGGCGCCAACATCTACCTCGCGCAGTACTTCCAGATCGGCCGCGGCTACAGCCCGACCATCTCCGGATGGCTGACCCTGCCCCTGATGCTGGGCCTGCTCGCGTCGTCGACGATCGCCGGGCAGCTCGTCTCCCGGAGCGGGCGGTGGAAGCCGTACGTGGTCGGCGGCCTGATCCTGCTCACGGTGGGGATCGGCCTGATGTCCACGGTCGACTCGGACACCTCGCTGTGGCTCATCGGCGGCTTCCTGCTGATCGCCGGCTTCGGCCTCGGTGCGTCGATGCAGAACCTGGTGCTCGCCGTCCAGAACAGCAACACGCTCTCCAACGTCGGGGCCGCGACCTCGACCGTGACGTTCTTCCGCAACCTCGGCGGCGCCATGGGCATCCAGCTCCTGGCGGCGGTCTACGCGCACCGGGTCACCGACCTGACGATCGACGGACTGGCGGCGCAGGGCATGGATCCAGGTGCCTTCGACGCCACGAGCGAGTCGATCGACCTCACCCGGCTGCCGGCCGGCGTCGCACAGGTGGTGCAGGACGCCTACGGCGACGGGATCGGCACCGTGTTCCTGGTCGCCGCCTGCGTCGGGCTCCTCGGCGTCCTCGCCGTCGTCCTCATGCGCTCCACCGAGCTGCGTTCCACCTGGGACTCGGCCACCCCGACCGCCAAGCCGCTGCGCGAGCAGCCTAAGGGTGTGCTGGACACCGGTCTGCGGACCGTCCCCGGTGACGCCACGCCCGCGACGACGGTGATGGTCGACGGCACGAGCAGCACGACGCCGGACGAGGCGATTCCGGGCGACGAACCGGCCGACGGCGAACCGGTCGACGGCGAAACGCGCACCGACCGACCGAACGGGTCTCAGCATCCGAACCAGGCGACGGGCAATCGGACGCGGTCGACCTGATCCGGCAGGATCGGACCTACCCGAGGCTTTGAGGAGTGGCTGTGCCAGAACTGCCGTGTCCGTCGGGCCCTGACGGCCCGGACCCTGGCGACTTCCGGCCGTCCACCGCGGCGGTCCGCGGCGGCCTGCACCGCAGCCCGTTCCAGGAGACGTCCGAGGCCCTGTACCTGACCCAGGGCTTCGTCTACGACACGGCGGCCGAGGCCGCGGCGGCGTTCGCCGAAGAAATCGATCGGTACACGTACTCGAGATACGCCAATCCCACGGTGACGACGTTCCAGGAACGTCTCGCGCTGGTCGAGGGGGCGCAGGAGTGCCTGGCGACGGCGACCGGCATGTCCGCGGTGTTCACCGCGGTGGCATCGATGGTGCGGTCCGGTTCGCGGATCGTCGCCGCCCGTGAGCTCTTCGGATCGACCCTGACCGTCTTCGACGGCATCCTCGCCGGCTGGGGCGTGGTCACCGACTACGTGGTCGGCACGGAGCTGGACCAGTGGGCGTCGGCGCTCAAGACCCCGGCGGACGTCGTCTTCGTCGAGTCACCGACCAACCCGATGCAGGACGTCCTGGACCTGCCGGAGATCTGCCGGCTCGCGCACGGCGCCGGTGCACTCGTGATCGTCGACAACGTCTTCGCGACGCCGGTCCTGCAGCGTCCGCTCGAGCTGGGGGCCGACCTGGTCGTGTACTCGGCGACCAAGCACATCGACGGTCAGGGTCGTTGCATGGGCGGCGCCGTCCTCGGCAGCCGCGAGCTGCTGGCCGGGCGGATGCGGACCATGCTGCGGATGACCGGGCCGACGCTGGCACCGTTCAACGCCTGGGTGCTCACGAAGGGTCTGGAGACCCTTCCGCTGCGGGTGCGTGCGCAGTCCGCGGTCGCCCTCGAGCTGGCCGCCTGGCTCGAGCGGCAGCCCGGCGTGGCCTCCGTGCGGTACCCGTACCTTCCCTCGCACCCGCAGCACCAGCTGGCGCGGTCACAGATGCGCGGGGGAGGAACCGTCGTCACCTTCACCCTCGATACTGACCGCGGCGACGTCGAGCCGACCTTCGCGTTCCTCGACGCCCTGCGTGTCATCGACCTCTCCAGCAACCTCGGTGACACCAAGTCGCTGGCCACGCACCCCGCGACGACGACGCACTGCCGGATCGAACCGGCCCTCCGAGAACAGATGGGCATCACCGGCGCGACGGTGCGGCTGTCCGTCGGCCTGGAGGACGTCGAGGACCTGCGCGAGGACCTCGGCTCGGCACTGGCGAGGTTCCGCAACGCTGCGTGACAGCCTGCTGTCACTGTATGACAGTATGCTGTCGATATGCCGAACGAAGCCGAGGCGTACCGCCTTCTCATCGGTGAGGTGAACGAGCTGGCCGCCATCTCACGCGGGATCGGCGAGCGGCTGGCGGCACGTCACGGGTTGACCGTGGCTCGATGGCAGGTCATGAGTGTGGTCTCCGAGGAGGACGCCACCGTCCCGGGGATCGCGTCGAGGCTCGGCCTGGCTCGGCAGAGCGTCCAGCGCGTCGTCGACATCCTGGTGACCGACGGTCTGGCGCTCAAGCGGGCGAACCCGCAGCACCGCTCGTCGCCGCTGGTGACGCTGACCGCCCGGGGGAGCGAGATTCTCGTGCGCCTGGCCGACGACTACGACGACGAGCTCGCCAGGCTGCTCTCCGCCCGCCACGTCCAGCGGCGCGAGCTGCTGGCGGCGCGGCGCACGGTCCGTTCGCTGCTTGCCCTGCTGCGCGCCCAGGACCGGTGAGGCAGCGATCCGCGTGCTGGCCGGTCGGCGGCTCGGCGCGCAGATCGGCGGACGTCACCGCGTCCAAAAGTCGGCGGGCCACCGGCCCGGCCGGAAGCCGTAGTGCTCTGCCATTGCCATGGCCTCGGGAAACGCCTTGGCGAGCAGCTGGGGCTCGTGGGCGTCGCTGCCGAAGGTGATGGCCCGCCCGCCTTCGTCGCGCCACCACTGGAGGATCCACGGACGAATCTGCTGCGCGAGGTTGATCTCGAGTGCGCGGCCGGAGCCGGCCAGGACTCGCATGGCCTGACGGAAGCTGTCCTCGAACTGTCCCGGGTCGAACGGCCCTACCCGCTCCGATGGCCAGTATCGGACCGCGTACTCGATGTGGCACAGCACCTCGAAGGCATCCGATCCGGCGATCATGCGGCACACCTCGTCGAGGTACTCCCGGACGACCCGCTCGGGCGGCCACATCCGGTAGAGGACGGACGGTTCGTGGCGGCGACCACCGACGGGCAGGGTGTGCAGCGAACCGTTGACGCGGTCGAGTGCCTTGAGGTCGCTGGCACCGACCTCACGGGCCGTGGTGTTCCGCGGCTCGGCCGCCGGGGCCGTGTCCACGTGCGGCTGCCCGAACTCCACACCGGTAAGGACATGCAGTTCGGGAAACTGCCGCCTACACCGCTCGACGCACTCCAGGTAGCCGGCCACGTCGAGCACCGGAGGATGGAACTCACCGTCCGGGTCGGCGTGCACCCGCAGATCGCCAGGAAGGTCCCGCTCGTCGACCACCCACGACGTGAGGTCCAGGTGCTCCGTGAAGATCAGGGTGGGCAGACCGATGCGCAGCGCCTGCCGGCAGGTCGCCTCCATGCTTCCGGCGGCAGCCGACGACGGTCCGCCGGTGTCCCACGACCATTCGCTGTGCACGTGCGTGTCGGCTGGTAGGGCCATGCTTCACGATCGCACGGCCTTCCCGACGGCACGCCCGGGAGGTGCGCCGCTCAGTCCACGACGCCGTACAACCGGTCGCCCGCGTCACCCAGTCCGGGCACGATGAATCTCTGCTCGTTCAGGTGATCGTCCACGGCCGCCGTCACGATCTGGACGTCGCCGCGCTCGCCGATGGCCTCCTCGACGGTCCGCAGGCCCTCCGGGGCGGCGAGCAGGCAGATCGCGGTGACGTCGACCGCACCCTTCTCGAGCAGGTAGTCGATGGCGGCGATGAGCGTGTGCCCGGTGGCGAGCATCGGGTCGAGCACGTAGCACTGCCGCCCCGACAGGTCGTCCGGCAGGCGGTTCGCATAGGTGATGGCCTCGAAGGTCTCTTCGTCGCGCTGCATCCCGAGGAAGCCGACCTCCGCAGTCGGCAGCAGCCGGGTCATCCCGGAGAGCATGCCGAGCCCGGCACGCAGGATGGGCACGACGATTGGCTGGGGCGACGCCAGGTGGGTGCCGTTCGTGGTCGCCACCGGGGTGGTCACCTCCACCTCGGTGATCCGCACGTCGCGCGTCGCCTCGTAGGCCAGCAGGGTCACCAGCTCGTCGACCAGCAGACGGAACGTCGGCGACTGGGTCGTCCGGTCCCGCAGGACGGTGAGCTTGTGGGCAATGAGGGGGTGGTCCGCCACGTGCACGCGCATGATGCCCAACCTACCGCCAGCAATCCGGCAGCCCGGCCGGCGGCCGACGTCCTGTCATCATGACGGCATGACCATGCGGCCGGCTCCGGACGACGCCGTTCTCGACGCCGCCATGGCCGAGGCGCTGGTACAGGCCCGCCGGGCCGCCGACGACGGCGACGTCCCGGTCGGCGCCGTCGTCCTCGGCCCGGACGGGTCCACGCTGGCACGAGGCCGCAACCGCCGGGAGGTCGATGGCGACCCCACCGCCCACGCCGAGATCCTCGCCCTCCGCGAGGCCGCCGGCGCGCTCGGCACGTGGCGGCTCGAGGGCTGCACGCTCGTCGTGACGCTCGAGCCCTGCACCATGTGCGCGGGCGCCGTCGTGCTCGCCCGCGTCCGCCGTGTGGTCCTCGGTGCGTGGGACCCCAAGGCGGGTGCCACCGGCTCCGTGCGTGACGTGGTCCGTGACGCGCGCCTGAACCACCGGGTCGAGGTGCTCCCCGGCGTCCGGGCTGACGAGAGCGGCGAGCTGCTCAGGGCCTTCTTCGACGAGCGGCGGTAGCGGCTACTCCTTCTCGAAGTCCCACACGATGAGCACCGGGTCGCCGTCGTACGCCGCGCGAGTGGCGGCGTCGGCCCACGGCATCATCTCCCAGATGTTCGGCGGCCGTGACGGGTCCTCGAACTGCATGCTCGCCGCGGGATCGAACGCCCCGGCGCCGCCGTCGGCCGCATCGTCCCGGCGGGCCTCCTCGGCACGTGCGTCCGCCCTCCCGCTGTACTCGCGGCAGTGACGCGGCCGGAGGCCGAGCGGCAACGCCGCCTCCAGGTACTCGCTCGTCGCGTGCCGCCAGTTCGGGATGTAGCCGAACTCGCCGTCCGCGCCCTCGACGAGCGGGTAGAGCGGCGAGCCGACGTAGTAACCGCGCGTGTCGGAGATGACGAGGTGCCCACCCGGCCGTAGCACACGCGCGAGCTCGGTGAACGCCGGGCCGAGGTGCTCGACGTGGCTCAGGGCGAGCGTGACCACCACAAGGTCGGCGCACGCGTCGGGCACCGGAAGGTGGTGCAGGTCTGCCTCGGCGAACTGGGCGCCCGGCACCTTGCCGCGGGCGATCGCGAGCATGTCGGCCGAGGTGTCGAATCCGAGGACCTCGTGACCTTGCTCGACGAGCCACCCTGTGTGCCGTCCGGTGCCGCACGCGGCGTCGATAGCGACGCCCGGTGGCACCCGCTCCATCAGGGGCCGGACGAGCGGCTCCTCCGTGCCCCAGAAGCCGTTCGGGCCGGCGTCGTACCGCGGCGCCCAGTACCGGTAGCCATGTTCGACGGCGATGGGCGGCACGTCGTGCCCGTCACCGAAGCGGTCGGCCGCGTCGAGCAGCCGGCGGATGTCGGCGAGCCTGGCCTCGGTGAACTCGCGATCGTGCTCGCCGGCGAAGGCGCGCATGAGAGCCACGCCTTCGAGGCCGACGAGGTACGCGAGCGGGTGCTGGTAGATGGTGGGGCGGGTGGATGACACGACTGGCGCCTTTCATCAGAGGAGACACGGCCGGTGGCCGACGGCGGTCCTCGCCGTCGGCCGGTCGGATGCGGTCTGCTCTCCCGCCATGGCGCCAACTTACCGACAGCCGTCCAGCCGTCCAGCCGTCCAGCCGTCCAGCCGAACGGCCCGACGGCGTCCGTCGCCGCCCGTGTGCATAAGCCGTCCGGCCGCACGAGACTTGTTCTCATGATTCGGCGCCATCTCGTGGTCCACGGCCAGGTCCAGGGCGTGGGATACCGCTACGCGTGCGAGGACGTGGCGGCCCGGCTCGGCGTCAACGGGTGGGTGCGGAACGTCCCGGACGGCACCGTCGAAGTCGTCCTGGAGGGTGACGAGACCGCCGTCGATGCGATGGCTGCCTGGGTACGCCAGGGACCGCGGCTGGCCGAGGTGACCCACGTGGACATCGAGGACGAGGAGCCCGAGGGCCTGCAGGGTTTCGTGACGCGATAGTCGGCGCCGTAGCTCAGGGTGTTCCGGCACTCAGGCGGTCCGGCGCTCCGCAGATCAGCCGTTCCGGCGCTCGACGAGCCTCGCCGCCAGCATCGGCAGCGCCTCCGACGTCCCCACGTGGACGCGCACGGAGGCGAGCTCGTCGCCCCGCGTCGCTCCCCGGTTCACCATGCCGACCGGGCGCTGGGCCTTCGCCGCCCGCCGGACGAACCGCAGCCCGCCCATCACGGCCAGGGAGGAACCGGCGACGAGCAGCCCCTCGGCCTCGTCCACGAGCGCATAAGCCTGCTCCACGCGTTCCTTGGAGGTGTTGTCGCCGAAGAAGACGACGTCGGGCTTCAGGATGCCGCCGCACCGCGGGCAGTCCGCGATCTTGAAGTCCGCCGTGGACTCCAGCACCACGTCGGCGTCCGGAGCCACCTCCAGGTCGGCGACGTCGGTGAAGCGCTCGCGCCAGTGGGGATTGAGCGCCACGAGCGTCTCGTCGTGCTCCTCGCGGCTGAGCACCAGGCCGCAGCGTAGACACAGCACACGGTCGTACCGCCCGTGCAGATGGATGACGTCGTGCGAGCCGGCGCGCACGTGCAACAGGTCGATGTTCTGGGTGATGAGGCCGGTGAGCAGGCCGGCTTGCTCCATCGCGGCGAGCGCGCGGTGCCCGTCGTTGGGCTCGGCCGCCTGCAGGTGCCGCCAGCCCAGGTGGTTGCGCGCCCAGTAGTGACGGCGGAAGGCCGCGGAGGAGACGAACTGCTGATGCGTCATCGGCCGCCTGGGGGACGATCCCGGCGAGCGGTAGTCGGGGATTCCGGAGTCCGTGGAGACGCCGGCGCCGGTCAGCACGGCGAGGCGTCGCCCGGCCAGCAGGTCCACCAGGGGTTCGAGCGCGGCCTCCAGATCCTCTGGGTCCGGGAGCCGGCCCTCCGCCGGTGGTGCGACCGCCGTCGGCCTGACCACGAGCCGCGGCGGTGCCCCCGTCGTCGGGAAGAGATCGGCGACCGTGTGATGCGCGCGCAGTCCTTCCGGACGGACGTTCTCGTACACCGGGACAGGGTACGACCGCAGCTCCGGGCCCGCCCGCACGGCCGGCTCTCTCGAGTGCCCGCCGAGCAAGCCCTGAGTTGCGGTCTGACGCCGCGGACGGGCAGTTAGGGCTTGTTCGGCACGGAGGCTGCCGCGTTACGAGCTCATCACGAACGGCGCGCCGCTGTCGCCGGGATCGCCGGACCGTTCTACCGTCATGTCAGTGTCAGGGTGAGTGTTGCCGCCCTTGTTGCGGTGGTTGGATCCTGAGCACCTGGTGTCTGGCTCATAGCCTCGTTGCCGACAGCGGTCTGGCATGCATGGGTTTTGCCGGCACCAGGTGTGAA